>NZ_JBFEGM010000008.1:0-193526 GCF_047228845.1 Sporosarcina pasadenensis
CAATCGCCGGTACAATACCGACAACTGGCTGCTTAATAAGGTGTTTTTTACTTGTCTCAAAAAAGATAGTCAGTGCCATCAATATTTTGTTGGCTTTTTTCCGTATATATATTACTCATGTTGAATTGTCATAAATGTGTGATGCACAGGCACCGATTAAATGGCACGAATTAAATAATGGCAATTCCGAAAACTGTGTTATTCTATATGGAAGCAATCTAGTAACTTTTTACAAGTGTTGTTATTCCATTTGAAAGGGAGCGACCATCATGACATTTCCCGAATTACAAACAGACCGGCTGTATCTTGTAGAGGTCAATAAGGAGCATGCCCAGGGGGTATTTGATAACTTTTCTAATCCTGCGGTTCTCCAATATTACGGAATGGATCCGATGACTGAATTGGTGCAGGCGGAAAAGCTGGTTGAGCGTTTTAAGAGTAGTTTTTTAACAGGTCACAGCGTGCGTTGGGCTATGATTCGGAAGGAGGACAACCGTTTCATGGGGACAATCGGTTTGAATAACCTTTCGAAAGGAATGAAACGGGCGGAAATCGGATTTGAGATCCATCCGGATTTTTGGCGAACCGGCATTACATCAGAGGCGTTGAAGGCGGTATTGCATTATTCATTCAAAGAGCTGGGCTTGCACCGAATGGGAGCTGTCACGTTCTTGGACAATGTGGCTTCTATCAATTTATTAGAAAAGCATGGGTTTGAGCAAGAAGGAATCCTACGTAGCTATCTCTTCCAAAATGGACAATCGCATGATGCACGAGTGTTTTCGGTGTTGAAAAATCAATGACTGTAAGGTGGGGGCCGTTTGAAAACATTTTTTGCGTACAATTGGCAAGTGAGAGAGGATTGGTATCGCTGGTGTGAAGAGGTGGAGGAGGAAGATCTACTTCGAACGCGAACTGGTGGGGTAGGCAGCATTTTAGAGACGCTGTTCCACATTATTGATGTGGAGTGGAGCTGGATTCGGATGTTGCAAGGAAAGCCGGATTTTCAAGAGAACTTTGAAGACTTTAAGAGTCTGCAGCGAATCCGGGAGCTGGATGCGCAGTTCAAGCCGGAAGTGGAGGCGTTTGTCCGGAATTGGGAGGAGAGCATGGAGCATAACCTACTACAGGAGACAATGCCGGATGGCCGGATTGTGGCAGATGCTTGGGGTGAGGTCATGCGGCATATAATTGCGCATGAAATTCACCATATCGGGCAGCTGTCAGTGTGGGCGAGGGAGATTGGGAAGAAGCCGGTTTCCGCTAATGTGATTGGTCGAGAGTTAATTACGCATAGGGTTAATGATAACTGAATTGTCGAAGGTGTTCGGGCGCCTGTGTATCACACTACTCAGATTATACACTTCAATTGAATAAAACAAATGAAGAAGCCATCCATGATCGGCTTCTTTTTGTGTATTTATAACTCTAAGTGAATTGTCATAAATATGTGGTGCACAGGCACCGGGCTGGTACCTTATTGAATTGAAATTCTAGGTTTTTTATTCCGGAGCTAGGTACTACAATGGTAGGGGACTTTATTAGGGAGTGGGGTGATGGGATGTTCAAGATAAGGAAGGAGCAACTGTTCAGCGTTCTAAAGGTGTTGTTTCCGCTCGTCTTACTAGCTTTGGCGGCTTTTGAAATTCGACAGGCGGTATCTGGTGTAGATCTACCAACGCTTTGGATGGAGGTAAATCAATTACAGCCATGGAAGCTCTTGCTCATCTTGGTCGTTTCATTTTTCGCAATCGCTCCTATGCTTTACTATGATGTCGTTCTTGTGAAGGTATTGGGGATTAACATGAAGACACGGAGCGTCTTACAAAATTCATTCATTGCCAACACGTTTTCCAACCTGATCGGGTTTGGCGGTCTAGTCGGCGTCATGCTGCGCAGTTATTTTTATTCGAAATATAGGATTGAAAAAGAAGGCGTATTGAAAAGCATTGCTTCCGTCACTTTGTTTTATTTGACGGGGATTTCCGTATTGGCGTGGATTATTGCTTTCTTCTATCGAGATTTTCCGTTATTGCAAGAAACAAAATGGCTCTTCATTGCTGTTGGAGCGGTGAGTCTATATTTTCCGGTTTTCATTGGCATTTTCATTGCACGCTTTCGGAAATCGGGTTCCCCTCAGATAAATGCAACCATGGCTGTTCAACTAGTCATCGCTTCTCTGTGTGAATGGATTTGCGTCTTTTTAGTAATCTGGTTTTTAACATCATTATTGAATATTCCAATCGGTCTATCGGTTCTGATTCCTATTTTTATAATCGCTGCCTGTACAGGGATTGCGAGTATGATCCCCGGCGGTCTTGGTTCCTTTGACGTCGTTTTCCTATGGGGGACGCAGAGCTTTGGAATCGCCGACGAAAAGGTGCTATTCCTGCTCATTTTGTATCGTATGGGTTATTTCATCCTCCCGTTCCTCTACTCATCCCTATTATTTTTCAAAGAGTATCGGTAGCGGTAGCATGTGTCAGAATTGTTTGGGTGCCTGTGCAGGACACTATTCAGATAATACACTACAATTGCATAAAGTAAATGAAGAAGCCAACCATATCAACGTTTGGTTGGCTTCCTGGTGAATTTATATTCGTTTTAATGAATTGTCATAAATGTGTGGTGCACAGGCACCAACTATTATACTGTTGGTGCGGGAGCGCCGAACGCTGCCCATTCCTCTCGTGCGGGACCGTATACGCCGATTACGCGTAGTCCGGCTTGGCGCATGAGGACTGTCATTTGGCCGCGATGGTGTGTTTGGTGAGCTGTTAAAATACCGAGTACTGTACCGACTGACCATTGTTCTCCATACATCTCTTTTACCTCTGCAAGTGATTCGTCCGTCCATTGTTCTTTAATTGCGGCAACCATCGCCTCATTGGAAGTGCGGTAGGCTTCAGCAATTTCAGCTGCAGTTTCCGGAACGGGCAAATTGTGATCTGTTGCCTCGAACTCAAGACCTGTGCGCGACATCATTTCACCGAGTGTCGTCACGATATGCCAAGCGATGCGACCGAGCGTGCGGTCTTCGGGAGTAACCTCTGTACGCAGTGATTCATCCGTTAATGTATCGAGTAATTTCTGCGTGGAATTACTTTCATGTCCCCAATGAATAAGAAAATCTTCAATTGTCGTAAACATTTTAATATCCCCCTTTTTTTCAACTTCCTTCACTTATTCGTGAAATGAAGGTCGAACTCCTTCATTTGGTTTCTGTAATAGGCAGGAATTGTTAGTATTAGTGCAGAAGATACATTCATAAGGAGTCGATCGATGACAAGGTAATGAAAATAAGATAGAAGGGAGGTGTGCAAATTGGCGGAGAAATTGAGGCACGTGAGCAGGCTGTTGTTAGGTGTCATTTTTCTAGTCGCGGGAATTAACGGCTACTTTGTCATCTTCGGGTTGGAGCCATTCATCGCAACGAGTCCCGAAGCAATGGCATTATTCGAATTCAAATATCTATTAATCGCAGAAAAATCATTAGAAATCATATGTGGAATCCTGCTCTTAACGAATCAATTCGTCCCATTGGCCATTGCAATATTAGCCCCAATCGTCGCCAATATCTTCTTACTCCATCTGTTCCTCGATCATTCATTGCTTCTTCTAGCCATCCTACTTGTCCTTGCCTTTGGATATTTATTGTTCTCATGCAGAAAAAACTTTATAGGAATACTTGAAAGGCAACCGAAATCCTCTTAGAAGTTTTTAGAATATTTCCGGTGCCTGTGAAGAACACAATTCAGATAATACACTACAATTGCATAAAGTAATTAAAGAAGTCATTTACATCAACATTCGGTTAGTTCCAATATGCAACTATATAATTCCTAATGAATTGTCATAAATGTGTGCTGCACAGGCACCTGTTTTCCGAGGAGGAGAAAACAATGCTTTTTTTAAAGAGACTGACTGCATATTGGCTGGATTGCACGCTCATCGCATTCTTATTGATCGGATTCCAATGGGCACTCTATCGCGCGACGGATGGATTTCCTTTCAATCATTTCGAAAAGGGCTATCAAATCGAGCTTTGGGTGCTTCTCACTTTTTCATTGCCAGTTTGGTTATATTTCATTCTCAGTGAAATGTACAAACAAAGAACAATCGGCAAAAAGTTGTTGAAATTAACCATCTCAACCGACCGCGAAACAAAAATCAGTTGGAAACAAGCCCTTATCAGAACAGCCGTCAAGCTGTTGCCATGGGAGTTGACACATCTCATTGTTCTCTTCCCGAAGCCATGGTGGGGGATTGAAGAACCAGAAAACTTCTTCCACATCTTCATCCCAAACGGCCTACTCGTTTTCTATATCGTGTTTTTCGCTTGGACAAAAGGAACGAAAGGGTTTCATGATCAATTGGCGCGGACGCGGGTGAAGGAGCTGGCTAAGTGAAAGCGGTGAATCTAACAGGTGCGCTGCAAGGGGACCGGTCTACAGAAACAGGATTTACAGCTACACATGAAGGGATGAAGATGAAATTGAGATGAAAACAAGGGGGGGAACTTGATGTACGGAATCATTCTGTCACTCGCCATTCTCATCGCACTGCCGCTATTTTTCATTGCAACGCTGTGGAAAACTGCTTTTAAAAGCAGATTGGAATGGCTATTGGATGCGTTAACGTCAATTATGTTTCTAACTTGGTTGTTCCAGTCTGGCCACTGGCATTTGATCGGCTATTTTTTCCGTTATGTTTGGATCGGCCTGCTCATTATCGCACTCGTCATATCTTGGAGAAAAACACGCGACTTGCCATTCCGGACGACGAACACAGAGAAACAGAAAATGACGATCGGTGTCTATGTTGTACTTCTCCTCATATTCGGCCTTTGTAATACATTCGTATTTACAAGTTATTCGGTCAAAGAAGAGGCGATCGAGCTGGCATTCCCGCTCAAACAAGGTACGTACTATGTCGGCCATGGCGGAAATAATGTGCAAATGAATTATCACAACGAATATGAGGATCAAAAATATTCATTAGACGTCTTGAAATTGACGAAACTCGGAACACGCGCAAACGGGCTCTACCCGAAAGACCTGCCGAAATACGCAATTTATGGCGATGAACTTTTCAGCCCGTGCAACGGAAAAGTTGTGGAAACGAGGAACCACCTGCCGGACTTGACACCATCCGAATCAGATTCAGAACATCCGGAAGGGAACTACGTCGCCCTTGTCTGCGAACAGCACGAAGCTACGCTTTTCCTAGCACATATGCAAGAAGGCAGTGTTGTTGTGGCGGAAGAGGATGAGGTGGAAATGGGTCAACTGCTTGGTAGGGTCGGCAACTCCGGAAATACAACCGAGCCTCATTTGCATATCCACGCGGAGCTAAACGGGGTAGGGGTGCCTCTAATATTCAATGATAGATTTTTAGTGAGGAATAGTTTAATTAAGACGGGAAAATGAACTTTCCCATATACAGCAGATCTTATGAGAAAGGAAGAATTACATGTATATCCCAAAATACTTTAAGGTCACAGATGTTAATGAAATCTTGAGTTTCGTACAAGAGAATTCATTTGGCACGATTGTCACGACGAAAAAAGGGAAACCGGTTGCGACGCATTTGCCTTTCGGGTTCACGAAACATGAAGAGGATCTCTATATTACCGGGCATATGGCGTATGGCAATCCGCAATGGCGAACATTCGAAGAGACTGATGATGTTCTCGTCATGTTTCAAGGGCCGCATGCTTATATTTCTTCTTCCTGGTATTCTCATGAAAATGTGCCGACGTGGAATTATCAGGCGGTCCATATGTATGGCAAAGCAAGCATTCAAACTAGGGAAGAATTGATCAAAGACTTAACAGCAATGCTTGAGAAATACGAGGGCATACGCGAAAATCCCGTGCTATGGGAAACGCTTTCGCCCAAGTTTCTTGAAAGTGAACTGAAAGGCATCGTCGGATTTAAAATAAAAGTAGAGGAGATTCAGGCTGCCTATAAATTAAGCCAGAATCGCAATGAAACGGATTATCATAACATCATTGAGCAATTGCGAAATGAAGGAAATCCACAGTCGAAACAACTGGCGGAACGGATGGAAAAGAGGTGAACTCTGGCGTAGATAGATAGACCTTAACATGGAAATGAACATTCATTTTCATTCCGCTCCATTTCCGTTATAATAGTACAGTTGAAGACAAGTGCAAGCCGTTTAAAAAGCGGCCGTTTAATAGATAAAGGAAATTATGAAAGGAGAATCATCGATTGACCGTTACAATAGAAGAAAAAATGGTTGCGGAAATCGACCACTTGGACAGAAAAGGAAATGGACAAGCGGTCATTTGGCGTGAGAATGAACTGGGCAACCTAAAAAAGTTGAAGCTCGTCATTCCGCAGACATTACCGGGAGAGACCGTACAAGTTACGGTGGATGATCCGACTATGAGATGGAGGAAGGTATTACCTGAAGAAATCTTGGTCGAAAATCCGGACCGCATGGAGGCGCCTTGTCCGCATTTCGAGCTTTGTGGCGGCTGTGTGTGGCAACATTGGAGTTATGAAGGCCAGCTGAAGCATAAGACGGAAAATGTGAAAAAGGCGTTGGAAAGCGTCGGAATGAATCCGGATCTCGTCCAGGAAACGATTGGCATGGACGAACCTTGGCATTACCGCAATAAAATGGAATTCACCTTCTCTCCTGAAGGGGAACTCGGCTTGCATGAGCAAGGGAATTTCCGTAACATCATCCCGCTTGAAACATGCCTGATCGCCGGCCGGAATATGGTCGATGCGACGATGGAAGTGAGCGAATGGGTGAAGGAGTTCGGCCTTCCGGGCTACAATAAAGATACGAAGGAAGGGCTTCTCCGTCACTTAATGGTCCGGGAGTCTTTTGAAACCGGCGAACTCATGCTTGCATTATTTGCGACAGAACAGCCTGCCGATGAATTGGCGGCGGCTGCGGAGAATTTGATTGACCGGATCACGAACAATTATCCGAACGTGAAAAGCTTAATGTGGATCGTGAATACGGATATAGCGGACCGCACGCAATCCGAAGAGACTTTCGTGTTGGCGGGTCGTGACTTCATTTACGATGAATTGGGCGGCTATCGTTACCGCCTATGGTTCGATACGTTCTTCCAGACGAACCCTGTCCAAGCGCAAAAGCTCGTCGACCTTGCGCTGGAGATGGGCAAGCCGCAGGAAGACGAAAAAATGATTGACCTGTTTTGTGGTGTCGGGACATTTTCATTGCCATTTGCCGCGCGCGTGAAGGAATTGGCCGGCATTGAGATCGTCGAGACATCGATTGAATCTGCAAAACGGAACGCGGTTGACAATAACCTGCATAACACGACGTTCCTTGCTCGCGATGCGCGTAAAGGAATCGATGAAATACATGAAAGCTGGGGCTTGGCGGACCTGTTAGTAGTTGACCCGCCACGCTGCGGTGCTGGCGGTAAAGTGATGCGCCGAATCGGCCGCGCCCAACCGAAGCGGATCGTCTACGTCTCGTGCAACCCGGACACATTCGCAACGGATACAGCTGAGCTACTCCAATTCGGCTACACACTTCAAAGCGTGCAGCCGGTCGACCTCTTCCCACACACCGTGCATGTGGAACTCGTCGCGTTGTTGACGTTGGATTGATTATTGAGGAAGGAACTGCCGCTGAGAGTCGGAACATGACTTTCAGTGGTGGTTCTTTTTTTATTGTCAGGAAGGCCTGCCCAAAGCAAATCCCCCAGCTGGCTTTCCTATTCATTCACTCAAACGTAATTTCAACTTCTCCAATATGTGAATACGTTACCTTATATGTTCCTTCCTTCGCCACGAGCGGAGAAATAAATGTACCGGAAGAGATGACCATGCCTTCCTGCAACACTTTATTTTTCATTGCTAGTTTCTCAGATAACCACGCGACAGATGATACGGGATTGCCGAGCACGGCGGAAGACATGCCTTCACTGATCTTTTCACCGTTATGAAACAGCTCCATTTCAACATGTTCAAATTGATTGAATGTCAACGGTTCGATCGGGTCGGCTAAGACGACAAGTCCAGTGGCGGTATTGTCGCACAGCAAGTCCGCCAAAGAGAAGTTCGGGAACCAGTCGATATAACGGGCATCCGGAATTTCGATGCCGGCACACACTTTGCTTTTCTGAATGATTTCCTCTTCACTTGCATTCGGTGACAAGTCCTCTTGCAAAATGAACATGATCTCCGGTTCAATTAACGGGTCAAACAAAGAAGAAAGCGGAATCGTATCACCGCTATATTGAATATGGGTGGATAGCAACGTGCCGTATGCCGGCTCATTCGTATTGGCGATTGCTTGCGTTTCGGCGCTCGTCATGCTGACCTTATAGCCAGCAATTTCAGCGTTATGTAAAATCGCTTGTTTCATTACTAGCTGCTCCTGCACGAAATAGGCGGTATCCTCGTCCAACTTATAATCGTGGCGGATAAATTCAATCGGCTGTTTCGTTTTGTGTGCGTGACTTATTTTGCTCACAATTTCATCCATCTTAATCATCGAAAAAACACCCCATTTCGAATTTTGTAAAAACAAATGTACTATATTTTTAGACTTTAGTAAAGATGACGACAATTCAGCTCGAGGGGAACTTGTGTTGATGACAGGCATCTAAATAGTTCAGTCTGTTATAATGAGAACGATTTTACCTGACATTTTATTGAGGAGAACAACATATGCATACATTGAAACAACAATGGTTCGGGAATATCCGGGCCGATATTTTAGCAGGAATCGTCGTAGGACTGGCACTCATTCCTGAAGCGCTCGCGTTCGCGTTCATCGTAGGAGTGGATCCGCGTGTCGCGCTCTATGCTTCATTTACAATTGCGGTCATCACTTCGTTTGTCGGCGGCCGTCCAGGTTTGATTTCCGCGGCAACCGGTGCGATGGCGTTAGTGCTCGTCAACTTGATGGCGGATCATGGCTTGCAGTACGTGTTGGCAGCCACCGTATTAACAGGAATTATTCAATTGATTCTCGGGGGACTCGGGGTTGCGAATTTAATGCGCTTCATCCCGAACTCCGTCATGCTCGGGTTCGTGAATGCGCTTGGCATTATGATCTTCATCACTCAGCTGCCCTATTTACGGGGACATGATGCAATGACGTTTGTTTTTGCAATCGCGACATTAGTATTGGTATACGCGGTTCCGCGTTTCTTCACGGCTATCCCCGCGCCACTCATTGCGATTGTCGTCATGACAGGCATTGCACTTATAAATGGCGTATCGATGCAAACGATCGGTGATCTAGGAAGGATGCCAAGTTCACTGCCGACGTTTTTCCTTCCGGATATTCCGCTTAACTTGGAAACACTCAAAATCATCTTCCCGTATTCATTGGCGTTATCGATCGTCGGCTTGCTGGAATCATTGCTCACTTCCCAAGTGTTGGATGATATGACCGATACGCCGAGCGATAAAAATCGGGAGGCGCGTGGACAAGGGATCGCGAACTTCATCACCGGCTTTTTCGGCGGGATGGCAGGATGTGCGTTGATTGGCCAATCGATGATCAATATCAAATCGGGCGGCCGCGGACGTCTGTCCACTTTCACAGCGGGCGTCTTCCTCATGTTTTTGATCATTGTGTTGGGAGACGTCGTCGTCAAAATCCCGATGCCAGTGCTTGCCGGTGTCATGATCATGGTTGCCGCGACAACATTCAACTGGGGCTCATTCAAGTTCCTGAAGCAAGCGCCTAAAACGGAATCAATTGTCATGCTCATCACCGTCGCAATCATTTTATATACGCATAACTTGGCAATCGGCGTTGTTGTCGGTGTCATCCTGAGCTCGCTATTCTTCGTCGCCAAAATTTCCCGCGTGACTGTGACGAACGACGCAGGTCTATACAAAGTAAAAGGGCCGTTGTTTTTCGCATCCACAACGAAATTCATCCAAGCATTTCGCGACGTTCAGGAAAAGGACATCATTATCGACTTTGCAGATAGCCAGCTTTGGGACGAATCTTCTGTCGGGGCTGTCGCCAAAGTGAAGCAGAAGCTCGAAGAAGAAGGAGTGTCGGTGACAATCCGAGGTTTCAATTCTTCAAGTGAACAACTATATGAAAAATTACTTTGAGGGAAAGGGAGGAAACACATGAAAATAGGTGTAGCAATCGACGGGTCGGAAAATGCGCTGCGTGCTGCAAAACATGCCATTACGCTTGCACAACATTTACCGGAAGCGCAATTGGAGTTCATCTATGTCGCGGATTACAATAAAGCAAAAGACGAACGTCTCTTATCGCAAAACGAAGAAAGCCTCCTGCTGAAACGAAAGCATAAAGTCGATCCTGTTCTGGAGTTGGCGCATACGGCTGGCGTGAAAGCGAACATGACGATGCTCAAAGGGGACCCGAGCCAGGAAATCATCAAATACGTCAATGCCAAAGCGATCGACCAACTCGTCATCGGCAGCAGAGGCCTAAATGCATTCCAAGAAATGATCCTCGGCAGCGTCAGCCATAAAGTGATGAAACACGTCGACTGTCCAGTGACAGTCGTAAAATAGGGTGTCCGCCCATTTTGGTGCCTGTGCAGCACACTATTCAGACTATACACTACAATTGCATATAGGGAAAACATAAACCTTATAGATATCATGTTTACCGATGTCTTCTTTGTATAACTAGTCATTTCGATGAATAGTCATAATTGGTTGCTGCACAGGTACCAACACAATTCTGACTATACGTTAAAATTGCATAAAATAATTGAAGAAGCCAACCGTATCAACATTAGGAAGGCTTCTTTGTGTATATAAATGACTTATCTTGAATTGTTATAACTGTGTGGTGCACAGGCACTTGATTTAACGCTGTTTGATTTTTTCTAGGGTAGTTGCGATACTTTATCTAAAGATAGTTCGAATGTTAACTGGATGAATGGAGGATTGCCATGAAGCTGGATCGTTTGCGTCAGTCATTTGGAGAGCTTGCAAGATTTACAGACGAAGGGGAAGGCATTAATCGGCTGGCCTACACCGAGGCCGAGAGGAATGCCCGCGATTATCTGATCAAGCAGTTGGAACTTGCGGGGCTGATAGTGCGTACCGACTACGCAGGAAATGTCATTGCCCGACGGGAGGGGCGTTCACCTGACCTGCCGGTTGTCGCGACCGGCTCGCATATCGACTCCGTCTATGCTGCGGGTGAATTTGACGGGACGGCGGGCGTCCTTGTTGCACTTGAAGTGATGCGGTCTCTGGCGGATGAAGATGTGGTGACAGAGCACCCGCTTGAAGTCATCATTTATGCTTGCGAGGAGTCTGCTCGCTTCGGTGCATCGACCCTTGGAAGCAAAGCGATGTCGGGCCGTCTCGATCCGGCGTACACGCGGTCGCTCACTGACAAGAACGGAATCACGCTCATGCAGGCATTTGAAGAAAACGGTCTCGATTTGGAAGAGGTCCATTTGGCAAGGCGCTTTCATGATGAAATCAAAGCGTTTGTCGAGCTGCATGTCGAACAGGGCCCCGTGCTCGAAAAGCAGGGGAAGGCGATTGGCATCGTCTCCGCCATTGCCGCGCCAATCCGTTTTCATGTACATGTCGGAGGGACAGCGGATCATTCCGGCACGACGCCGATGGATTACCGTCATGATGCATTGCTTGGAGGCGCGGAAATCGCCCTTTCCGTCGAAAAGGCAGCATTAGCAGAACTTGAGCATGGCACGGTCGGCACAGTCGGCGTCTTCTCCATACAACCGGGTGCGATGAATGTAGTACCGGGTTCCGCTGATTTGTACGTCGACATTCGGGGAACGAACCGTGAATCACGCCAGCGAGTTGTCGTTGCACTCGAAACAGCGGTCAAAGGCGTGGCGAAAGAACGCGCCCTGAACATATGGATGGACAAGATTTCAGAGGAAGAACCTGTTCAGATGGACAGCGCACTCGTTGCCGAACTAAAAGCAATCTGCGAAGAAAGAGGAGTGGCGTGGCTCGAAATGCCAAGTGGTGCAGGACATGATGCCATGAATATGGCAACGCTCTGTCCGACTGGCATGATCTTCGTCCCCTCAAAAGACGGACTGAGCCATAACCCAGCCGAGTACACATCAATGGAACAGTTGATGGAAGGGGCGGAAGTATTGCGCGCTTTTATGTTAAAGCAAGCGAGTGTAGTGTAAGTATACTTTTTTTTGATGAGGAATCGGGCGGTCTTGGTGCAACACCAGGCGGTTCAGGCATGACATCAGGCGGTCATGGTACGACATCGGGCGGTTCAGGCGTGATATCGAGCGGTTATGGTACGATATTGAGCGGTTCAGGCGTGATATCAGGCGGTCATGGTGCGACATCAGTCGGTTCGGCCGAGTAATCATGCGGTCTCGATGCGTTCTAGGAAAAAGTCTTGAAGATAAAAAAGGCATCTATTCCCACGATGGGGAGATGCCTTTTTGCATTTAGGTACATCAAGCAAAAATCTTGAAAGTCAAAGAAGGTCAGTGTATAATAAAGTTATAAGTCAAAGATAGTCAATGTCAGTTTTAATATAAATGAATGAAAACTATAAGGAGGAAATGGCTTATGAAATGTCAACATTGTGGTAAAAACGAAGCGACAGTGAGCCTTCGCCTACATGTGAATCAACAACGTATGCAAATGCAAATGTGTCATACATGTTTTCAACAGATTCAAGGACAATTGAATGCAGGCAAGATGCCGTCATATGGCCATGATGCCAATCAATTTTTCCAAGCGAACGGCCAGCCATTCGCACAAACGCAAGTTAGAGAAGTCGATGAAAACCATGAGAACGGCTTGTTGGACCAACTCGGGAAAAACCTTTCGAACGATGCCGAGGAAGGACAAATCGACCCGGTCATCGGCCGCGACAATGAAGTGAAACGCGTCATCGAGACGTTAAATAGACGAAACAAAAACAACCCGGTGCTCATCGGTGAGCCGGGTGTCGGTAAGACAGCGATTGCAGAAGGGCTTGCAGTGAAAATCCATGAAGGCGATGTCCCTTCAAAACTGCTGAACAAACAAGTTTATGTGTTAGACGTCGCTTCACTTGTGACGAACACAGGTATCCGCGGTCAATTTGAAGAGCGGATGAAGCAATTGATCGAGGAGATCGAAAGCCGGAAAGATGTCGTTGTGTTCATCGATGAAATCCATCTTCTCGTCGGTGCAGGTTCAGCGGAAGGCTCCAAAATGGATGCCGGGAATATCCTAAAACCAGCATTGGCACGGGGCAGCATGCAGCTCATCGGGGCGACGACGTTGAAAGAATACCGTCAAATTGAAAAAGATGCGGCACTCGAACGACGCTTCCAGCCGATCATCGTCAAAGAGCCTTCTACGGAAGACGCGATCGCAATCTTGAATGGCATTAAAGACCGTTATGAAGCTTTCCATGAAGTGCGTTATTCGGATGAAGCGATCCGAGCATTCGTCACATTGTCCCAACGCTATATCCAAGACCGATTCTTGCCGGACAAAGCAATTGATCTGATGGATGAAGTCGGAGCACGCTTGAATCTGAAACATTCTTCAGCAGACGCGGATGCAATCGAAAAACGGATAGAAGATGTCGTCCAGCAAAAAGAACAAGCTGCGGAAATGGAAGACTATGAAAAGGCGGCAACTTTACGCCAAGAAGAAATGCAATTACGTCAACAACTAGAAGACGCCGAAAAAGGCGAAGCATCTCTCTATGAAGTGACGGTTGAAGATATCGAGGAAATCGTAGAAGAAAAAACAGGCATTCCGGTGACGAAACTGCAAGCATCGGAACAAGCGAAAATGAAAGACCTTGCAGAAAATCTACGGAAAAAAGTAATTGGACAAGAAGAAGCGGCCGACAAGGTTGCTAAAGCAATCCGCCGAAGCCGTGCAGGGTTGAAATCAAAAACGCGTCCAATCGGATCTTTCCTATTCGTCGGTCCAACAGGTGTCGGTAAAACGGAAATTACAAAAGTGTTGGCGGAAGAACTATTCGGTTCCCGTGACACGCTCATTCGCCTCGATATGAGTGAATACATGGAGAAGCATGCCGTGTCTAAAATCATCGGCTCACCTCCAGGTTACGTAGGGCACGAAGAAGCGGGCCAATTAACGGAACAAGTCCGCCGCAATCCGTATTCGATTTTGCTATTCGACGAAATCGAAAAAGCGCACCCGGACGTTCAACATATGTTCCTTCAAATCATGGAAGACGGCCGACTAACGGATTCGCACGGACGAACAGTCAGCTTCAAAGACACGGTCATCATTATGACAAGCAACGCCGGAACAGGGGAGAAAAAGATCAATGTCGGGTTCAATCAAACCGCACATGAATCCGTCTCCATGCTAGAGTCTCTCGGGGACTACTTCAAACCTGAATTCCTCAACCGTTTCGATGCCATCGTATCGTTCAACGAATTGACAGAAGACAACCTACTCGAAATTGTCGACTTGATGCTCGTCGATTTGGAAGAAGCGATTGAAGAAAACGATATCGAGATCTCCATCTCGCCTGAAGCGAAACGGGAATTGGTGAAGCTCGGCTACGACAAACGTTTCGGAGCACGACCACTTCGCAGAGTTATCCAAGACAAAATCGAAGATCCATTGACAGATCTCATTTTGGAAGAAGATGATATTGAAAAAGTCCATGTAGACGTTGTGGATGAAGAGATTGTTGTAAGTAAAGCGTAATGGCGTCTAATGCCGATTGAGCTTGCATAGATCTACTTGCATCGATGCAATAACAAAGTAAAACCCCTTCATAGCCGTGAAAAGCTTGAAGGGGTTTTGCTGTTGTTACAAACCGTCCCGGTCTCGAAAAAGTTTCATCATGGGGTAATCTCCCATATACCGGTCAAAAGGGGCCGTTTATATACTTTTACACTAATTCTAACGACTGATCTTCAGACGCCTTTTCGAGCATACGCATGGTTGTTTTGCGGATCAACAAAGGCAAAACTCCGAATGAGTAAGGTTTATAGACACGTTCCGTCCATTTATGGCCGTCTTTTCCGTAGACACCCATATTTACGGATGGGATATTCAATTTTTGAATGGTATGGAATGGAATTGTGTAAATGTTGTCCCATTCCGGCAAATTGTGAACAAGTGGTGCCAGTTCTTCCTCTGCCTCATGGATCGATAGAAAACTGCCATCTGCCAAATAAGGGAAGAATTTTTTTAACTCAAAACACTCGTCTGTCAGTTCACCCATTTCTTCCAGCACTTCCGCAATGGAAGATTGGATCTTTTTATCACGTGATACATCCGTCTTCAAATAATTATGCGGAAGGAACGGCGGTGCGAAGAATAAAATGACCCGAGCTTTTTTTTCAGGATCGGCTTCCTGCAAGGCGCTGACGATAGAGAAACTAACATCTCGTAAATCGCCAGACTTCTTTGCAAGCGCTTCGTCGATAATCGATTTCACATTGACGCCACGCTGAATCAAATATTGTAAGTACTTATCATAAGTAGTCACGTCAATTTCCCATGACAAATCTCGGGAAGGCAATCCGGTAAACTCGATATATTCTTCAAACTGTTGCTGCAAGTAACGCTCGGTTTCCTCACATGCCTCTCTAGCTTCATGCAACAATTTCCCGAGTATTTGCTCGGGAGTATCTTCATAAACGAAATAGTTGAAGTAAAGATGACTGCTAATCGCCGTTTGAACCGTATAAAGCTCTTTCGTGTCGCGTTGTTGTAGACAAGTCGGCGGCAGAACAAGCTCCCCGGGAATTTTTTCCGCAAGGGCATATCGGTTATGGATCCGTTCCGTCAATTTGGCAGCAATGAAATTCGGATCAATACCTGATAGTGTGTCACCAACATGTACTTCTTTACCGTAAATATGGAAGCAAGGAAGGATCTTGCCTGCGGCTCCCGTGTAAATATATCGGTTTGAATCGCCGTCATACAATGGAGTGATGAAATCAGTATTGATAGCGGTGACAAAATCAAGACCCTGTTCCGCTTGGAGTCGATTTAATTCGGAAAGGGCACCGATAATGCCACGGTGTTCGCTTTCTTCATCCCCATTGCATAGGAGGAGTACATTACCGGTCAGTTCTTCTGGATGTTCTGTAAAGTATAGAGTATTCGCAATATGGACAGCTGCACCACTTTTCATGTCCACAGAGCCGCGTCCGAACATCCAATCGCCTGAAAGTGCCTCCTGTTGGATTACTGGATCATTTTCATATCCACGGAAAAAATCTTCCATTGCATCCGTAGAAAAAGCATCCTTTTTCAAGGGTCCGAAATCTTCGACAGCAACCGTATCAATATGAGAATGGTATAAGACGGTTTGCTTCGAGAGTTTTTCGCCTTTTACTAAAGCGAAGACATTTTGACGGCCGATTGGATCACCTTCAATTGTCTGGAGCCAGAGATGGTCGGGATGTTCTTCGAAATATGGGAATGATCGAAGTATCCGATAGATCTCCTGAACAATCTCCACCTCACCAAGTGTCCCGTTAATGCTATTGATGCTTACCAAATGACGAGTCAACATCTCGACCTGTTGTGATAATTCCAAATTTTTTAGCTGATTGTACATATCTCTTGCCTCCTTAATTGATTCATTTTTTTCGTTCGATCGGATAGAGATTCATAAAATAGTCGTTTGTAATTTCTTTCACTTTACCGCTCAAGAATAGAACAGCGATGACGTTCGGGATGACAACAAAAGCGAGCAATAAATCGAGGAACTGCCAGATGAACTGCAATCCTCCGACTGCACCGACGATAATGGCACCGATATAAATGAAGCGCATCACCTTGGAGAATGTTGTCCCGAAAAGGAACTCAGCCTGCTTTTCACCATAGTAAATGATGACGACTACTGTGGTGATGACGAATAGGAATAGCGTTGCTGAAACGATAGTCCCGGCAAGTGATGAACCGAATACTGGCACAAACGCTTCTGTCACCATGGATGAGGCATCATCCGGTGACATGGTTTTCCAGACGCCAGACGTCAAGACGACAAGGGCAGTAATTGTACAGACGACGAGTGTATCGACGATTACTTCGAACACACCCCAGAATCCTTGTTTCGCAGGATGATTCGTAATGGCTGCTGAATGGGCAATCGGCGCCGTTCCCATACCTGCTTCATTGGAATACAGCCCCCGGGCAAGGCCCCAACGAATGGCAGCCGCTACACCAGCGCCGGCAAAACCGCCCGCCGCCGACATCGGCCGGAACGCATATTCAAAAATCAGTCCGAATGCAGTTGGAAGTTCTTTTATATTTGAAACAATAACAACAAGTGCAGCAACAAGATAAATGACAACCATGAGTGGAATCAACTTCTCCGACACTTTTCCGATTGTTTTAATTCCACCGTAAGTGACCAAGACAACAAGAAGTGCAACAAGAGTGCCTGTAACAATAGGAGACAAGCCAAACGAACCTTTCATCGTTGTTGCGATGGAATTGGATTGCACCATCGTACTCGCTACAATTTCAATCATAAGTGCAAATGCAAGGAAAGAAGCGACCTTTTTCCAGCCAAGTCCTTTTCGTATGTAATACATTGGGCCGCCGACATATTCACCGACCTCGTTTTTCTCCCGATAGTGCATTCCGAGAACGACTTCCGAATACTTGGTTCCAATCCCGATAAGAGCGACAAGCCACATCCAGAAAATTGCCCCCGGTCCGCCGAGTGCGATAGCTACCGGAACTCCGACAATATTCGCTGCACCCATTGTGGAAGCAAGCGCACTTGCCGTCGCTTGGAATGGAGTCAACGTACCGTCCCCTTCACTTTTTGAAAATATCTTTCCGAAAGTCTGCTTGATAATATGCGGGAAGTAGCGGAATTGGAAAAAACCAAGACGCACCGTCAAGAAAACGCCACCTCCGATGAGAATGACCATGATCGGTATCCCCCATATGAAATTTGAAATATCCGCGATGAACTTTGTGAACCCTTCCATTTCTCCCACCCTCTCTATTTCTCTCTTTAGAAAGCGCTTTCACTTGTCGTATTGAAATTCCGCATTGTGGAATTAATTCTACATAGTGAAATGTTAATATAATTTTAGTTCTGTCATTGGGTGGATGTCAATCAATTTCTCTTTTATTTTGGAAGGGTCTGATAATTAAAGATGCGGGGCTGGTCCAATATCTGCTACAATATGGGGAAGACGGGAGGCAAACGAAGATGATTCAATCGATAGACAGGGCCATGCTCATCATCGAAGTCATGTCAGACTCACAAAAGGATAAATGGCTCGTCGCAGAATTGGCGAAGGAGACGGGACTGCCGATTAGCACGGTGTATCGGTTGTTGCAATCACTAGAGTTGCATAATCTCGTTTCGCAAATCGAACATACGAAGCAATATGAACTAGGCTATAAATGGATGGAACTGGGCTTAAAAAAATACGAGAAACTGGACATTCGTCATGTAGCTCGGCCGATTCTCGAAAAATTGGCAAAGGAAGTAGAGGAAACCGTATACCTTAATACACCGAACGATGACGTATCTATTATCATAGACCGGATTGATAGTCCGCGGAATGTACGTATCATTGATAGTATAGGTGAACGCATACCGATGAACATCGGGGCCGCTAATAAAACGATGCTGGCATATGCGCCTCCCCATATTACGGATGCCTTGCTACAAAGGCTAATTCCGGAAGAGGGGGAGCGGGAACAATTTAAGCAACAATTGCGCTCGATCAAACGAAAAGGGTTTGCAATCAGTATAGGCGAAAAAACGGAAGGGACACTAGCAGTCGGTGCGCCTATTTTTGATTTTGAAGGAACGGTGCTTGGGGCTATTAGTATCGAGGCACTCGAAATGCAAACAACTGAAGATCAATTGGATCACTTTATCGAAAAAGCAACCGAAGCTTCAGAAAAGATTTCTTCTGCGATGGGGCAAAAAAAATAACTAGCAATGCATTGAAAACGCAGGAAGTGTATAGATTCCCTGCGTTTTATTTTTTAAAATCCGGTAGAACTATTGCAGTCGATAGTCCGTATAAAATATAGTTCTGTCTGCGATAATTCCAGATGGAAAATCACGATCTTGTTTCTTTATTAAGAAGGTACAATAGCTTTCTTTGTGCTTCTTTACTTCGAATGATTTTTCTAACACGGATTGTGCTTTGTAAATAACGTCTGACATATTTATTCACAAAAAACAAACGGTGATATCTTTCATCCTCGTAGATCTTTTTAAACCAATCGTACTGATTTAACCTTTTTATATTGTGGTCAATTTTTTTCGTATGTAAAGAATCACTAGATCCAACGCTGCCGAAGATCCCTGCAATTAATTCAATAAAAAAACTAAGCATAGCTTACTCCTATCTACTTCACCTTTTAAATACTCCCGATTGTGGCTAATCCTTGTTCAAGAATTAGGACTTAATCTCCTCCAACTTTGCTAAAAACTCAGAGTGAAAGCCTGCTTGAAATACTACACACTGAATTATCTTCAGGTCTTCAGAAAAGGCAAACAGACCTTTTAAATCGATAAAAGATAGTGGGGTAAATTCAGGTCGAGGTTTTACTTCCCATGACTGGACTTCACCTATGCAAAGAAAATCATTAGAATTTCGATATTCACTCTCGGAAAAATAGTTTTCAAGGAAACCACTTGCTGAGGAATTTATGAAGTCAGTTTGAATCAGCTTTTTCCCTTTTAAAACAGTTTGTTTATAAGGAAGAGGGATTTTCAATGGAACAGGTTCCGATATGATTGTAATTAGCCTAGTTGAATAATCAGCGAGAATGGATATAACACCTCTAAAAATGTTATGGTACTGCTCAATGTCCTCACACTTTATTTCGAAAATGTTTGTAGGTGTTTCTTTTGTTTTAATACCGAAATTCACTTCTTCTTCATAGTCCTCGCTTACATTAATAAATGAAATTTCCACTATTTTTCATCCCCGTTAGCATAATCATCATAGTAAATTTAATATCCTCAATAAGCCATATACCATTAGTAGAAGCCCTAAATAAAACAAAGCTGTTAGCCCGGTAAAAGGGTCTAAAACAAAATTTAATAACTCCAACCACTTCTCCTTAACAGAATTGGCTTTCTTCAGATCGCGTATGTAAATAAGCAATGAAATGACTATGCATATCACTCCTGCAAATAAGGATAAAACCCCCAACATTCATCACGCCAATCATTAAAATATCCAATCAAAAAACGTATAAACTCCAACTGATGCAAAAATAATTATTGAAAGTATTACTGAAAGACACCCCAAAATAATCAATTTGTATGTAGGCCCTATTGGAACATCTTGTTCTTCTACTAATTTTTCTTTTACTTTATATTGACTAGATAAAAGTGCTGGGTCTACATCCAGTCCTTCTAAAAGCTCAATATCACCTTTATACTTTAATGCCCGCGCGATTTTATCCATGTCATTGCCCATGGAATTTTCAAACTCCATACACGCTTTTTTCATTTGGGGAGTCTTATTCTTTGCTAAATACCAGTATCGGCCCGCCATCGCAGGGTATTTTAATTCAAAATAAATGTCTCCCAACTTTTTACGAAGTTCTAATTCATTCGGATAGGTTGAGATTAACCCGTGCAATCGATCCCTCGCTTTTCCCAAATCATCATTTTCAATATCTTCGTCTACTCGTTTTAGCGTCATAGCGATTTTATTTTTAATAATAATTCCTTGTTCTAACAACCTTGCCTCATTCTTTATCTTTGATATTACGTCTCTCTCGTTCAACGTAAAACATTTAAAATCATAGTCAAGCCTATCAATCAGTTCACTTATTTCAATCCAAGGCGATAAATCATCTGAACTATCTAATTCAGTAGCGACAACTTGAAAAATCATATCGGCAAAATTAAAAATTTCCTGGGGATCATCAGCGTTCAGTATTTGTTTTGCCAAAAAAACAATATGGGCTCTTGCACATGTTTCAAATGTCGGTTCTATTATTGCCAATTCCTTTAATGACCGTTTAAAGTAAGACTCTATTTCAAAAATATTATCATCAAATGAACATGAGGATAGAATATTCAGGGATGGTGAGGATCTTCCGTTGCTCAATAAATCGTAAGACCAATTTACATAATCATGGGTTGTAACAGTACCTTTTTGAATTTTATAGAACAAGTGATTTGTTTCCATCTTTCACGATTCCCTTCTGCCATTCCAAAGGAACTGATAATGAAAAGTGCGCTTATTTTTCCGCTAAGAGCCCGTTAGCTAAAGTCCTTTAATTTAGCAAGAACAAAGAGCCGTCTAAGCAGCCCAGCAATCTTCAGCGAAAGCACCTGATTACTGAATAGGGGCTACTCCTTATTCAAGAATTGTGCCCTTTTTTTTGAACAACTCAAATTAGAATGGTTCGACAAGATCCGTTGCGGCTGTTTTTAAAAATTCTTCGTATGCTTCGTATTGCTCTTTTAGACGCCCATGTGCTTGTTCACGTTCTTCGGATGTTGTAGCCTCCATATAAGCATGTACAATAACAGCGTATTTTGTTTTTGCATCCATATACTCATAAAAGTATTGTTCCTTAATATGTGGTTCTAATTGTAGAGTCCCACCTGTGTAATTGAACACGTCAGCGAGCGCATTAAATAATGGCTCAAATAATTGGGCTCTTTGCGCATCATTATATTGCTCTGCTGTTTCCTGGAATGTCAGAATTCGTTCAATCGGCTTCTGTATAATCGCTAAATCCCCATAAATTGACTGCCGATAATCTTTAATTAACTGTTGCTGCTGATAAAAAATCGTGCCGACTACAATCAGTAGCAACAGTAATGCACCGATGTAAATCTTTCTCACCAACAAGACCTCCTCAATGCCAAGATGGTTCACTTATTCGAATTCACATAAGCTTGGTGTTACAAATTCCGGAAGAGTTTTTATTATATTTTCGTAAGTTGAAAAGCATCGCTGGCCCGAAAGAACGTCAATACTGTTCCCATCATAGCCAATCCAAAAAATACTCGTATCTACTTTCGGTTTGATGACTATTGTTTTTTCAATTAAACCGTCCCAATTTCCTTTCCACTTTCTTAATTCAACACTAAAAACATCCTCTTTTGTACCCCAAACCACAGTTTCTCCTCCACAACCAAGTGTAATATAAAAAGGAAAAGCTGCTAGTAGTTGCTTTCCATGTTGAATCCTTGCGACGGATATATGCTGTTCTTTACCCTCTGTTAGGTAGCGATATTCAATTTGCGCTGCACTCAAAATCTCTTCATATTCATCCTTGAAATAATTAGGTACTTCTGCACAGAAATAAAGAGGATATGCTTTTATATTTTCCATCCAACTCGGTACGAAATTTTCATCACACTCCGGTAAATAAATATCACAAAACGATACGACATAGGGAACTTCTATATCTACTGCAAACGGAAAACATCCTCCAGCATCCGGTGTGAAATCGTAGTAACTAATCGGTAAATATCCGATTGATAAATTCAAGTTTATGACCTCTTTCCGACAGTTGCCTTAAGTTAGTTGAACAAGAAAAAAGAGCTGTCTAAGCAGCCCAGTTAGCTTGGCTATTCCTTCACCTTCCTTAATTGAAAATACACGAAGACAGAAATAATCAAGCAAAGTATGCTGATTGTTATTTTGACAATTGTAAGGTCGAAAAACAACAGAGGTAGTGCTACAGCATTTATGATTAATTCCATGTGAGGCACATCAATACCCAAAATACCTAATATGACAGCACCTACAACGATACTAGCGCTGCATAATCCAACAATAAATAACCATTTTACAATATGTAATAGTACAATAATCGTCCTCAACATTATATAAACCTCTTTCTGACACAAAAACAATTTTAGGCTACTTTCCAAACTAGTAACACAAGTAAATAAAACCAGTTTGATCCTAAAAATACTTCATATGCTTGAACCGGAGTGGATGTTTTATGAAATAAAAATCTTTGAAACTATTTTCGGATATCTCCGTCTATACGTTGCTAACCAGACAAGAGAGGAATTGAAATAATAGGGGGTAAATTCATGAAAACAAAGTTCACTGTAACTCTAAATGATCAGGAAATGAAAAAACTCAAACTAGTGGCAGAAATGTATGGGAAGGACATTTCGGCAATCGCAAAAATAGGTGTACAGCTATACCTTGACCGATTTATCGATTTTGTAGTAGAAGAATTTGAAGAGATAGAAGAAGGAAAAGAGAGATACTCCATTTTGCATTAGAACATCTTGGCGTGGCGGTGTCTAAAGAAGGCTGAGTTTAACATCCGTGCATCAGATTCTTATTTTTGAAAAATGGCATTTGAACAGGCATTGCTTCATACAATATATTTGAGGTGGATAAATGCCAAGAGTAAAATACCGGGATTCAGATGTCAGTTTAATGGCAAGGATGATGAGGGCGGAAGCCGAGGGTGAAGGACAACAGGGGATGCTGTATGTCGGCAACGTCATTGTAAACCGCGCCGTAGCCGATTGTTTGGATTTTCAAGACGTAAGAACGATTAACGATGTCATTTTTCAGGTGCAGGGAGGAAATTATTCTTTTGAGGCTGTTCAAAAGGGGAATTTATTTTACCAACGGGCGAGAGAAACTGAAAGACGATTAGCAAGACGGAATTTGGAAAACTGGAGACAACATCCAGCGAAATTCGCGCTTTGGTATTTCAATCCATTCGGTCCTTGTCCTGCAACTTGGTACAACCAACCGTTTACGGGCCAATTTAAACAGCATTGCTTTTATGAACCAATCGCGGGAACGTGTGCAAGTGTTTATAGTGGGTAGGCTTTCGATGTAGGTTCTGGTGCCTGTGCAACACACAATTCAGTAAATACACTACAATTGTATAAAGAAAATGAAGAAGTCAACCATATCAACACCCGGTTGGCTTCTTTGTGTATTTATATACATAACAATACAAAATTTAAAATGCCACTTAAACTATACTATTACTCTGTAAATAAAAAAAGTAACCACGCATTGCTATGGTTAAGGTAGCAAGGTGGTTACTTCAGTTTACACTCTTCTCAATTCAATACTCGTAAGTTCCTCCGCAATCGCTTCCGTCAAATTCTCCGCCGTCTTCGGGACGAATGATTTTAAAATGGTGTTGATCACCGGACCCTTCAACCCTTTAGCAACGATTTCCAAATTCCCGTGCATTTCGGTTTTAAAACGTGAGATGGATTCCGCTTTAAAATACCCATTACCCGCAAAGTTTTCATTCAACCCAGTTAAATCGAATGTGACTAGCGTCGGTTCCTTCCATTTAGTGATGTCAATTTGCAACTTCACTGTCTTTTGCATGACGCCGAGATCACCTTTAAACGTCCACGTCGATTGCGTGTCACTTAGAATTTCATGCTCGATATATCCCGGGACAAGTGGTGCCCACCTGTTCATATCACTGACGAAATCCCATACCTTTTCAATGGGGATATCCAATTCTGTCGTATGTGTACCACTAGGCATCTGATCGTTCCTCCTTTATGTTGTTAGAACGTTTCCATGTCGCTTATAGTACGCACCGGCACGTACCCAATATGCATTCTCGTTAACTAGCATGCCCGCCAGCATCCTGATAGCTCTGTTATTTCTATCTACTATTTCAATACCCCCTTATCTGTCCGGGAAACGATTACGAATCCGTCACATATAAAATCACTTGATGCTATTGAGTTGAAACCTAGTCCTTGAATAGGACGTATAGAATAGCGACTACGAAAAGTAAGGGTGAATGGAAATGAAAGTAAACCTAGCGCTTCGCTTTATGTTAGAAATGAGTGGCCTAGTAGCAGTGTCATACTGGGGCTTTCAAAGTGGTAGCAGTTTTCTAATGAAGGCAGTTTTAGGTATAGGCTCGCCTTTCCTAATGGCAACAATTTGGGGTATCTTTATCTCACCTAAGGCTCCTCTGCGAGGCAAAGGTTCCGGGCGAGTAGCACTTGAACTTATCATTTTTGGTGTAGCGGCTTTCGCTTTATATGATGCTGGACAGCCAACCGTAGCAATTATGTTAGCAATCTTAGCGGTAGTAAGTAGTATACTGAACCACCTATGGGAACAACATAGGTAAGGAAGTATAGGTTCTGGTGCCTGTGCAGCACACAATTCAGTAAATACACTACAATAGTATAAAGAAAATGAAGAAGTCAACCGTGTCGACACTCGGTTGGCTTCTTTGTGTATGTATATACTTTAAGTTGAATTGTCATAAATGTGTGGTGCACAGGCACCTGTTAAATAGTAAATATATTCTAGTCTAGAAAAATTAAAGGGCGGGTAGAAGATATATATAATTAGGAGGTAGTTTATATTGAATAATCATATTGTTGGTGTATATGAAAATGAGCAACAAGTGGCTGGAGTTATAGAGGATTTAAAAAAGAAAGGCTATACAACTGAAGAGATTTCAGTGATTGCTAAAAACACAAAAAACCTGCCTGCCATCGCACAGGAAGTAAAACCTTCCACTAAGGACGGAGCGATTGCTGGAGCTGCAACTGGAGGAGCAATTGGTTTAGCAGGAGTGATAGCAGGGTTATCCACTGTATTGATTCCGGGATTTGGTGCTTTGTTGGCAGCAGGTCCTATACTTACAACAATTGGAGGGGCAGTCGTAGGGGCCAACTCGGGTGCTGGAGGATTAAAGCACGCGCTTATGGAAATGGGAATCACGGATGATGAAGCTGAACGCTATTCAAAAGATGCTGAGGACGGTAAAATCCTTGTATTCCTTCATCCGAAAGAGTGAGGTTGGATTGGAATTAACTAAATAAGATATGTATTATGAAGTGATTCACAATCAAGAAAAGGATGATAACATTGCCTCCTACCCCCCTCACAGCGAGAGAACGTGCTGCACTAGAGGAGTCGATTGTCTTTCGAGTTTTTGCGATGCAAGAGAAACCCGGGATGCCAAAGCATTATTATTATGACGGAAGGAGTCGGGAGCTTATTGCTTCTGACTCTTTTTCTTTTTAGTATTCTCTAGTTAGGTAACTCGAATGTTAAATTTCTTAATATTCAATCGAAAATTAATAAAGATATGATAGACTAATAGTAGCAACGGCATATAGCGGATGGACGGTTGGCACTCCCCTAGAAAGGGGGTGTTTACATGGTGACATATGAAGCAATGAACATGATGTTCCAATTTGGAATATTTATCGCAACAGCTGGACTAGCGATCGCAGCAATCATTGCTCTAGACACCAATAGAAAAAAGTAACCACCCACCGCTAACGACCAAGAAAGCAGGGTGATTACTTTTTGTGACACTTTTATTTCGCTACTGGTCAACCGCTCTTCTTGCGGTATGTCCGTTGCATCGTGATCGGATGTTAGTGCATCCGGTCTTTTTTATCTTACGTATAGTTTAACACAATTAGACGGAAGTTACACGAATATTGAGCGAACGAAGAGGATAATCATCTTCGGTATATAGACTTGCGGTAAAAGCGGAATTGAAAGACAATGGAATTAATGAATTTTTTAAAAAAGTTGGTGTGCTTATGATCATATATGAATCTACAAAAGAACAATTTGTAGGGGATGTCGTCAATGAATTGCTAATTGACCGTCTCTACAATTCCTATCAAAAGAAAATAGGACGTACCTCTAAAGCGGAGATTCGCTCATGGGAAAACTCCTTGCAAAAGATGTCCAATGTCATGCAGGACGATGAAATTCCAAATGACGCGTCAGTTGCGATTGAGTTTAACATTCCTAACACATCTAAACGAGTGGACTTTTTAATTGCCGGCAATGATGGCAAGCAAGATCATGTTGTCATTGTGGAGCTGAAGCAGTGGGAAGAAGTCGAAAAAGTCACCTCTAGGGATGCGATTGTAAGGACGTATTTGGGCAAAGCCAATCGTGAAACGACTCATCCTTCCTATCAAGCGTGGTCGTATGCTGCGCTCATTGAGGATTTTAATGAAAACGTGCAGGAAAAAGAAATTCAGTTGAAACCTTGCGCGTATTTACACAATTACAGGAAAACAGAGGATGACCCTTTGACAGATGTTCATTATCAAGACCATCTCGAAAAGGCTCCTGTTTTTACTAAGGGCGAAATACAAAAACTTCGCTCATTCATTAAGAATTTCATTCGAAAAGGTGACGAAAATCACCTGATCTATCAAATTGAAAATGGAAGAATACGACCTTCAAAATCACTGCAAGATGCGTTGAACAACATGCTGAAAGGCAACGAAGAGTTCATTATGATCGACGAACAAAAAGTGTTCTTTGAAGAGGCATTTCATAAAGCAATAGAAGCCGTTAAAACGGATACGAAACAAGTGATGATTGTGGAAGGGGGACCTGGCACAGGTAAGTCTGTGTTGGCCATAAATTTATTAGTGAAACTGATTGACCAAGGGCTTGTCACGATGTATGTAACAAAGAACTCAGCCCCGCGGAACATTTACTCCACCAAGCTCAAGGGGGATTTCAAGAAATCCCATATCGATAATCTATTCAAAGGGTCCGGCAGCTTTACAGAAGTGGATGACAATGAATTTGACGTATTGATTGTAGATGAAGCACATCGGTTAAACGAGAAGTCGGGGATGTTCCGTAACAAAGGTGAAAACCAAGTGAAAGAATTAATTAAAGGGTCTAAGTTCACCATCTTTTTCATTGATGAAAATCAAAAGGTAACATTGAGTGATATCGGCAGTGTCGACATGATCAAACATTATGCAGAGCAATACAATGCCGAAGTTATCTCATGCGAACTTACATCCCAGTTCCGTTGCGATGGGTCTGACGGGTATATCGCGTGGCTAGATGATGTACTTCAAATTAGAAATACGGCAAATAAGAACGACTTAGGAATGGATTATGATATTAGACTATATGATGATCCAAATGAAATGCTTACGGAAATTGAGAGATTGAATGAACGAAACAATAAATCCCGTGTAATGGCGGGGTATTGCTGGGAATGGCCGAAAGAAAATCGCCAGGACGTAGAACACCATGATATCTCTATTCCTGAGCACGATTTCGGAATCAGCTGGAATATAGAAAACACATGGGCGATCGAAAACTCCTCCGTTAGAGAAGCAGGCTGCATCCATACTGCGCAGGGATTGGAGTTTGACTATGTTGGCGTAATTATCGGTGACGATATGCGTTTTGAGAACGGACAAATTATTACGGATTTCACAAAGCGTGCAAAAACGGACCAGTCTTTAAGAGGAATTAAAGGAATTGCAAAAGAAGACCCAGAAAAAGCACATGCATTGGCCGATCCTATCATTAGAAATACGTATAGGACGTTAATGACCCGTGGGCAGAAGGGGTGTTTTGTGTTTTGTACGGATTCGGCATTACAGGCGTATTTGAAGGATAGGTTGGAGAGGGTTTCGTTGTATCGGAAAGAGAGGGAGGAGACGTTGTATTTGGTGGATGAGGGGGAGGGTTATCGGACTCTAGATCGAAAATAGTTTATGTTGAAATGTAAAAAGGAATGGATAGAATACTGTATTTAAGTTAAGGGGGTTGCGAATTGCCTACTTATAAATCTGAAACTGCAGGATATATATTTGCCGCCTTATTTGGAGGTATTGGTGTACACCACTTTTACTACCGAAACTACATTAGGGGGTTTGCATACTTATTATTTTGTTGGACATTAATACCGGTAGTTCTAGGCTGGATTGATTTATTCTTTATAAAAAAGTGGAACGATAGGATTAATGCCCAAATTAAGGCTGGTTTGATCAATTCTCCTGATAGAAAAGTTACCCATAATCCTACTACATTAGAAGATATGAAAGGTAATGCAAATAAAACAGAAAAAGAAGTAGTAGCTTCACCTAAAAAAATTGTGAAAGAGTTAGCTTATGACCATAGCTTATACAATGAGCAGGACATCATACTTTCAAAATATGAACACCTTCAAACGCCTAAAAAAATAGAAGCCGATGTTCATTCCTTAGTAAATACAAGGAAAAGTAAAAATAGAGGCGACATTGTTATAACCTATTCGAGCAGTCAAATAGACTTCGCAAGAGATTCATTTAGTTATAGAAATAAAAGACAAAGTAAATGTCAAGAAATCCCTCTGAAAGAATATTGGACAACCTTTAGCAAATTAAATGATAGACAGCTTAAATGGTATTTTTATTGGAGGGAACAAGCTTTAAAAGGAAATTATTTGGACGTGGATTTAAGCTACCTTATTTTATTCTCATATGAACTAATTAATTATACTTTTCATCCCAAAGCAGCCTTTAACGTAAGCATGTTAGTTAGGTTGCATGACAATTATATTGGGAGAATTCCTAACGTAGCGAATTACTTATCAGATTGGATTGCCGATATGTTACTGGAATTGGGAGAAGGAGAACTAGCGAAGGAATGGCGGGATGACTTAGAAATGATTCCCTCATTATATATGCAGTTAGTTGAAAAAAGAGAGGTACTTGAAAAAATCTCGATTACAGCATGGAAGCCTTATATCCAAAACTATCGTGAGACGGTATTTTTTTTAAATAACAAGAATAAGGTTTACAAAACTTTCAAAGAAAGTATCCCACTACTTAGAGAATATTATGAAGAACAGGGAAGCAAACTTGAGAATGTTTGGTTTGAGAAAGTGACACAACGCAATGTAAGACCCCTTTTTAGGAGTGCTGTTCTAGCCAGAGATGTTGACGATGTCCATGTATATACAACTAACTATATTCCTACCGAAAGACTCTACAAAGAAATAACTGCATTGTTTAAGCTTGCAGAAAATGTTACCCGTTCACTGAATGGAGAGAAGCGTGAAATAAAAGTCGAGGATGGTATATTGCCAGACGATTTTAAACAAGAGATATTTGAAAGACTCGAAGAAGTGAAATCTGCTAATAAGCGTTTCAAAGTGGTACAGGAGGAGAGCGGTCCTTCATCTGGAAGTAAAATTCCTCACCCTACAAAAGAGTATGAGCCGAAGGAAGAATCGAATCATAGTAGTCGTGTCGCTAATATTCGATTTAATGATGAGATTATTGAAGAAATAGCAAAGGCGAATGAAGATTTGCAGAAAGAGTTTTTGGCTCTCTTTGATGGGAACTCAGGGAGCAAGGAAGAAGATGAGGCCGTTAACTCAAAACCTGAAGGTAATAATGTTCTTTCAAAACAAGGATCGATTCCAAGAATTGCTGATGACGGAGGTCTTAATAAATTTATAGAGTCATTGACAAATATGGAGGTGGAGTTTTTGTCCCAGTTCGAAAACGAACAACTTAACAGTGAAGAGGCAAAGTTGTACGTGAAGCAACAGGGACAGATGCTTGGAATGTTCTTGAGTACATTGAATGAAAAGTCGAATGAATTCCTCGGAGATAATCTTTTGGAACAGCAGGGTGAAAACATTGTTATCTATGAAGAATTCGAGCAGTGCCTACCATTGGTAAAGGAGAGAGGGAAGTTTGAAAATTAATAAACGCGATTCTACTGCTATAATAAATTCGTTGTTGGGGGGAGTCGTGCCTAGTAGAGGGCTGCAATATATAATGGTAGGTCGTGCAGAAGAAGCCAAACAAATTCTTACCGATTTATCCGATGTAAAGAGCGGTTCCTCTATAATAAAGTTTTTTATTGGTCCCTTTGGGAGTGGAAAGAGCTTTATCCAAGCTTTAACACAGCAAATTGCTTTTACAGAAAAATTTGTTGTTACAAAAGCGGACTTTACGCCGGAAAGAAGATTATATGGCGGTGAAGGAAAGGCGGTCGCAATTTACACTGAATTAATGAAAAATATATCCACGTCTACAGTGCCAGATGGAGGAGCCCTTCCAACAATATTGGATAAATGGATCAGTGAAGTGTTGTCTTTGGTTGTTAGAGAGAAGGATTATCGCGCTGTAGAATTCAATAATCCAGAGTTCGTTAAGGATGTTGAAGCAGAAATCACTTCTATTGTAACTAAGATGGACAGTCTAACTGGCGGCTATGACTTTGCACGTATACTAACTCTGTATTTTAAAGGTTTTATTGAAGATAATACTGAAATTCAACGTAGAGCCATACGGTGGTTGCGAGGGGAATATAGTACCAAAACTGAAGCTAAAGCAGATTTAGGAGTAAGAGATATTATTAACGATAGCAATTACTATGATTACATCAAAGTGGTTTCTCAGTTTGTTAAGCAAATTGGCTACTCGGGATTGGTAATTAATTTTGACGAAGCAATTAATCTTTATAAAATTACACACCCTCAGACACGGGATAAAAATTATGAAACCATATTAAGGATTTACAACGACACCTTGCAAGGAAATATGGAGGGATTATATATAACATTCGGTGGCACACCCGAATTCTTGGAGGATGAACGTCGTGGGCTGTTCAGCTATGGTGCATTAAAACGACGTTTAGAGTCAAATCCGCACGAAACGTCGGAATTTCGGGATCTTACCCAGCCAGTTATAAAGTTAACGCCTCTACAACATGATGACACATTTGTTCTTCTTCGGAATCTTAGAGATATCCATGCAGGACATTATGGATATGATGTTGATATTAGTGATGAAGAAATTAAGAACTTTCTTCGCATTGAATATTCGAGACCGGGTGCAAATATACACTTAACAGTTGGTGACATCATTAGGAAGTTCCTAGGGGCTCTAAATATAATCCATCAAAACCCTGATTTTAATCGTTCTGAAATTTTCGGAGAAAGAGATGTACCTGCAAACGCAGTATCTAATATTCAGTCGCGATTTTCAAGGACAGAAGGGTAGAGATTACCATGAGCTCCTTCGAGTTGTTGTCCGAAAGTATTCAGAAAAAGATTTGGGATATGAAATGGAATAGTTTCACCCAGATTCAAGATAAAACCATACCTATAATCCTAAATACAAATAAAGATGTGGTTATATCATCAGGGACGGCATCCGGGAAAACCGAGGCAGCCTTTTTGCCAATCATTTCTCTAATTGAGAAGAAGGCGGCCTCAACATTAAAAGTACTATACGTATCGCCACTTAAAGCACTAATTAATAATCAATTTGGGAGAATTGAAAAACTTTGTGAGTATACAGATATCCCAATTCATCGCTGGCATGGTGACATTAATCAAAGTCAAAAGAAAAAAATTATTAATCAACCAGCTGGAATCCTTCAAATTACACCAGAATCGATTGAAAGTTTATTTATAAATAGAACAGGACAGCTGCTACAAATTTTCCAACACTTAGAGTTTATTGTTATTGATGAAATTCATTCTTTCATTGGGAGTGAGAGAGGTGTACATCTCCGCTCCTTATTATCTCGGATTCAAAGTTACACACTAAATCCACCTAGAATTATAGGATTATCAGCTACTATCGACAATTTTGAACTCGTGAAACGATGGATTAATTTTAGCAATCCTAAAACCGTAGAGATCATTGAGGCTTTAGATAGTGATAAGAAATTACTATATCACCTGATGCACATACCTACGGACGAGGATAAAAGAATTCCGGTTGAATTATTTGAGGATATACGCGAATTGACTAGGGATCAGAAAGCAATCATTTTTTGTAATAGCAGAGGTAACGTTGAAGAGACTACAGTGTTTTTAAATCGGCTAGCCGAAAGAGAGAAAATGGGGGAAACATATTACGCGCATCATTCTTCGATAGATAAAAAGGAAAGAGAATTTGTAGAGAAAACAATTATGGAATCTAAACTACCTAAAAGCGTGGTAGCCACAAGTTCATTGGAATTAGGAATTGATATAGGGGATATCGACGTTGTTATTCAATTGGATAGCACGTTTACTGTATCTTCTTTAAAGCAAAGGCTAGGCCGGTCTGGTAGAAAGAAAGATGCAAACCAAATGCTACAGCTATATAGCACCAAGGAAGACAGCCTTTTACAGTCCTTAGCCGTTATGGAGTTGGTACTTGAGAAATGGATAGAGCCCTCTGCTAATTACCCATTTCCGATAGACATTGCATTCCATCAAATTATCTCTATTTGCCAAGAGACAAATGGTGTAAGTAATAGAGAACTACTGGATATAATTGGATTAAATCACATCTTATATACCCTAGATAGTGTGAGTCTCCAAGCATTGATCAGCCATATGATTGAGCGAGATTACTTAGAAGTTGTTCGAGGAAAGGATGAACTAATCGTTGGGATTGAAGGAGAACGGATATTAAGGAGTAAGGAATTTTACTCGGTTTTCATAACACCTGAAGAATATGAAGTCTTATCCGGGATTAGAAGGATAGGTAAACTGGACAAATCACCCTTCATAAGTGCTGGAGACAATATTATACTAGCAGGTAAATTGTGGACCATATTAAATGTCGATGCAGATAAAAATAAAGTATATGTAACTAGCGCAGTGAACGGAAAACCTCCCCTGTATGTAGGTAGTGGAGGGAAGCTGCACAAAAAAATCGGAGAAAAAATGTGGGAGATTGCTATTTCTGATAGAGAGTTCTCATATACGAACGAGGAAGCTACAAATACGCTCAATAGCATGCGTGCTAAGTACCAGCATTATGGATTTTTGTCGAATCAGAGGCCAGTTTGGATAGATAAAGAAGAGATGTTGATAGAGACCTTTACTGGCACAACAATAGCTCAAACTCTTGGTTGGATGTTAAGAGCATTTGGTGTAAATGTAATAGGAATAGATGGTATTGGGAGAATTAGAATTAAGGGAACTCCTGAAATCAATACTATTTTAAGCAAAATTCAGCAAAAAGACTGGCAACCGGAAGATTTATTGCCACATACCAAAGAAAATGAATATTATTCCTCAAAGTACTCATTTTATTTACCAAAGAGCTTGCAGGATAAGATTCATATGGCTCATGAAATAGATCTTGTATCAACATTGGAATATTTAAATAGGAATGCTTTTAGACAAATTGTATTGGCTTAAGTTATCAACCAGTTCCTGATTGTCTAGCGTTAAAATGACAATCACAATAGATTTTATAACTGTATATAATAATCAAACACTGCTTACAAAAACCATCATTGAAAGTGTAAACACAGGAACGAAAAACACTAAACTCGACAAGGCGATCAAAGCGTTTAATTATGACCCTGTGAGTGGAGCATGGAATAAACGAGAGATCGAGAGAAGGGCAAAAGCGTTGAAAGATTTGGCGGAACATATTTGGTTTAAGTTCTAATGCTTAAACACAAATGATCCATCCTTTGAGTGGGAGCTCAATAGGATGGATTATTTTATTACTTGTTAATGGGAAACCAAGATATTCAATTTAACAAACTATCAATTCGTATTTGCATATAGTGTATAAATTCATCTTTGAATTTTAAAGTGTCACGTAATACTTTAATTTGTGCTGAACTAGATAGCTGTTCAAATCGTTTCACCTTTTTGAAAAAGACTTGTAGGAGTTTTCGCTTTTCATCAGTCAGTCTTTTATTATTACCTTGTGGAAGACCTGCCCGTTTGTACAAAAATGCCTTCACATCATCATTAACAATTAGGCTGCTAATCCAGTTTAAAGTATTTACTGTGGTGTTTAAGTTTATATACTTTTTGGGAACTTCTTGATTGTATTTGTAACCACTTAACTCCTTTTTGGTTAATCCAGTCATATTTTCGATTCGTGGTAATGATAGGTTCCTGATTTGTGGCTTGCTTAAAACACGCTCTTTGCTAGTGGAATTAGAGTCGCCTTTATTTTGAAGTCTACGAAGGATCTTGAGATATTGGCCCTCTCTTCCTGTAAACGTTTCAACTATACAAGGCACGGACTTAAGAGGATCTTTGTTGGCGATGAATGAGTAAACGTCATATCTGCCAACTAAAACATATTCGTCTTTATGGGGATATTTTTCAACAGGGAGAATTAAATCAAAATAGTCGAGGAAGTAAAGGTTGTTTTTCATCCGTTTATAAAAAACCTCTGTAACATGTGGTTCAAACAACGTTTTAATCTTTCGAAGCGGAATCATGATAATGTCAGGCCCCGGGTAAGTCTCAGCCCTCACTTTCATATACATACCTCCTTGTAGCATGTATATGGGATATGTAAGTTGTCCTATAACTATGATTTATTATGAAGAAACATCAAAAGAGAGCATGTAACACATGCTCTCTTTACCATAGTAATAGCGCCAGTTTTGCCGCTATTACCCTCAAACCAACACTCCGAGCTCCTCAACATCCACATAATACCCAAGATACTCCATAAAGATCTCCTTAAGCTCCTCTTTCTCCAACATAGGAGACATCACGACAGGATAGGCTTTATTAAACTCCAGAAGGACTTGTCGTCCCACCCGTGGATCATCACCTAAGTCATCGCGCCAAGTTATTTTCTTCTTCAATACACTGGATAATTCTAATTCATCAACAATCGACAAGATATTAAAGACAAATTCTTTGTTTCGGAAGACTTCATATTTGATCATATAGTTATAGAGGTCCAAGTTGTCGACGATGACCTCGTAATAGTGTTTGCGGGTTGCTTCGTCATCGACTAGATCGGTTATATATTCTGCTCCAATTACAATCTTGTAAATGTAGTTTTGCCAGTCAAAGTTCTTCAACACAATATTGTTGAAGTTAGAAATGCTTTCTGTAATCTCCGGGTATTCTCTAAGCAGGAAATCCCTTTTCTTTAAGACGAGCAATGAGTGCCAAAATTGCTCGTCAAAGTGTAGCTCACGATTGCTCGATAGATAGTGATTCCCGACTGTTTCAAATGCTTCTAAGAATGAGCGCTTCCTAATTCCATCGCTCCTAGATGCTATGTAGATGGGGAAGTCAGGCGCATCTTTTATATAGACGGTTTCATCGGTAAAGTAGTCATCGTTGTTTTCGATTGTGTCGTTCAAGAAGTCATTGTAAAACTGTTCGTTTTTCTTGTAGCCTTTGCTTAGCAGTTTAATCTCCACTTGCTTCCAATCCTTTCACAGCTGTCGCGTATTTTTCAATGACGCGGTCGGAAATTTTGTAGATCACTTCGTCAAGCGAATCGACATCTAGTTCGTATACCATTTTCGCTTTCATGAGTCGATACAGCTTGGCATCCAGCTGGTCCGTCGGCAATTCAACCTCGTCTAGGTAGACATGGCCGTCTTCTCCATATTCAGGATTGGTCGCGAAACGGTGCAATGCTTTCTGAAGTCCCATATAGATGTACGGGTTATTTAACGTACCGCTCATCGGCATGCCAGCGAATTGCAGATCTTCATTTTTGTAATGAATGACAATCGTTTCACTGCCGAGTTCCACTTTAATGTCAGATTTTAATGCAGGGTCAATCTTCCGTTCAAATAGATCGAACGGTTTTGTAGAGCTGCCTTCGAAAATGACGGTATTCGAAAAGCCGAGAAGCGCATGTTTTGGAACGACGATGTCATCTTTGAATTCTCGATAGAAGTCGTTTACGTCTTCATTGTCACGGAATGAAATGTCAGTCATCGCTTGAATGCTCATTTGAATAGATGTTCGTGTGTTGATGGATAAACGTGATTTCGCAATTTCGATAGCACGTTCATCTGGCTGCAGTTTGAAGAACTTATTATCCTTCGACTGGATGATTAAGAAAAGCTGAGCCTGCTTTCGAGCGAGAAGCTGTTTTAGAAAATCTGATTCTACTTCGTATTCGATATCGAATCGATACGTATCTGTATTCTCTTTCAGATCAACGTTCAACGTAAATCCGCCGCTCTCATAACTGTTCGATGTATTCGTGAGCACTGGGTAAGGGAAATTGGCATCCTTTTTGTAAATCATTTTACACCTCTATATAATAGACGAATTTCAATGCGCGGTTGTAGTTGTTTTTCAGATCGAAAGTCAATTCAGCTAACCCTTGCTTGATCGTCACGTGATTTATTTTATTGTTGTTGAGTGAGCATGTTGAGCCTGTCGATTTATCGATGACTTTACTGAAATTATCTTTCAGTTTGAATGCGCTTCTGTATTCTTGGCCCATGCCGTCAATAATGGAAATGCTGACGTTGCATGTAGCAGCTTTTTTAACTTCCTCATTGCTAGAAAGGTTGAATCGTACAATTTCTTTATTCCCCATAAGCAAACGCTCTACAGTGTTCGGATGGACGTTAAAAATACTAACTGGCTTGTCATCGGTTGAATCGCTATCATCCGCAGATCTATCCCTTTTCACGGGTTTGATCATTGGCGGTGTCAGTTTTTTGCGGCCGCCAGGTTTCTTTTTATCTTGACGAGATGGTAGATCATCATCCATTTTGACAACCGGTTTCTTCTTATCGATGACAACTGCGCCCATCGCTTTCGATAATTCTTGCTTAAATTGAATTTCAGAAACGTACAGCAAGTCTTTTGTATCCATTTTGCCATCAGTTGGGTTATGTTCTTTCACCGCTTCGTCAATGACAGCAGTCATCGCTTTTGACAAGTTGTTAATGAATCGCTTCGCTCGTTTCTGAAGCACGGGATCTTTGATGTGATCATGTGTGAGCTCGGTATGCGACTCGTTTTCTAATGACTTTAAATACGCATCTTCTTTCATTCCGCCGATTAAAACAGCGTTAAAAGGTTGGTTCGCTTTGTTCTTCACTTTTTTATCTTCGATCTTCATGCCAATTGTTCTAACAATGGCGACTCGGCCTTTTGGTATTTCTTCGTCATACCTGAAATACAGATTGAATTCGTAATCGTCTTTGCCGTCGGATACTTGAATCGTGCGGGCAGGCTGTTCCAAATAAGTGCTCACATAAAGAGGGGTGAATACATGCTTCATGTCCGCGATATTTTGGTTGTAGTAATCCGGGTTTTTCACATAGTCCTGAATGTTGTCGGCGTTAATCATTCTGCCATTGACGTCGACTTCTAATTTATTCAGTAGAATCGAAACGAAGAAGCTGTCGCACACGCTGCGAATGATTTCCGTTTCATCGCTATATTCTTTGCGTAAAAACGGGATAATGATTTTTAATCCACGTGTTTTCTTTTCGAACACTTCATGGAAGGTGTTCTCGAAAGGATAGAACTTTGTTTTATTGGAATCTAGGTATTTAATATCTGCGAAGTAGCCTGTGGAACGGTAACTTTGATCGTTATAGTTATGTTCAATTAGCTGGACGGTACCGCCTAAATGCTGATCTCCGTTGGCATCGCAGTTTGCGAAATACATGACATTTAAATCGGAAGCAGCGTTGGAAGCAATTTTACCAACTCCATGAGATCCGCCGCGAGACGTTTCGACAGCTGCATCCTCTTCCTCTGAATGGACACCTTTGTTATAGGCGTAAATCGCCCACGTGTCTTTCGGCGAATGACTCTGGCCATTTTTAGCTCCACTCAAGCCTCTCGTATTAGAGTCTTCGAAAGAGATATAGTGGACCTCTTCTTCCTCAGACGTTTTCACCATATGTTCTATGGCTTCTTTTGTATAACTGTTGCGTCCTTTCAAGCAATGGATGCGCTCGATTACTTCCTCAATGCCTGGGACGTCTTTCTTTTTAATCGTGCCAGTTGTTATCGTGAACTTTACCGGACCTTCATAGCCAAGCAACCTTCCATCCAACGAGTTCTGGATGTTTTCACGGATGAGCCCAGCGACTTTCAAGTTATAAAAACGTTCAAGGATTTTATTGAAATTGGATTCTTCTATATTAGGAATCGGGGAGAACTGCCAATAGGACATACTGCACCTCACATGGGTTTTCTTATTTTAATAGCTAATGTCTTGGATCTAAGACATTGTATTAAAGTATAGGGGAAAAGGTGCAGCGGATCAATGTATCTCGTAGTATTGTTTTAGGTAAGTTAACCCATGAGACCCTAACGGTATAAATACGCCCTCAACCAAAATAAAGGAAAAGGGTGTGTTTTTCGTCCTGTTCAATTAGTAGTAAAATCCTCTAACGTATCTACTATTCCTCGAAAATGAAATAGTTATCGATATAACAATTGAAATCTGGATTTTCAAAGTCTGATTACATCCGGAAAATGCTAAACGCCGTATTAGAATTAAAGGTTATATGGTAATATTGTTGCATGTACTTTTATATAATTAAAGGTGAGAAAAGTATGATGAGATGTAATTCATTTTTAAGAAAAATGATGAAGAGAAAAATAAACCTTATAAATTCGGTGACTAAATAGACTTGGCAATGAAAAATACAGTGAAGGAGCGGTAAAAATGTTTTTATCAGACAGTGATATTAGAGCAACAATTCACTTGCTTTTAAAGCGTATAGAATTACCAGCGCGATTAATAAAGGATTTAATAGGCGAGGAAAAACATCACAAAATTGCAGATTTTATTAATGAAGTAGAAGGAAGAAAGGCAACTGATGAAGATCTACTAAAAATTATGCTAATGGCAAAAGGACCAGAATTTTTTGCAGGGAGTTCAGAAGCTATTCGGGAAATTCGTCGCCATATGTTGAGAACATTGCCGGAAAACAAATTAATAGATTTGTATAACAACAATCCAGTGTCCGGTAAAAAAATTACTTCACCTTCTTATATGATTAGACCGCTTTCAGAAAAAAGATGGGTAAAAGGCGGGAGGTGGGCCCGCCAATTTATTGCGGCATTTAATATCCCAATTATTTTTGCAGGGATAGCATCAATTAAAGACCATAAAGCAGATTCAATTATGGATATTGAACCGAGAAAGCAAGTGCCGCCACTCGCTGAATTTCAGGTGGGAATTAAAAATGAAATGTTAACCGTATTAAATCGTGATAACACAGATGCTAGGTGTATTGTTTCGTTGCCAACGGGAGCTGGTAAAACACGTGTTGCGGTTGAAAGTTTTATTGAATGGATGCAACCACGATTTTCGAATGGAAAGTATTTGTTTTGGATTGCTCAAAGTGAGGAGTTATGTGAACAAGCGATAGAGTGTATTGTCGATATGTGGCAAGACAAAGAGTTCCCGGAATCATTAAGGGTTTATAGATATTTTGGCGGCCATAAGTTCAAGCAAAGTGATGATTTGGTCGGTGGTGTTGTCGTTGCTAGCATTCAACAGCTTCGTGCACGTATTATGTCGAATGACGAAGCATTAATTGAAATGCTCCAAGGTACTGGGGCGATGATTATTGATGAAGCACACCATGCCACAGCGAAAAGTTACCAAATATTATTTGCAAAAGCCCGTGAACTGGTTGGTGAGAGTTTGTTTCCGATTTGTGGATTAACGGCGACCCCCGGTAGAAGTAACGCAGAAACGATGGAATTAGTAAGCGAGTTTCAAGCGAATCTAATTCATCCAACCTTTAAAGATGATGTGATTTATAGTGAGAATCCATTGCAATATTTTAGAGATGAAAAATATTTGGCCATACCTGAATATATTTTAATGCAAAATGAGGAAGAAATTATTGTCGATGAAGAAGATTTGGATGGCGAGCAGGAGTTCACTAGCGAATTTTTACAAACGTTAGCGAATGATACTGCACGTAATGAATGGATTTTAGATTCTTTAAGAGCGGTTCCGAAAGGGGCATCAGTTTTGGTTTACGCGTGTACAGTGGATCATGCGGAAATGTTAGCAATGTTTATGAATGTAGTGGGAAGAAAAGCTGTGTCGATATCTGCGAATACGCCGAAGGCATTAAGGCGTTCGTATATCGATGCCTTTAAAAAGGGAGAAATCGAGTTTTTATTTAACTACGGGGTTTTAACAACAGGATTTGACGCACCCATTACAGATCATTTGTTTATTTTGCGTCCAACTTCAAGCAGTATTTTATATGAACAGATGGTAGGGAGAGGTTTACGAGGTCCGAAGTTTGGCGGGACAGAGAGTTGTAAGATTGTGGATTTCTCTCAAAATATTATTGTACACGGCAAGCCACTTGCGTTTGCGAGGTTTACAGATGAATGGAATATTGAAAAAGAATATGAGGTGATTTCATGAGTGTACTTACAAAGGAGTTACAAGACTTTTTAAAAGCAAATAATAATTTACATATTAACGATGTTCGTAAAATTAACTCAAAATGGACAACTGCCAAATTAAAACGAATTGTTAATGAAAATGATCATCTATTTGAGATTGTAGATGAGAAAGTTTCACTCGTTCAGGAGAATGCAACTGATCAGGAAAATCATCCAGAAACGCGTAAGCAAGTGGTGGAATCATTAAATCGATATTTGGTTGGTCCGTTTGAAGAAGAGGAAGTGCTTGGAAGCCGTAAACAACCAACTGCCCTTTATTTATCCGGAAAGTTGGTTCCTTTAGGTTCAGGAAGTGAAGTTGTCAAAGAAGAGGAAATGGATGTAGCAACAAATGTGGAAGCGACAGACGAGGAATTAGATGAATATATTGGGGACCGTAAATTATTTCGTCCTTCGTCAATGGGCTTAAGTTTTAAAGTGAAGGAACCTACGACATTAACCGTTAAGGCAAACTGGGCAATGTACGAAGGCGAAGTGCATAAGAGAGTACCATTCGAAGAAACATGGACATTGAAAATTGATAAGGATGACAAGGTCACGCTGCCAACTCAATTGGATGGAACGCCGGCATCTGTTTCGTATCGTATCATTGAAAGAAATGGATTTTTTAATGTTAGTCTTTTTTTGACGAATCGGTATAAGCGTAATAACCAGTATCCGAAACAAAATGAAGTGATGTTTCAAACGAAGCTCACGGTAGAGGTTCCTAATGAACATATTGCAGCATTCCATTCAAAAACTGACCCTTTAAGGGTTCGGGATGAACTGCTTTACCGGGACCGAGAAGAGATCGCGATTGGTCATGGTGTAGGAGTGATGTGGGAACAAAAACAGGGTGTGTATTCAATTAAAACGGTTTGGTTGCCTTTTTATGAATTACCAGTGATTGAACATGCTAATTTCGAAGAAGTTGAATTAGGGATGAAACGATTATCTGAAATGCCGGTAGATGAATTGAAAGTGTCAATGTCAATAATTCCAGAGCTTTATAAATCTTGGTTGGATGGTCAACGTGAAGTGATTGCGTCCTTAGAACCGCGATTACAAGTAGAAGCAAATAAGATTGCCGGCCAAGTAGAAAGTATTATATCTCGAATTGAAGATGGAATAGCAGCCATTTCTTCTTGTGAAGATAAATTAGAAGCCTTCCGATTTGCGAATCGGAGTATGATGATTCAACAAGCACAATCAAAAGTAGCGCATGATTACCGAGTGCTATCTAAACGCGTAAACCCGCAATATACAGGGAAATGGAGAATTTTTCAATTCATGTTTTTATTAATGAATATTGAAGGTGTATCTTCTCCAGAACATGAGGATCGTGAAGTGGTCGACTTAATTTGGTTTCCAACGGGTGGAGGAAAAACAGAAGCTTACTTAGGCGTTGCGGCTTATTTAATTGCATATAGGCGATTGATTTCAGAGATCGATTGTCCAGAAACGTATGCAGGTGTAACAGTATTTATGCGTTATACACTTCGCTTATTGACGATTCAACAATTTCAACGTGCAACTGCTTTAATCTGTGCGGCTGAATATATTCGAAAAGAGCAAACCTATCGTTATGGTACAGTTCCGTTTAGCATTGGTCTATGGGTTGGGGACAATTCATCACCAAATAAATTAGTGGATGCGAAAAAAATACTTGAAAAGCTTGAAAAGGGAGAAGAAGTTAAAGAAAGCAATCCGATGCAGTTAACGCACTGCCCATGGTGCGGAGAAACGTTATTGCCTTCAGATTATACAATTACAAACGACGATCAAACCATTCATTGTCATAATGTGTCTTGTGAATTTCATCATGAACCTATACCAGTTTATACAGTTGATGATGCGATTTATCAGCATGTGCCGACGATTTTAATTGGGACGGTAGATAAGATTGCTCAACTTCCATGGCGTGCAGATATGTTTGAGTTATTTGGCCATAAAAATATACAAAAGGATCATTATTTTCATTATGAAGAAAAGGGTACGAAAAGAGGTTATCGTACAATTAATCATTTAAAGCCACCGGAATTAATAATTCAAGATGAATTGCATTTAATATCCGGTCCTTTAGGATCTTTAACGGGACTTTATGAAGTGACAGTAGATTTGCTTTGTAAACAAAATGGGCGCGGTCCGAAAATTATCGCGTCTACTGCAACAATTCGGGGGGCAGATGAACAAGTTAAGGCGTTATATGGTCGTAAATTAAGTCAATTCCCGCTTTCTGTAACGTCGATAGATGATAACTTTGTATCTAAAACGGTTCCGGTTAGTGAGTCGCCCGGCCGTTTGTATATGGGTATTTGTTCACCTGGAGTTAGTGCAAAGATTCAAGCGATCCAAACATATGCGGCACTCGTTGATATCACAAGAAAAATGGATAGGTCAAAAATCGATCCTTATTGGACTTTACTCGGCTATTTCAACACTGTGAAAGAACTTGCCGGAATGACTACAGCTTTCAAAGATGAGATTCCGACACGATTGAATATGTTAGACTCGAAAAAATCTTATAATCCTTATCTGGAAATTGAGGAAATGACAAGTCGTAAAGCTTCGAAAGAGATTCCAGATTTATTGTCACAGATGGAAATCACGGTTGAAGAGGAAGGGACGCTGGATGCAGTTCTAGCAACGAATATGATTTCAGTGGGCGTAGATATTAACCGGTTAGGTGCGATGGTGGTACATGGACAACCTAAAACCACTGCGGAATATATTCAAGCATCGAGCCGAGTGGGAAGACGAGATCCGGGGCTGGTTTTGACAGTGTATAATTCACTAAGGTCACGTGACTTATCCCACTTTGAACGATTTGTTCCTTATCATCAGGCGTTGTATCGCCACGTCGAACCGATGAGTGTCACACCATTTTCTACAGGCGCACTTCACAAAGGATTAACGGGGGCATTCATTGGCTGGCTACGTCAAATGATCAAGGAGATTAGTCGGGAGCAATCAGCAAATGCATTTGTTAACGATGAAAATATAGAGGAACTCGTTCAATTGTTTATCGGACGAGTGAAAAAGACTGGAATAGATACGGCTGAAATTGCAGGATTAGTAGATGAAATCTTGTCGTGGTGGGAATCGATGGCGCAAGCTTACCCAGAAAATTTTTCATACCGAGAATCCCGCTATACGCGTGCGCACCTACTAAAAGATTTTTCGAAGAAGGCGAAAAGTAGAGATGCAAGACCTGCTATGAACTCATTACGTAACGTTGAAGGGTCAATCGAAGTAGAGGAATGGAGGTCATAAGCATGACAACATCGTTTGGAACAATCCGTTCAAGTCAATTAATTTATCATTATGGGCCGGGTTCAATTGCCGATTTAAAAGAAGGTACTGTAATGCCTTTGGCAGTTGATAAATGGAACCTATATGATGCGATTCATGAAGTGGATAAGCGAATTACGAATGTTTTAAAAATAGATCATGTGAAATTAATAAGCGAGGAATCTGAATCACTTAGGGTAAAGGCAGTTCGTTTCCCAAAATGGCAGATTTGCCCGAGTTGTGGAATGATGACTGAATGGAATCAAACACACTGTTATTATTGTAAAAAGGATAGTGGGAAAGAAATTGATTTGTATCCGAGTCGGTTTGTAGTGGCGTGTGAAGCTGGTCATATTAAAGATTTCCCTTATAACGAAGTCGTTCATAAAGGAGAATCTTGTTCACATTCAACACCATTATTGAAATTAACCCGTCGTGGAAATTCAGGCTCACTGTCAGATCTAGTAGTTGAATGTGTTAAGTGTAAAAAGGAAGAGCCTCTCGGAATGATTATGCAAAAAGATGAGATGAAAAAGTATATGTCTCAATGCAGTGGCAATCGTCCTTGGCTTTTAGATAAAGTAGAATGTACAAATCCAGTTGAAACTCATTTAAGAGGTGCGTCATACCTATACTCTCCATCAATTGTTACCTTTCTAAAAATCCCTTTAACCGAAATAGGCTTTTCCAGGATTGAAAGTTTTATTCGTGAGCGCAGAGAAGATTTTACTAGAATGAAAACAGAAGAAGAAAAAAGATTCTATCTTAAAATGTTTGGTCAGATGAAGAAAAATGAAATTGACTATGCGTTAGCGTTATTAAATGATGAACCTGAGCAGATTTCTTATGAATCAATTCGAAAACAAGAATGGCGAACGTTGGAAAGTGGTACAAGAGATGATTTACATGGTACTGGCTATAAGGCAACTGAAATGCTAATACATGAATCAATAAAAGGTTTGTTTTCAACTATTACAAAAGTCGATTCTATGCCGGAGATAAAAGTATTACAAGGCTTTACACGAATGGATTATTCGGACCGCTTTGAAGTTCAAGAGCGGGAGAAATTACTTCCTGTTACAAGTAACACAAACGTTAATTGGTTGCCAGGCATAAAAAATATTGGTGAAGGCATCTTCTTTAAGTTTAATGAGCAAGCTTTGCAGCAATGGGAAAGTGACTTGGAAGAAGTCTATAATGGCCCAATTAAGAGATTTAACGAAACTAGGGAAGAAGAAGGGCAAAAAGTAATGGACTATTCACTTCGTCATATGATGATTCATACATTCAGTCATGCAATGATTGAAGAGTTTAGCGCACATTCCGGATATCCGACGACTTCTTTACAGGAAAGAATGTATTGCGGGGATGGAATGTATGGGGTATTAATCTATACTTCTTCGGGTGATGCAGAAGGAAGTTTAGGCGGTTTAATCAACCTTGCTACACCTGATAAGTTAAAAGCAATTCTGTTAGATGCGCTTGAACGTATCGTTTATTGTTCGGCAGACCCACTCTGTTCGGATGTGGAGCACGGCCTACATTCAACTGCCAACGGAGCTGCTTGTCATTCATGTAGTTATTTGTCCGAAGTTTCGTGTGAATGGGGAAATGTGTTGCTAGATCGTCGTTTATTAAGAACGATTAATCCGCATGAAGAGACGGGTTATTTTGATGAATTGTTTGCATGAGCAAGTGATGTACTAGGTCTGATAGTAATTAAATAACCAAGACCCCTTTCAAATTCATTCGGATTAAAAGGGGTCATTTTTCATTTGCGGAGGACGAAAATAGTTTTAGACGTGATTATTTCGCAGCGATTAGGCAATTCAGGAAAGCCCCGCTGGTGAAACACTTGCTGCGGAGATTTCGGATGATGAGCTTGAAGCAGCGCTGAAAGAGTTTCGAAAACAACTTGCGGATAGCAGCAATCGAAAGGCATTCCATATCTTTACGAACAAAACGTTGGACGATTTGCTTGAAAAAAGGCCTAAAACAATGGACGAGTTAAGGCAGATCCATGGATTGGGTGATAAGAAGATAAATGAGTTTGGTGAGGAATTGGTGGGGATGGTCAGGGTGAGTACTTATAGGTGAATAATAAAGAACGAAGATATTATTTTGTCATTACTGCTTTTATTCTCTTGCTAAGTGTTGGGTATAATATTTACAACTATTCTCATGGCTACCCTTTTGGAATAGGGGTATTCATCGCGATAGTTGCATTGATTTGCATGCCGTTTCTGCTATTTGAAAAGTAGGTGCCTGGCACCTTTATTTTAAAAAGGCGTGTTTATATTGGCGTTGAAGCTGCATGCAGTGGATGAAGATGGGGCGGATAGGCGAAGGGATTACTCAGACCTCACTGTACAGCCTTGTATTTGAAGTAAATAATGAACCCCTTCAAGCCGTAAAAAGGCTTTGAAGGGGCTTTGCTGTTTGTTTAATTTGCAACTTGCAAACACTACACCTGTGCGCCGTATATAGCTAAATACTGTTCCTGCAATACAAATCCATTGTTTTTCCAACGTAATGTATTCAGTATATAACCTAAGCTGTCCGCATGATATCTTCCGGATATCTTTTGATAAGCTAACAGCTCGTAGACTCCATTGGCATCAAAATCGACCGGATATAAGCCGCTTAACGGATCCACAAAACCGGTGATTGGGCTTTTCAGCTTGCCATTGCTATCATATATTTCATTTAAATAATCCGGACCTCTAAGAGATATATCGATAATATACCTCTCATTATTCGGTCTGCTGACCACTTCAACCTTATAATTGTCTAGATACGTGACGTCGTATTGGAATTGATTATTATAAACATCAGAGTCAAACAGTAGTCTTGCTCTATTTCCGGCAAAGGAAACAATGTAATAATTTATAATCCCACCACTGCCACCTGTAGCCATGCCAATTAATATCTCATCTACGCCATTCCCTGTAAAATCGCCCAAGAACAATGTCGGATTATAGCCCTCATTGTTATGAAGTGGAATACTTGCCGTTATTCCTGTTCTACCGTCCCTGACGAGAAGCGTTATATTTTGGATGTATGGACTATCCGACGTTTTTGTGCCAGTGAGATAGACTTGATCAATCACGTTATCACCCGTTACATCTCCACTAACAAATGCAACAATACGTGGTTGACCCATTTCAGCTGAAACACGTGAATTATTCATAATACGCCCCTTTTCATAAAGACTCTAGTTATCATCTATCCTATGGGTTAATGGACTGAATGCTACTAGTAGTAATGGGAGCAAGTTGTTGAATTAAAAAAGTGCCTGGTACGAACGCAATTGGAATTGCATCAGTACCAGGCACCTTACATTAGGCCCTATATTTTAAAGCTAATCCTTTTAAGAAGTTCCTAGCGTATCGATCCAAGCACGGTTTATAATTCTTGTGCCCTTCTTTTCTCAATACAGCGCTTAGTTCGCCTTTTGATATTGTGATTCCTGCATCTTCTAAGATTTCAAGCACATCCTCACCTGTTAACGCGAGTGCTATTTTCACTTTCTTTAGTAGGATATTATTAACATTTTCATTCGTCATGACAGATCCTGCTGGAGCTTGAGGTTGTCCTGGTTTTGGATCCTGTTTTCCTCGTTTATAGATAATAAGGCCATTTAAAAATGAATCCAACATTTGATTCGTACACTTCATTTGGACTTCATTTTCCGTTTCATCATCATTTGATTTTGTAAGTAACTGTAATACTTCTTCTTTTGTCACTTCGACGCCGCCGAGTTTGAAAATGTCTACCATCTCTGTATTACTAAGATCTAAAGCATACCGTAATCGAATTAATCTATCATTATTATTCATTTGTAGACCTCCTGTATATAGTGCTGTTAGTACAATACGACTTCATCCTTATTATTACCCTTTTTGTGTGTTCCTAATAGGTGACTCAAGGGTGGTCGGCCATTAACCATAAAAAATAATCCATCCTTGAGTGGGTAGCTCATAGTGGATGGATTATTTTAATACCCGAGCTGATTCCCCTTGTAGGGAACCTGCTATTACTTATTACAGACCGCCTAATGTTTGCCGCATTGGGCGGTTCTTTTTAGTATACGCCTGTTATTCTTATTATAATGCAGTTTTTTCATCATTACAATAAAAGCATTTAACGCATCATGTCCAACCATCAACATTTTTCCAAGGCTTACGGCATTTTAAAATACTATTTACTTAAACTTTTAATCACGATTAAATTTTAGTTCTTCTAGTGCCTTTTGCAAAGTTCCTTTTGTCATTATATTACTAAAGTCCAATCCAAGACTTACAGCAGTCTGGGCAACTTCAGGCCTCACACCTGTTATGATCGTTTGAACTCCCAGCAATTTTAGGGTAGAGCTCAAATTAAAGATATGATGTGCTACCATTGTATCGACAATCGCTACCCCGGACAAGTCGAGTACTAAGTAAGATATTTTTAATCTCCCTACTTCTTTCGTCGCATTCTCCATCAACAATAATGCCCGTTCAGTATCGATATTACCGATTAGCGGGAGTACGGCGATGTCATTGGAAATGGAAACGATAGGAACAGATAATTCAATAAACTCTCTTCTTGCATTATCGAGACTGACTGTGTAGAAGTTAACAAAGGTTAAGCTAAAACAGTAAACAGCATGATCAAGCAAAGGGTCTATGATCTTAGACGTTGCTAACAATGATTTTACCGACATATCTTGGTGTATTACCGTGTTTTCAATTGCTTCATTGATAAAGGTTCGATAAAGCGTTGTATCTTTCAAGGCTTCATCTAATGGCACTCCAAGTTTATATATATACTCTGAAGTTTCCTTCGCCCATTTTTCTATTTCCTCATTGGCCGTTTCTCTCTTTTCTGGTGTGGCCAAGAATTCTCCAAAGAGGCTTATAAAGTCTGCTCTCATCTTTAATATTTCCTCTTCAATATGTGAAGGGATTAATTGTCTTTGATCCTCCGGAATCTCTGCTAATCTTATCTCGTGGATTTTACGTGCTATATTAGTTTTTTCTTCTAATAAAGTTTTTCCGAGTACTTCCATTTCATTTATCATTGGCTCATTCCCCTTAATAGATATACATATTGTATTTACATTTTAGTGTAAGGTATTCAGAAGATTACTGCAAACCAACATTCAATCATACAAAGGTTTGCTACCTCACGACATTTAGATGCTTAGAAGGAAGATAGAAATCCATGCTGAAAGAAATTGAATATTAAGGAATGTGGCGGGTTTGTTGAAGAAGGATAAACGCAATTGCGTTTAATTACCATTGCATATTGTTTTCCTAATGTCGATAATCAATATAGAATTTGTCAACATCCGTGGAAATAGTAAAGGAGTCAAATGCATGAAAACAAAGGTCACTGTATCTCTAAATGAATACGAAATGAAAAAACTCAAACTAGTAGCAGAAATGTATGGGAAGAACGTTTCGGCAATTGCAAAATTAGGCGTACAGCTTTACCTTGATCGCTTTATCGATTTTGTATTAGAAGAATTAGAAGAAGAAAAAGAAAGCTCCTCCATTGTGCATTAAAAGAAAATAGCTATCACTAGCGTTATTGAGTTTAGCATCCTCAACGAACGGGTGCTTTACATGAAGATGGGATAGCTGCTAGGGGCTCATTTCTTATTGAACTAACGCGGCAGTTTAGTTGAAGATGATTATGTCCAATATCAATTTAGGCAATGATAATAAAGAGGTGGATTTCATTGAAAAAACATTGTTGTGAGGATATGACTTATCATGCTAATTTCATGTGTGATATACATAATAATCCCTTTGAATGTCCCGACAAAATAATCATATTCGATGAGAAAGATAATGACTATGGTTTGATAATCCATGATGGTGGTGCCTCAAGTATAGGAATTGCTTTTTGTCCATGGTGTGGTTCGACATTATAAATTGATTAACAAAGTTTTTTCACTAATGGGTGAAGTTCTTTAATAGAGGTGAAGTTCGTGAAATATACTTGTCCTTGTTGTGGGTATAAAACATTAGAAGCAGAACCACCAGGAACATATGATATTTGCAGTATTTGTTTTTGGGAAGACGATGGAGTTCAATATCAAGACCCTGATTATGAAGGTGGTGCAAATGAGGTTTCATTAAAACAAGCACAACAATATTTTATTGAATTTGGGGCTTGTGATGAAGGCAGTATTAAATTTGTTAGAAAACCAAATCAAGAAGACATTAAAGACCCGTATTGGAAACCGTTATGATTATAGATTTGCGTATATGATTATGTTTCTTATTCAAGTAACGGGTGCTTTCGTTCAATAAGGATGGTAAAATATTTCGAAAAAAACGCTCAGTTTGAGCGTTTTTATTTGTTTTTATATAGCAACTTCATTGATATAGATGCTGATTAACTTGCTAATTATTTTGTTAAGTGCACTTTTCTCCCCCTCAACCGAATCCGTTTCAATAAGCTTGAAAAGAAAATTTTATGCTAACATGGTCATAATAGAATAGTTTAGGAGGAACGCACCATGCACCACCACCAGCAACAAATCCTGTCCCTCATCGAGGATTCTCAGGAGTTCACTTATTTACATAACCATTTCAACCGTTTCAATCCATTCAAGGTGCTTCAAGTCGATAATTATGAGATCCGCCATTCCAATGTGCTGGCGTGGTTGATGGATCCGCAGCAGAATCATGATTTGGGCGCGTATTTCATTAAGAAGCTGATTGCGAAGGTCTTTGTCAATCCTGCCAATTATGAGGATGAGGACAAGATTGCCAATTATGATGTCCTTCAGCTGAGCCGTCATTCGTATCATGATCTTGTAGTGTATAAAGAGTTGGCAACGCCTAACAAAAAGAGGATCGATTTGTTGGCTGTCTCTCACTTGCATGAAGTGGCGGTTTTGATTGAAAACAAGTTTTGGTCCGTTGAATCTGAGGGACAGCTTGAAGAGTATATCGAGTTTGTTCGAAAGGAGTATGATGGATATAAGATCATCCCGGTGTTTTTGACGTTGCAGGATGAGGCCCCAACGCATGAGGACTATTTGATGCTCGGCTATTCGGATGTGTTGGATATCCTCAAAAACATGACGGCTGCGAACCAAGACTATATGCACCAAGATGTACATTCCTTCATTACCTATTACATTGACATTTTGGAGGATCAGTTGGTCCAAAATGATGAGCTGAATGAGAAGGGGATGGCTCTCTATAAAAATCATAAGGAAGCTGTCGACCTCCTCTCTGCTGTTGGAAATGGGAAGTTAGTGGCGGAAGCTTTACGAATGAGTTAGTCCATATTTACAGTCAGTATCAGGAGACGATCGACTTCGTTGTGAAGGTCGGTAGTAGCTTCTTGCGGGAGGCTTTCATTCGATTCGCCCGGAAGCTGGGGTGGCCGGATCATTTGTATACGCCGCATTTCCGCGTGCCTCACTTCATTGAGCAGACGTGGGACGAGCATTTTGACGAGAATAACTTGCGTAAGAAATGGTGGATGAATAGAGGGCTGATCGCTTGGTTTGAGCAGGCAGACGACCGGTTGAAATTGAAGGTGGAGGTTGGACCTTTGCATCATGAGGATCGAGTGCGGCTATTACGGGCACTGGTCGCAAAAGGGATTGACGTGAAGGAGCAGGCTTTTGAAGAGGGCAGGCAGTATACGAGGATCTATATGGATGCGGATCGTCCGACTTCGTGGGAGGATGTTGATTCGTTAGTTGAATGCATGATGCGGCTGTATCGGAAGGACTCTTTCCAGACGTTATTGCGATTGGTAAACGAGGCAGTTTCAGGGGAGGGGGATGGCATTCCGTTACTGAAACCTGCTGTACTGAAGGCGCAAACTCCTATGGAGAAGGCATTCACTTCGTTTGTAGATGAACAGCGTATTGCATCCGGCTATTATAATGTGAATCACCTTGTTCCGAGTTTTGTGGAGCGGGAGTGGACGGAGCTGCCGTCGGAGTACGAAGTTACGGAAAGGTATTGGCTCGGCTATCCGCTTATTGCGTGGTTCAGGAGACGGAATTCCACGGTTCGCTTGATTGTTGAAGTGGGTCCGCTGCCGCATTTGGAACGGACGAATTTATTGAAGAGAATAGAGGAGCAGGACATTCCGGTGCGAGCGCTTGCTTATGAGGAAGGTAGGCGTTTTACACGGATTTATTCCCGGGCCGTGCCTGTTGAGAATATGGAGGATGCAGAAGAGTTGAAAGTGGCGATGGCTCGGTTGGTTTCTGATCAGGAGTATGTAGCTGCACGGGATGGAATTGCGCGGGCGATTGTAGCATTGCATAGAAAGGTGATGTGAGAAGATGGAATGGATAATTTCTGCAAACCCTAATATTTACGATGTCCAAAAAGCATTCAGTGAAAACGAGCGAATCGATTGGAGACAAACAGCGTCTCAGCAAGTGGGCGATACGGTTTATATATACATAGGGAGACCAGTACAGGCACTTTTATATTTGACTGTTGTAGAAGAAGTCGATATAGCGTTTGATGAAACAATAGGAGATCCTGAATATTGGCTGGATGAAACTGAGATTGAGAATAATGTTGATCGTCGGTTTATGAGATTGAGATTACTTGAAACCTATCCTGAAAGTGCTTTTCCGTTAGAGGAATTAAAAGAACACGGGTTAAAAGCAGCACCCCAGGGGCCGTTACGGGTAAAGAAAGAGTTGCTAGATTTTCTCAATATGGTTACTGTGAATCAAGTCGAAATGGGCTATCGAGAGGGTAAAAGTGTTTTGAGGGAACATTTTACTCGGGAACGAAACCGGAAGTTGATTGAAGCTGCGAAAGAAAGTTTCTTAGTAAAAGAAGGACGGTTATTTTGCGAAGCGTGTGGATTTGACTTTGAGGAGACGTACGGAGATTTAGGTGAACATTTTATTGAGGCTCACCATACAATTCCAGTTTCCGAAATGAGCGAAGACCATGTATCGAAAGTGAGTGATATTATTTTGCTTTGTTCTAACTGTCATCGGATGATTCATCGCAGGATGCCGTGGCTTACTGTTGAGGAATTGAAAGATATCCTTAAAAGGTGATAGGTACGCTAGGTTGTTGAATGGAGGGGTAGGATCTTTCTCGCTTTAGAAAGATAACATCCAAAAGTTGGATATCTATTTTTTGACCCCGAACAATATTTTTGTAGTATAATATAATTAGTAGCGAGTTGATCCGTGGGTGAAATGAACGGTAGGTCCATACCATCCTTTCGTGTTTTCGTTGTTGTCAAATTGTCCTCCCCACGGACCGACTCGCTATTTTTTATATCTGTAATGTGAATTGTGAGGGCTCGATATGAAAAAACGTAAAAATATAAATGAAATAGTAAATGAAACGATGGAGGAGTTCGGTCAGGTTAAAGTTCAAACTAAGATATCTGAACGCTTAGAGGAATTAGGGATGAGTTTAATGGGACTTTCTATGTTAACGGGAATTCGTTATGCTTCTCTAAACGAATTGAAAAACGGGAAGAAAGTAACGTTGAATCTTCAACATCTTATCGCGATTATGATTGCTTTGCGTATCAAATCATTCGATCAATTGCTAATTTTAGACTTTGTGGATGAAGATAAGGAAGAGTTGTTTGATAAGGAAGTATTAAAATATAGAGAACAAGGCTTACCGGATGAAAAGCGTGAACAGATGAGAATGAATGCGATTCGACTTGAAAGCGAAAAAGAACTTCGTAAATCTCAATAAATACAATACATAATACATCGTGCCAGGCTCCTTATTAGAGAGCCTGGCATTTTATGTAGGGCACTTTATTCCTCGCAGGCACCTCATTCTCCTACAAAACAAAAAAGACCTTTCTCTAGAAAATAGAGAAGGGTCTTGTCCATTTTACTCATAAAAGTATTCTTTAATATCCTGCTGCATTAAATCTATTTTGGATTTAACGTTTGGTTTTGGAATATCATAATGCTTTTCATATTTGCACATCTTGCAAGAACAATTCAACTTCGCTTTCGACAATTTGCCGGGATGCTTAATAAAAGGATGTTCGCTATCCTCCGCATTATTCAATCCCCAGGCATATCTTACAATCTCTAGCTTCCGGTTAATTGCCCGCTTTCTTTGATGGCGATAATATGAACTTGAACGATTTTTCACTAGTGAAAACCTCCCTTGAGAATCGTACCTGCCCGCAGGTGTCCTCAAAGGGTGTTTAAACCCCTACAGGCAGGTAGTTAACGTTTTCACTAGATTTCTTTCTATATTCATTAGATGTCCTCCTAATTGTTCTATCTCAAACCGTCAATCATTTTTCGACTTAATATCTAGGACATTTTTTAATGGCTTTTGAAGTGCATCCACAATGGCTGCGATGATACTTGTTGCTAAAATACCCATTATACCTAGTGATATAGGACCTGCTGCATCATCACCTGTGATTTGAGCAAGCACCCTTAAATAAACGATTGCTAACAAAATGAAGAAAATTACAGTAAAAGCACATTTTTTTAATACCTTCAAAGATCGAAGAGATAACTCAGAGAAAGCATTGTTCTTTTCGATATAGGTTAAAAGTTTAAATACTTGATACAACGCTACAGAAAACGTAATACATATTCCATATGCACATACCAAAAGTGGATATAGCGAATAATCACCCGGACGCTCTATCGCGTCTCTTCTGGCTGCTTCAGGCATCAAATATATACACACGGCAAGCAATGCAATTCCACTCAGAAAAATTATTACCTTTAAAAAAGTGGTTGAACCTCGTTTAACTTTCATTTAAACACCTCAATTAAATTAATAACAACATAATTTTACCACGATATTTATCGATTAACAATAAATTATTATTGTCTTATATTATATTATTACTGTTATTGAAATCAACTGAGGGATAGCCAATGTAATTACATTCTAATCCTCGCCATTGTCAGTTTCTGTTGCGGGCGATGTTATTGATGGTAGAGGAACAGGCATTGCTGATCATTATTTAAAGTATCTAAATGGTGATACAACAACAAAAAAAGGGACACCTATTCATATGCGAATTGTGTCCCTAAACACTGTGTTGTTTATTGTATTCTCCCCCTCAACCGAACCGTTCGTATTTATTTCCCTTCCTTCACAGACACTAACTCCGTATAAATCTTGCCGTTTTTATCTGTGATCTTTAGTATTCCGATTCCTTTTGCGAAGTAAACTCTCGAGCCACTCGGATAACGAAGAATGACGACATTCTGGAATGTACCGGCTTTCACGGTTACTGTTTTCGTCGTACTTTCAACCAGAACCTTTTGTTCCTCGAACATCAGGGACGAATCTATTGTGTAAGCCCCTTGTTTCAATGGATAGGGAACGTTGATGAAGATGTGGTCGGAACTCGATACACCCATGAGCAGCCTTTTTCCGTCTTCGATGTAGGTGAAGTTCGATAAATCCGGGTAAAGGGAACTCTTTTTATTATATAAGTACGTGTATTCACCATCTTTTTTTACATAAAACGTCTCTTTCTCCTCTTCTAAGAAAGATGGTGCATACGTAAGGATCAACCCTTCTTTAGGTGCCAGCCCACCTGTAACAGTCGTTGATGCGGCTTTCGGGTTTTTCTTAGATAAAGCGGATGTGTACACATACCCCTTAATTTTTCCGGCTTGTACATAGGACCAACCTTTTGATGATGACAATACAGTCACTTTCGAATGGTTTTTGATTGTGCCGAGCTTTTTCGCGTTTTGTTTTGGTTCTGCACGCAGGATGATATCATTTTTCGCATGTACATACATTTCGCTTTTCGTTGCTGCGGTTGTTTGCTGAGGAAAGGCATAAGAGCAACCAAGGATCAACACCATCATTGCTAAGAGTATTTTTTTAATTTGAATCACTCCTTACTGAATAGTTTCTACTAGACGAGGGTATGAAGCGAGTTTTGAAAGTAGAACATCTTGCATGTTGAATTGGCGCTTTTCTTAAAGAATGCAAAGAGAATATTCTAAAAATAATAAAATGTGGTAACATAAATGAAAAGTAGCTAATGATGATACTCTTCGGCATTGAGGGGTGTAGGAGGAGAAGAAAATGTCGGCAAAAAGGAAACTCTATGATTTTTTAATGAGTAAGGCAGAACAAATGACGGAAGAATGGTACAAAAAAATAGATAAAAGTGAACCGTCAGGCGTGTATTCTTCTACCTGTCCTTTTGGGATTGAAAAATTGAAAGATCAAAATTATAGGTTCCATCAAAATGCGTTTAGAATATTAATTGAAGAAGAATCTGAAGTTATGAAGAGGATGGAAAGTTGGATTTTGGAGACGACTAGCGACCTTGAACATGTAAATACACCTATTGAATTTATCATAAGGGAATTTATGAGTACCCGGAATGTGTATTTGGGTTTCATTAGAGAATTTGTCGATGCGAATAAAGAGTCGATGACCATTGAATCGACTTTACACTATTATGAACTGATTTTAAAAATAACGGATCAGGCGATTGTTGAGTATACACATGAAAGAAACAGACATTTAAACGAAAAACTGCGATCCCAAAATGAACTGATAAATGAATTGAGTTCCCCAGTCATTGTTTTAAGTGATCACATAGCCTTACTTCCGATAATTGGAGAGATCGATAATGACCGGGCAAAATTACTCATAGAGAACACATTGGAACAATGTGTGGCTAAAGGGATAAGCAGCCTATATATAGATTTGTCTGGTGTGGTAAAGATGGATTCGGTGGTTGCACAACAGCTATTTGGGCTACTACAGTCTTTAGAGTTAATAGGCGTCGTACCAACTTTATCCGGCATAAGGCCGGAAATTGCCCTAACGGCGATTCAGTTAGGAATTTCTTTTGAAAATGTACGAATCACATCAAAACTTTCACAAGCGATAGAACAATAATACTAAGTATTTCAACACCACCCCATCGACCAAAAGGTAGATCAAGGGTAGGTGTTTTTTTCATTTCAATAAAATATTTTTCTCTTTTAGTATCCTTTTCGTGAACTCAGTTGATGATGAAAAAAAACGGGTATACTTCTCTCAAAAGGAGTTGCATGAGCTGATGACTGTGAAAAATTCAGAGCGTTTTATTGTCGCTTATAATCGGATTGAGAAAATACTTGCTGAAAAAGCGGATGGCGATGAGTATACCCCGTTTTATCGCCTTATTGATAAAGTGAAGATTACAAACTCCGTTGTTCGCAAATACGAAGACGATTTGCGGGAGTTAGGGGATTTGCGTAATGCGATTGTCCATAATCGAACAGACATCGACTATGTTATTGCTGAACCCCATGATGAAATTGTGGAGCAAATCGAATTGATTGAACAGAAATTAAGCAATCCGCTTACTGTAGGTGCTCTATTTGGCTGTAAAGTGCATACATTGCAGGCGGAGGATCCGTTAACCGCTGCCTTGAAGGTGATGTCTGAAAGTAGGTTCACCCAAGTCCCTTTTTATGAGAATGGAAAATTCAAAGGCTTGATTACCGCTGCTGACATCACCTATTGGTTGGCCGGCCATTCGACAGAAGACGTCCTTCCCCGGGAAATACCGACACTTTCTGATGTTTACAATTATGAAAATCGTAAAGAGTCATTTGAATTTGTCGACAAGGATCTATCTGTGTATGAAGCTGAAGATTATTTCAAGCGGGCGATTTCAAGAGGTGTACGTTTGGAAGCATTGCTCATTACAGATAACGGTCATGCTGATGGAGAATTAATTGGGATCATTAGACCTTTTGATGTGTTGAAAATAAAATGATGACACGGGAAATTATGAAGTATCAACACCACCCATCGACAAAAAAGTCGATCAAGGGTCGGTGTTTTTTTGTGGGAGGGAAGTTACAAGCGCTTCATGGAGTATGCCAGTAACTTGATTCAAAAGAAATGTTTGTTACTATTTAGTAGTAAGAAAAGTGATCATGTTTAAAATTGATTATAAAAAGAGGTCTAACAAAGGGTGGAAGCCAAATAGAACCAGCAACGACTTGCTGCAGGGTGGGGGGATGATTTCATGGATCAGAAAAAATGGAGAGAACAGTTGAGAAACAATAAAGAGTTATTTATTGGTGAAGCGACTGCTTACCGTTCAGCCGTTTTAATTCCACTTGTCGAGGTGGAAGGGGAATGGTGTGTGCTGTTCGAGGTCCGTTCGTCCACAATGAGGAGCCAGCCTGGAGATATTTGCTTTCCTGGTGGCCGAATAGATCCTACCGATGAATCGCCTCTTTTCGCGGCTTTACGGGAAACGCATGAAGAGCTTGGGGTGAGACCTGATACTGTAGACGTGCTAGGCCAGTTAAGTCCGTATATTGCGTCACCGTCATTTGTTGTCTATCCGTTTGCTGGAATCGTGGACTATAAGGAAATCATTCGGTCTTATAATAAAAATGAGGTTGAAGAAGTGTTCACCGTGCCGCTTCAATATCTTCTTGGGCACGAACCGTATATGCATCCAGTTATGGTGAATCTCTCGCCTGATTCGAGTTTTCCTTACGACAAAATCCGGAATGGTGTGAACTATAAATGGAGGGGGCGTACGATGGAAGAATGGTTCTTCGAGTACGGACCTTACACGATTTGGGGACTGACGGCGAGGATTTTGAAGCATTTTATTGATCTTGTCCGGAAGGAATAGCAATTTCAGGTGCCTGTGCAAGACACTATTCAGCCAATTCACTACAATTGCATAAATATAAAATGAGAAGCCGGGAAAACCAGCTTCTCATTTATAATTATTCAAATTGGTTGAATTAACATGAATGTTTCTTACACAGGCACCGACAAAATTCTGACAATATTATTTCGGTGCTAATAGGTTAATGGTCGTGATGATGATCGGTGCGCTGAAGACGACGTCCATCAGAAATGCGCCGACGATCGGAACGACGAGGAACGCGGTGCGTGAAGGACCGAACTTATTCACAGTCGCGCCCATATTGGCCATTGCGTTTGGTGTGGCACCGAGTCCGTGGCCAAGGAAACCGGCAATCATGACCGCTGCATCATAATCCTTGCCGAGCGCGCGGAACATGATAAACACGGCAAATCCGACAATGAAGACCACTTGAACGAGGACAATGCCGACGAGTGGAAGCGCGAGTCCCGCGAGTTCCCATAGTTTGATGCTCATGAGTGCCATGGACAGGAAGATGGCGAGAGACACGTCTCCGATCAGATTGATTTCCTTCATGTTGATAGCTCCCGGCAAGAAACGATCCATGATGTTGCGGATGAGCACCGCGAAGAACATCGCGCCTATGTAGCCAGGCAAGACGAAGCCGGTTGCGTTGGTGAACAGGTCGCCGAGGATTGTACCGCCTGCCATCGATAACGTGATCAGAGTCACTTGAATCATGAACGAATGTTGGCCGATCGGCTTTTCATCCTCATCTACAAACTCTTTCACGACGCCTTCTTTCGGCTTCAGATTATACTTGCCAATCAAATGACGAGCAATCGGACCGCCGGACAGGCTTCCGCAAATCAATCCGAGTGTTGCTGCTGCCATACCTATCGTCACGGCGGATGCGACGCCAAGACCTTCGATCGTCGTACCGTATGCAGCCGCTCCTCCGTGCCCGCCGCTCATCGTTACAGCGCCGCTCATGACGCCAAGCAGCGGATCGATATTGAACACTTTCGCAAGGGAGACGCCAATGAAGTTCTGCATGAAAACGGTTACGCCGCACAGCAGCAAATAGATGATTAAGAGCTTGCCGCCAAGCTTGATCAGTTTGAAACTTGCACCGAGTCCAACTGTCGTGAAAAAGGCGACCATGAACAAGGATTGCAAAGATGTATCTAATGAAACTTCCACAATGCCGGACGATTTCAAGATGAGTGCGATTATCGCGAACAGCAGACCGCCGATGACCGGTGCGGGAATGAGGAATCGGTCCAGGATGCCGATCCGGTTGACAAGCGCAGTGCCGAGCAAGTACAGTGCTGCCGCTAGAAACAATGTTGATATCTGGTTAAGTTCAATCATGCAATATCACCTTTCCTTTACGTCGAGAGGACGAGACCTCTCCATTATACTGGCCACAGTATCTTGGTTTTGTACAACCCCAATGGGCCTTATCTGTGTACGATACCCGTTTCGGAAATAAACACGCATGGCCTATCGTTAAAATGTAACAAATCCATAGGCAACTTGGAACAGTATAGTAATATAAAGTTATCTTAGCAATAGTCTTGAAAAATAGATAAATTGAGCAAGTGCTGCACGACCATGTAGTTGCACATTGAATAAATGAACAGAGAACGTCTTTTATTAATTTTTAAATCTTTTTGAAACTTTTCCTGAAATCTCTCGTCTGTACGTTATCAAAAATAGAATTATAGAAGACAGGAAGGATAGGGAAAAATGAAGAAAAAACTATTTACGGTATTTTTCGCACTGGTGCTGACGTTCAGTTTACCGCTGACCGGCACCGCGGAAGGCAAACAGCCATTCTCTGACGTACCATCGGAAAAGCATTTTGCAGAAGCAGTGAATGAACTCGCTGAGCGCAATATCATCGGCGGGTACCCGGACGGCACATTCAAGCCAGGCAACCCGATTACGCGAGGTCAGGCAGCGGCCATCATCGTAAAGTTGATCGGGTTAGATACAGAGAAAGTGAAGGATCCGGGTTTTAAGGATGTGACGCCTGCAAACGGCTATTACAAGGCGATTGCTGCGCTGGCGGAGAAGGAAATCATCGGTGGCTACGCGGACGGCCGTTACGGTCCGAATGATCCAATCACGCGGGGGCAGATGGCGTCGATTCTCGTGAAAGCATTCGATTTGCCGCGCTATGACATCCCGGAATACGAAAGTCCGTTCAAGGATGTGAAACCGTTCGTTTCGCACACGCCGAACATTTTGATTATCCATCGTCTCGGTATCACGGCGGGAACGTCTCCGACAACCTTCAGCCCGAATGCCTCCATTACGAGGGGACAGGCGGCCAAACTGATGAGGGCAACCGAAGAAGCGAAACCGCAGATGAAGACACTCCAGGGAAGCGACTTCGGCTGGAAAAAGATCGAGTGGTTCAACGACAGTGAAAAAAATCCGGGCGTCTTCAAGGCGGCATTGGCGAGGGGCAGGGACACGCCAGCAGGCTACACGGGCGACCGCCTGCAACTCGTCCCGCTGAAGGAAGGTACCGGAACGCTCAGCTTTGGTGAGGGGAGTGTCTATTTTCCGAATGAAGTGAAACACAAAAAATATTATGTGCATGTCAAGAAAACGGATGGCGCATGGGAGTTGACGCTGGAAGAGACGGACGAACTGTTCCCGACAGCCGCTGCGCTTGAAATGACGCTCGAGCAGACGAAGCAGGTGGAACGGGTCGCACTTTCCACGATGGAGGGGGAGAAGCTGACGGATGACGCAACGTTCAACTACTGTAAACCAGGCGTGCGCGACAATATTTGTATCAATATTGACAAACCGGGCTTATACATTGCCACAGTCCGCTACAAGGACGGCGAGGAAAATCGATACGGCATAGAGGCACAGCAAAATACAGCCCACTTCTATTACGAAATCCGTACGTTGCAGGAAAGAACGACGCACTCGGTTGATTTGAGTAATGATGAGTACTACTCCGTAAAGCCCGGGCACAAAATCGGTGCGTTTAACATCCCGGAAGGTTCCGAACAGATCGCTGTTGTTACGAGGGAGAAAGGCACCAATATTTTCCGTGCGGAAGCAAAGAAAGCCGGCACATTTGAAGTGATATTCCCAGATGACCGCGTTCACGTCTACCCTGACAGCGCTGTCTATTTTGAAGGCGTCAAAATCGAAGTTCGGCAGCTGGGAACCATTTTACACGTAACGGTATGGCCCTATCTTAATGATTACTGGATGTGACGAGGAATATCGATCATTTCCGGCGTGTTATCGTTCATTTCCCAGAAGTTATCAATCAATTCACGGGAGATATCGTTCATTTCCCAAGAGTTATCGATCATTTCCCGAGTTATATGGTCATTTTGTGACTTTCGACCTACCGAAAACACACCTTATTTGATAGAAAAAACGTGCTGGTAAAATGAAATATTGAAGTTCCAACACCACCTTTTGGTTTCGATCAAGAGGAGGTGTTTTTTCTTTGTACCAGAAGTACTGTTATAAAACAGCTATTATACTACTTTCATTACAGAACAGAGAAGCCTGAAAAGGAAATAAGCTAGCGGAATGGTTAAATATAATTAAAAAATTAATAATGTCTGAATAGCCTTGCACCTCATTTGTGAGTCCTGTATAGTGGTGAAATCAAAAGAGTCAAACAATCATGTTGTTATATAGCAAACTCGTTTGGGTGTCGAACCCTACTTAAAATAACAATTTCAAAATGGGAGGAATCGTACAATGCTAGAAAAAATGTTCACTAGGTTGGATGAAGTTTATCCTGAGCTAGTAGAGTTCAGAAGGGACCTTCATATGTATCCGGAGCTCTCACACACAGAAGTCAACACACCAAGGAAGATTGCGGAGTTTTTAGAGTCTCTCGGAATCGATGTGAAGACAGGTGTTGGGGGCCGCGGTGTCGTTGGGACATTAAAAGGAGACAAGCCTGGAAAGACGGTGGCGCTACGAGCAGATTTTGATGCGCTTCCAATCCAAGAAGAGAATGATCTTGACTATAAATCTCGAATTCCAGGTGTCATGCATGCTTGCGGCCATGATTTACATACCGCTGCCTTACTTGGCGTTGCTAAAGTACTGAGTGAACACAAAGACAAACTTGCTGGTTCGGTCGTCTTTATTCATCAGTTTGCCGAGGAAGTGATCCCCGGGGGAGCAAAGCCAATGATTGAAGACGGCTGTCTAGATGGGGTGGATGTCGTATATGGTGCACACGTCAGTTCAATGGATCCGCTCGGTGTTATTGGTCTTAGAGAAGGAGAAGCAATGGCGGCAGGGGACACGTTTGAAATTGAAATTTACGGCAAAGGTGGCCATGCAGCTACGCCTCACTTGACCGTTGATCCGCTTATTACAGGGGCACAGGTTCTCTTAAACATACAACAGATCGTCAGTCGACAAGTAAATCCTATCAAACCAGCTGTCGTAACAGTGGCAACATTTGAAGGCGGTGACAGTTTTAACGTCATCCCGGATTCGGCAAGGATCAGAGGAACTGTCCGCACGTTTGATGATGACGTTCGTGACAAGATTGAAGCATCCCTTGAAAAGATTGTCGTGTCAACCTGTGAAGCTGTTGGTGCAAAAGCCGATTTTAGATATGTTCGTGGTTATCCTGCTGTCATCAATGACCCGTTTGAAACAAACCGCGTTGAAAGAGTTGCGCGAGACCTGTTTGATCATGAATTAATTAAACATATACCAGCTCAAATGGGGATGGAAGACTTCGCTTACTATTTAAAGGAAGTGCCCGGAACGTTTTTTTGGGTGGGCGGTGCGCTGGAAAACGATGTCTATCCACATCACCATCCTAAGTTTAATGTTGACGAAAGAGCAATGATCTCGATCGGAAGGCTTTTCATCGCATCAGTATTTAGTTATCTGTCGGAATAAAATTTTGGTCGCATCGTAGTCGAAAATAATTAGAAAACCTTGGAAGGAGAATTGTAAATGCCGGAAAATGTAATAAGTTTTGCTAACGGTACTGTCGTGTGGATTGTTGCTTTTTTCGTTATGGGTGTCGTCATTTTTCAAGCACTAAAGTTTATGAGCATTGCTAAACAAGCCGCTCCTGATGCAGGATTAACACCTGCAGAAGTGTCAAGAGCGATCAGGACAGGCTTTATTAGCTCACTAGGACCTTCATTCGGGATTGCGATTGTTATCGTTTCATTAATAGCACTCCTTGGTCCGCCTATCACAATGATGCGAATCGGAATTATCGGCTCTGCCGCAACAGAAACAGCGGCAGCTCATATTGGCGCAAAAGCTTTCGGCGTTGAGCTAGGGGGCGCTGGATTTAATGAAAAAGCGTTTGCGACAGTCGTTTGGACGATGTGTTTAGGTGGAATGGGCTGGCTTCTCGTCACGTTCCTTTTCACAAAATCTCTTGGAAAAGCAGAGAAGGCAATCCGTAGGAAAAACCCTAAAGCGGTTGCAAGTATTTCCTTGGCAGCCATGCTTGGCGCATTCGGATATTTAGCAAGCGAACAAATGCTCAAAGGGTTGGGCTTTTTCTTCGCAGGAATCGCTTCACTCGGAATCATGATTGTTTGTATGACAATTGCCGACAAAAAAAATATAAGTTGGCTACGGGAATGGTCACTTGGGATTTCAATGGTTTGTGGAATGATTGTCGGAACGATGGTCGTTGCTCTTACTTAAAATTTTTATAGTTAAGGAGGAATGAAAATGAGCATGAGTCAAGAGGTTGTACGAGCAGCTTCCAAAGCAAAAACTGAGTCTGCTAGTAGTTCAATGACGAGGTTTCATGAACAGTCCCACTTCTGGGGTCGCTTAACGATTTTATTAGTAATGATCGCTTCAGTAGGATTGCCGATGTACTTGTCGTTCGTACTTGGTGCCCATCCGGGATGGGGGGCGATTTTTGCCGGACTGCTAGGTTATGCAGCGTTTATTGGAGTGTTATGGATTGTTGAACCTGTAACGTACTTCCCGATTCTCGGGGTCGGCGGAACGTATATCGCCTTTTTGTCCGGAAATATTGCGAATCTATGCGTCCCTTGTTCATCGGCTGCCCAAAAAGCTGTCGGAGCAGAACTTGGAACGCAAAAAGCTGAAATAGCTGGGGTACTCGGTATTGCCCTCGCTTCTTTAACGAATACGATTATCATTATTTTAACTGTTTTGGGCGGAACATTTATCGTCAACCTAATCCCTGAATCGATCCAAGCGTCATTTGTATTCGTCCTTCCTGCTATTTTTGGTGCAGTGTTAGGTCAATTTGCCTTTAGCAAGCCTAAATACGGTGTCATGGCGGTACTCATCGGTATAGGGGTATTCTTCTCACCAATCCCGTCATTAATAAAAATTGCTTCTTGTGTTGCGATTTCAATCGCTATCATTTATAACGTGGAAAAAGCGAAAGATAGGAAAGCGAACGCTTAATAGGGGGAAATGATACGTGGTAAACAGGAGTCTAGAAAAATTAACAATCAACCAAAAACGGTTGCAAGAATATATTGATCAGCTCGCTGAAATCGGCAAGTTTGGTGAAACTGGCGTATGCCGATTGGCTTTGTCAAAGGAATATAAAGATGGAGTCGAACTTGTGAAGCGGTGGATGGAAGAAGCCGGCTTACAAACGAGAGTCGATAACTTCGGGAATTTAGTTGGACGACTGGAAGGGAAAAATCCAGATGCACCTATTTTGATGCTAGGCTCACACATTGACTCCCAGCCATCCGGTGGACGATTCGACGGTCCGATCGGTGTGCTGGGCGGATTAGAAGTTGTCCAAACGATGCAAGAACAAAATATTCAGCCTGAAATGCCAATTGAAATTATGGCGTTTTGCGATGAAGAAGGCTTCCGGTTTAACAAAGGGTTATTCGGATCGAGGGGGATTACCGGCCAATTAGAGAAAGGTGAACTTGACCGTCCGGATAAAGACGGGATAACAAGGCGGGAAGCGTTACTTGAATTTGGGGCTAACCCTGACGAGCTCCCTGCTTCCGAATATCCAAAAGGTTCGATTGATACGTATCTTGAATTGCATATTGAACAAGGTCCTGTTATAGAGGAAGCAAATGCTCCTGTAGGAATTGTTACAGGGATTTCCGGGCCACTCTGGCTAACCGTAGAACTGACTGGGTCTGCTGGCCATGCCGGTACCGTTCCAATGAAGTTGCGAAAAGACGCATTAGTTGGTGCTGCTGAAATCATTTCTGGATTGAAGGACATCGTAACACAAGATCAAGATGCTCCGACTGTCGGCACAGTTGGGAACTTGACAATCTATCCAAACGCAAGAGCAATTGTTCCAGAAAGGGTTATCTTTACGATCGACTTACGAGATATTAACTTGGACAGACGCAATCGATATGAAGCACAACTACGTGATTTGATTGAAAAAACCGCCCAAGAAAATGGTCTGCAGTTTACGATTTACGAAGATACGAATATCTCTCCAGAGCCATGCAGTGAGGGAGTTTTAGACGTCATGCGTGAAGAGAGTAAGGCGATGGGGCTGGGAATCGTTCCGGAACTAACGAGCGGGGCGTTCCACGATGCACTCTCCATGGCGCAGGATTGTAAAATTGCAATGATTTTCGTGCGATCTAAAGACGGCATCAGTCATGACCCGGCGGAATTTTCGACCTACGAAGATATTGCTGCCGGGACTGAGTTATTGTATAGAACAGCTGTCAAAATAGCGACTGCATAGAAGAGGATATTGTAAACTGGCACATTATTTCGGCTACCTGTTTTTAGATTGACTCAGGGGAAAGTACGAAGTAGTGTGCTTTTTTGATCAGTTTTATTCAGATTTGATAATTTCATCAATCATATTTGTAACCGTTGATAGTAATGAGGAGGAGAACCCCATGACTATTCACAAATGAAAAGTGTCCTAAATGCGGATTGGAAAGCACAGGTTTTAATATTATTAGTTGAAATTTTTTTGCTGATTAGTAGTATAAGAGAGGGTATATCTAATAATGTTTAGAGGAGATTGGATATGAAACGATTACTAGTATTAACAGGGGCAATGTTGTTAAGTTTGAGCCTTATGGCTGCTTGCAATTCGGATTCAGGTAAACAAGGGGACGAAGACTCTATCGAAAAAAGTAATGATAATCAAAAAAACAATCCTATTGATGCTGAACAATCTAGTGGAGGTTTCAAAGACCAGACCGACCTTAAGATTGGAGATTCGGGAGAAACAGAGAGCACAATTGGAAAATACAAAATTACAGTCAATTCGGTGAAAAAAGTCGATGAAATCGATGGGAAAACCCCTAGTCTTGACTATTATTTTATTGCTGAAATGACTGTAGAAAATATTGGCGATGAACCATATGATGTCTTGGATATCATAGATAATTTAAACTTTACGAAGAGCCTGGATTCAGGTGGATCAGGAGATTTCTCAAAATTACATGAAAGCGTAAATCATTTTGAAGGAACAATAAATCCAGGTGAAAGTGTAACTGGAGAAGCTGCTTTTCAAGGACAAGATTCTGAAGTTTATTATATTAAAACGATAGATGGATTAATCGCTTCCGGAGCTGTTAAAAACCAAACGATTTGGTCTTTTGGTATTAGAGAAACGGAGTAATAATTTTGGTATAATCACCTGTTCGTAAACTTAATCTTCTCGTGCTTGTTATTGAGAGAGAATTTATTGGAAGTTCATGAAAGCTCTTCTCAATTAGTCCCATGGTAATTTCGCATTTTCAAAAGAGGGTATACATATCAATCTGCTTGAACTCAGAGAGAACATTCGAGTCTTCAATTATGGACAGCCAATCATGAGTCTTTGAATGGCTGTCCATTGTACCTCTCGCGTTATTCATACTTCCCCTTCAACGGGACAAACCATCCATTCCAAACTGGATGACGGCAGCACAGGTTGGGGAGAACAGGCTCCTTATGACCGGATTATGGTGACGGCCGCCGCTACCCAAGTGCCACGCGAGCTCATTAGAGAATTAAGTTAACGGTACTATAATCCGATTAATGGTATAGGGCTGACAGTATGGGTGGAAAAGCTAAGTGGAAGGGGGATGTCTAACCTCACATATTGTTTTGGTTTATTAAAAAAAGGAACGCATATATGAGTGCAATGCGATCCTCAGTTATTTGTTCTATTCACTACGTCTCCTTATTCTAAGTTTGCTTTTTCCATCCAATCCTTTCCTTCCAACTGTCTAGTTACAATCATACTTGCGACTGTGTCTCCGGTTGCGTTCACCATTGTTGCAGGCGGGTCAACAACGACACCGATTGCTGAAATCATCGGCAATGCCTGAATCGGCAGCCCGTAAAGTGTAACAATGACCATTTCACCGATAAATCCGCCGCCAGGAATTCCGCTCATCACTATACCTGACAGTAAGGAAACCGCAATTGCTGTTACGAAAGTGCCCACTCCTGTGAAATCCATATTGAACACGCCGAAGACGAACGCGATTTTGAGAATGGCAGAAAGACAAGATCCATCCATATGAATGGTCGCGCCAAGCGGCAAAACGGTTTCGCGTATATCCTTTGGTACTCCGATTTGTTTCGCTGCTTGTAAGTTGATAGGGAGGGTTGCAAAACTACTTCCGGTGCCAAGCGCAGTTGCCGCTGGGGCAAGGATGTTTTTCCAAAAACGGGCAACTCCTTTTTTCCCGCCGGCAATGAATGCGTAAAGTGTGAATCCAACAAGAAAGTATAGAAATGCAACAGGGTAATAAAGGATAAAAGCTTGCGCATAATCACCAATCAGTTCTCCGCCAAAAGCGCCGATAAGCGCTGCGAAATAGGCGCCCAAGCCGATCGGAGCATAGTACATCACGAGTTGAATCACTTTCATGAAGATTTCGGAGCCGCTTTCTAAAAAGCGGGCGAATGGCTTTCCAACTTCGCCAGTCAACCCAGTCGCGATTCCTAGTAATACCGAGAATACAATTAAAGCAAGCATATGTTTACGTGAAAATAAATTTACGAAGTCCGGTACTGTGAAGGTGTTTACGAGTTGATCGGACAGCGACAGCATCTCCGTGTCTTCTATGACCTCCATAGGAATATTCACCCCGGATCCGACCGGGAAAATAAGAACGGCTACTAACATCGTGAGGGATGCAATAATTCCTGTAATGATAAATACCGATAACATGGAGCCCATGATCTTTCCAAGACGCTTCATACTATCCATATTCGCGACAGCTGATGAAATCGAAAAGAACACAAGTGGAACAACAATCATGAACAGTAAATTTAAGAATAAATCCCCAAACGGTTTAATGACGCTGGCCTTTTCTCCAAATATGAGCCCAATAATGGATCCGATAATAATGGAAGCTAGAAGAATAAGTGGAAAACGATACGCTTTCAATTTCGCCATGCAATTGACCCCCCTTAAAAATAAGTTGATTAATATAGAATCTCTGTATCTGTGAAGCTCAGCGATTCCAGTGGAAAACTCCTTGAATCGTAGTCTCCGCTGGTCCGGTCATCCAAACATGATCATCGTCCGCCCATTTAATGCATAAATCTCCACCACTTAAATGGACGGTGACATCTATCCCTTTCTCGATAAAGCCGTTTAAAACCGCGGCGACTACAGCTGCGCTTGCTCCCGTTCCGCAAGCTTCTGTTACACCGGAACCTCGTTCCCATACTCGATAGTTCATTTCTTTTCGAGAGATTATTTCAACAAACCCCACATTCACTCGATCTGGAAAACGCGGATCTTCAGTAACGATAGCCCCCAACTCATGTAGAGGAGCTTCCTCAATCGAATCTACAAAAAACACCGCATTTGGATTGCCCAAAAATAACGCGGTCACTTGCAATGAATGTGACGCAACCTGAAACTCCTCTGCAATCACTCGGTTATCGTCGGGACCTAGCATAGGGATGTTGCCCCGATTTAATAAGGGAGGGCCCAGGTCAACTGTCACTTCGTCTATACACTCTCTGTCGCCATAGACTTCGACTGTGACAATTGCCGCCTTTGTTTCAATTTGAAAGACGGTGCTGGAAACAAGATGATTTTCGTAAGCATATTTTGCAGTGCACCGTAATCCGTTGCCACAACTTTGTCCTTCCGATCCATCTTTATTGAAAATCCGCATACCAACATCAGCCACGTCACTCGGGTGTATTACAATGAGACCATCTGACCCTATGCCTGTATTGACATTTGAGATGTCAATCGCTAGTTGCTGGAATGTTGAAGCATCAAATTCACATGTATTCGTATCGATATAAATATAACTATTTCCAATTCCATGCATCTTCGTAAAAGGTATTTTCATAGGCTGAACCTCACTTCCGATAAAGCTTTATAGAGCAAAAAAATCCTCATTGAATAGGGTAGGGTTTGCATACAATGACGGGGATCCGCCCGTATGAATAAACAAAACGTTGTCTTCTTTCTTGAATGCTCCCTTGCGAATCAAGTCGATAAGTCCCGCCATCACTTTTCCTGTGTAAACGGAATCGAGTAGGATGCCTTCCGTTCTCGCTACCATTTGTACCGCTTCAATCATCCCTTGTGTCGGAATGGTGTAGCCTTCGCCAACATAGCTGTCGTAGCAATGAACACGATCAGCGAAGTGAAAGTCTGCTAAGTTTAGGTAACCAGCTGTTTGCTGCACCAAATCCGTGATTAAGGGAATTTGTGCTTCGTTTGGTCTGGAAACATTGATGCCATGCACCTTAATGGGTGCGCTACTTGCATTAAAACCGACAATTAACCCTGCCTGTGTTCCGCCACTACCACTTGCAACGACTACATCGTCAATAACAAGCCCAGTTTCAAAAGTTTGTTGGAGGATCTCTTGGGCGCATGCCACATATCCGGCCGATCCCAATTCATTAGACCCACCCAAAGGAATTAAATAAGGTTTCCTGCCCGCCATGACTAATTCCTCGCCCAATGTGTGCATGTCCGCGATTATATCTGAACCATACGGCACAACCTTAATAGATTCCGCGCCTAATAATTTAAATGGCAGGTTATTTCCGTTTGCATCCGGATTATAAGGAGTAGCAACACCTTCCTCCAAAACTAGCTGGCATTTTAAACCTTCCTTTATGGCAGCGGCTAACGTGAGTCGGCAATGGTTTGATTGGAGAGCGCCACAAGTGACGATCGTGTCGGCCCCTTTGTGAATCGCATCTGCAATTAAGAATTCCAATTTTCTCGTCTTATTTCCGCCACCGGCAAGTCCAAGTAAATCGTCCCGTTTTACAAAGATTGAAGGGCCATTCAATAGCTCGGTTAGATGAGTTAACTTTTCTATTGGTGTTTTTGCGTGCGTATAACTTCTTCTAGGGTACTTTGCAAGTAACAATTGGGCATCTCCACCTTCGAAATTACTTGTGAAACTAGTGAACTAAATTTTCATCTCCTTTTAATTTAGTTACATCAAAGTATTGACTAGGTGCACTTTTCTGTCAACGGAGGATGTATAAGTTCCGACATTTTTCTACATGTGTTTGACGTGGTGAAGTACCCTACCCACCAATTTAAAAATCATGGCCGTAGTCCAGTATATTTAAGGAATTATTTAATATGCTTGTCTTGTTGCAATGGGGTCGGCTTTGCTGATTATTTAGTGGAAATGTAGAAAGAACTGAGGGCGAGGCATCGTATGATGGACGGTGGGCTTGCTAGGTGGATGATTGATGTCGGTGGAAGGATGGGGGCGTCGGTTTATTGTGAAGAGACAGGGGTGTCGCTGTCGGACTGGGAGTTGAAGCGGCAAGTCGTGGATTTTCCGTATTTTGTGGGGGAGATTTAGCGAGAGCTGATTTAGATATTTGTTGTGCGGAATGTTCATATTAATCTAACTATGGTAAAATAAAACAATCATTAACTAAAGTGAGGTAGCAGATATTATGAAAGAAAATGAAATACCATTCTTTTCCCATAAACAAATAGCAGCAACTTGTTTTAATCAAGTGTGGGATTTCCTTGAGAAGGAAAGCATTACTCCCGATGAACAAGAACGAATGATTCACCTTTGTCATAGTTCTTTCTGGCATTGGACACAAGCAGAAGAATGTACTGAAAAGAATCTCTCTATCGGATATTGGCAGCTTTCACGTGTATATGCAGTGGCAGATCAAGGAGAAAATGCCTTGAATTATGCCAAACGCTGTATTTCTGTGAGTGTAGAGGCAGGTCTTGCTCCGTTTTATATTGGATACGGATATGAGGCTGCGGCAAGAGCTTGCATCGTTTTGGGGCAATTCGATGAAAGCCGGAGATATAAAGATGCGGCCTTTGAATGTGCAGAGAAAATGACTGATGCAGAAAGTAAAAAGCTGTTAGTGAGTGATTTAGAAAGTTTGAAGTAATGTTTGAAAGAGGGGGGAGAAGACAAAATAAGGAGAGGATGTACTATTGCTTATGGAGAAAATGAGTAATAAACAACGAATTACATATTTTGTTATCTCTGCTTTCTTGCTGCTGTTAAGTGTTGGGTATATTGTTTACAACTATTTTCATGGCTACCCTCTTGGAATATGGGTGTTCAACGCGATAATTGCGTTGATTTGCATGCCGATGCTGCTATTTAAAAAGTAACAGGTTTCATAGAGACGTAACCAGGGGCAACATGGGACGTCTTTTTATTTATTCTATATTTCTTTGAAACTTTTCCTGGATTCTCTCGTCTGTACGTTGCTAACAAAATAGATACATATGAAACAGAGAGGGTAGAAACAATTGAAGAAAAAACTACTTACAGCATTTGGTGCACTGGTGCTCGCAATCAGTATACCTTTAACCGGCAACGCAGAAAGCAAACAGCAATTCTCTGACGTAGCGGCAACACAATATTTTGCAGAGGCGGTGAATGAACTTGCTGATCGCAATATCATCGGAGGGTACCCGGACGGCACATTCAAGCCGGGCAATCCGATCACGCGAGGCCAGGCAGCCGCAATCATTGCGAAATTAACAGAAATGGATCTCACGAACGTCAAAAACCCGAATTTCAAGGATGTCTCGGAAGCGAACGGATACTACAAAGCAATTGCCGCACTGGCCGAGGCGAAAATTATCAATGGCTACGGGGACGGCCGATATGGTCCGAATGATCCGATTAAACGCGGACAGCTCGCCTCGATACTCGTTAAAGCGTTCGATCTGCCGCGCTATAGTTTCTCCTACGTCAACAATCCGTTCAAGGACGTCGTCTCGTACGAGTCGCACAGTACCAACGTTCTTATTCTCTATCGACTTGGAATTGCGGGCGGAACATCCTCCGACCGTTTCAGCATCAACGCGCCTGTGACGAGAGGCCAGGCGGCGAGTATGATGGTAGCAACGGAAAATAAGAAACCGGCGATGGTATCGCTCGAAGCGAAGGAATTAGGGATGGATGGGCTCTCCAACATTATGTGGAAAACGGGTCAGGACATATATGAACCGATTGTTGTGCACGGTATAGCGGGCTATTCAACAGACAGGTTGCAGCTTGTTCCGCTGAAGGAAGGAACAGCTATGCTTAACTTGAGCGGGCATATGGGGAAACCACCTATTACGCAGGATAGATATGTCTTTAAGAAGTTTTACGTGCATGTCGAAAAAGTGAACGGTGAATTGAAGCTTACTTTGGAAGAAACAGATGACTATTTGCCGACAGAAGCGAGGCTTGAAGTGTCTGCCGGTGAAAAGGTCGAGAGCATCAGTCTTTCCACAGTAGATGGGACGATGATAAATGGAAATGCAGCGTTCGAGAAATGCGAGTCTCCACAATTCGTCTGCTTGGATATTGATGAACCGGGCAACTATATTGCTAAGGTGCGTTTCGTAGGAGGCGAAGAAGCTCGCTACGCCATCAAAGCGAAAGAACCGGAACATGCTCGCTTCCACTATGACATCAAGACATTGAGGGAGCAGACGTCCTTCGTATTCGATATGAAAACACTGTTCCATCACAACGATTACTATGACGAGGAAGCCGCAGAAAACATTGGGAAGCATACAATTGTAACGAAAAATGCTGATGAGATTGCAGAGATTACAAGAGATCCCGGGACCAATGTCTTCCGTGTCACTGCGAAGAAACTTGGGACGGTCGAAGTGGAATTTGAGAAAAAAGTTTATTGGATGAATGGACAGACTGGGGACGCAGTATCAGGCATGACAAGCGGCATGAAGATTACCGTGCAGGAAATGAATGGGCTTATCAATATTTCTGCATCACAAATCTTTAAAATTAATCCGGATATGTAAACGAATAAACAATGCTAGTTGAAGTGTGAAGGGAGCCAATCGTGTTGAATTGGCTCCCTAGGGCACTGATAAGGGCATGATTAACGAGATTACTTTTAATCTATTTAACCTTACTAAAAAAATTCCTCCTAAAGCAATTCGGATGACGTCATGAGACTCATTGATTTGTAGTTATTGTAAAAGATATGGTAGAATACTATTATAAAAGTCTTGGTTTCAACTATTGAATGTTTATCCGAGAAATAGAGACTAAACTAAATGCCAAGAAGGAGTTACAGAATAAATTTAATAAAAAATAATAGATCCAAAAGTAACAGATTCACTTGTAGACGTTCAGGCAACCAATTAACGTATTGGGGTATGTAATATTTTAACACCATGACAAATCAGCTTATTAGTTATCTATGGATAACTAGATAGGATAGGAGAAAATAATGAATAATTTATTCTTTTTATTGTTAACTATATCTTTTTTAGCATTAATAATCGGTTTCATTAAACCAAATGTAGTATTGAGGTGGGGCCCAGCAGAAAAAAGAAAAAGGAAGAACGTGGCTGTATATTTCGGGATTTCAACAATCTTATTCTTCGTGCTTTTTGGAATAACATCCCCTCCTGCAAGTGAGAGCGCTAATAAGAGCGAACTAATAGAGCCAGAGAAAGAAGAAGCAGAAGAGGAAGCGAAGGCAGAAGCAGAAGCTAAGGAAAAAGAAGAAGAGCAAGCCAAGATAGAGGAAGAAGCCAAGAAGAAGGAAGAGGCAAAGGCTAAGGCAGATGCTGAAGCAAAGAAGAAGGAAGAAGAGCAAGCCAAAATAGAAGCAGAAGCCAAGAAGAAGGAAGAAGAAAAAGCTAAGGCAGATGCTGAAGCAAAGAAGAGAGAAGAGCAAGCCAAAATAGAAGCAGAAGCTAAGAAAAAGGAAGAAGAGAAAGCTAAGGCAGAAGCCGCACAAACGATTGCACAACGGCAAGCTTTGCAAATGGCTGAAAACTACCTGAACTACACTGCGTTTTCAAAAAGTGGCTTAATAGACCAGTTAATCTATGAAGGTTTTAGTAAAGCTGATGCAACCTATGCAGCAGAAAAAATCAATGTAGATTGGAATGAACAAGCCGTAAAAATGGCTCAAAACTATCTTGATTACACTTCATTTTCAAAAAGCGGCTTGATAGACCAGTTAAAATATGAAGGTTTCAGTCATGAGGTTGCTACCAATGCTGTTAACGTTGTTTATAAATAAGCCTGTTTCGATAACTATCTTCATAGAATCTATGTTTCAATAAAAAACGCTCATTATGGGCGTTTTTTTATTTATGCTTATCCAACCTGTGATCATACTATCTTACACTGCACATCATCATTAACTATAAGACGTATTCACAAACAACATGGCTACCTAGCTAGTTATTCATACTTCCCCTTCAACGGAACAAACCTCACTTCCTCCAACACAGCCGTTTGAATATCTCCGTCTTCATCTTTTTCCAAAAGCAAGAGTTCCTGTAGAAGGGGAGTCCCTACTGGGATGATCATTTTTCCTCCGGTCGCTAGTTGGTCCATGAGCTCGCACGGCACTTGCGCAGCGGCGGCCGTGACCATAACCCGGTCATAAGGAGCGTGTTCTTCCCACCCGGTGCTGCCGTCATCCAGTTTGAAATGGATGTTAGAGAAGCCTGCTTTTTTCAACCTTTCTTTTGCTCGTTCATGCAAGGCGGCAATTCGTTCAATTGTATAAACGGAATCGGAGAAGGCGGCGAGGAGGGCGGTCTGGTAGCCGGATCCCGTTCCGATTTCCAGCACTTTTGAGTTGGGCTGCAAATCGAGTGCCAATGTCATTTCGAGAACGAGGGAAGGCTGGGAAATGGTTTGTTCATGCCCGATCGGGATGGCCTCGTCCATATATGCGAATTCTTTCAGTTCATCCATGAAAAAGCTGCGATCAAGTTTTTGAAAATACGTAATGATGTCTAGGTTTTGATTGGCCATTGTTCATACCCCTTTATTAGAATTGCTTACACTGCATACTAACCATTTCCTGTATCGTGTATTTGTAAACAACCTAAGCTCTTCTACAGAGTGCAATAAGTTTGTCGGAAAATGAGGGCTTTTTTTATAATTGGGAAGGATATCATTCTTTTCTGTCGAAGTAGTAAATATGAATAAGAATGGAGTGAGATCTATGACGCTCGTATACAAACAAATAATTGTCGCAATAGATGGATCTGATGAGTCGCAATGGGCTTTCAAAAAGGCGGCGTCAATTGCCGACCGTAACGATGCCACATTGAATTTAGTTACCATCGTCGATACACGATCGTATTCTTCTGTTGAGGCTTATGACCGTTCCATCGCGGAAAGCGCCTATAAATCTGCAGAGGAAATGCTGAACAAATACAAAGCGGAAGCCGTGCAAGCTGGTGTGCAAAACGTCAATGTACTTGTCGAATATGGCTCACCAAAAGCATTGATTGCAAAAGAGCTCCCGAACAGGCTGAGTGCAGATCTAATTGTTTGTGGTGCGACGGGTCTGAATAAAGTCGAACGTTTCGTCATGGGGAGCGTCTCTGAAAACATTGTACGCTCTGCAAAATGTGATGTGCTCGTCATCCGAAGGCCTGAAAACTAAGTTTGGGGACTAAGCAAACTTAATTAAGAAATATGCCATCTATTCTACGATGTGATCAGTGAAACAATCAGTTCCTTACGTGCGCATAATAAAATAGAGGAAAACTGGAAGGAACGGATTGAAGCAGATTTTCGTATGCGTGAGTGATTGAAACAGGTTACGACAGAAAACTCCATTCCCCGGGAAATACCGACATTTTCAGTCGTATGTATTTGTCGAGTAGAACCTTTCCGTGTAGGAATTTTTATATCTAAATCAAAAAAAGATTCCCGCCTCATTAAAGTAGAGTGGGGAATCTTTTTTAGGTTAATTACCTGCCATAGCTTCGGTTAGCGTATCTTCATAGTCCTCATCATCATAGACAATGTTATAAATTTTCCAAGAACCGTCTTCTGTCTTCTTTAAATATGCAGTTCCTGAAACATCAATTGTCATTTCAAACTTCATACCTTGTTCACTAATGGAAACATGAATCTTTAGATTGTCAATCTTAACTTCCGCAAGACGTTTATTTAAGGAGACAATTTTGCTTGTATGCTCTCCCACTTGTTCCATCTTAATGGAGCCGATCGAATATTCGGGGTCGTCTAGTAGGCTCTGGCTATCAAGTGAATAAGCAAGCTGGTAACCCATTGTCGTTTCGCGATAAAGAGCTTCCAACGCTTCGCTATTTTGTTCATCAGAGGATAGTGACAACTCTTCTGAGACGTTACGATTTACAGTTTGAATTACTGAAAGTTCGTCTTCAGCTGTTCCGGATTCTAAATGTAATGCACGGTCGATCATTAATACCGCATGGGAACGTTTAGCGAAATTATTCGGTTTGAACTCGTTTCCATAACCATTTACGATGCCTACACCTGCTGTTTTTACAACTGCTTCATAAGCATAGTTTTTTTCAGTAACATCTTTAAAAGTTTTTCCTGTTTTTGAAAAGTCCACCGTCCCATTAAATGCACGATATATCATAGCAGCCATTTGAGCACGAGTAATCTTATCGTTTGGTTTAAACGTTCCATCTTCTTTTCCAGTAATAATTCCCCTGCTACTAGCAATTTGGACAAAGTTATAATACCAAGCTGAAGATTTAACGTCAGGGAACGTTTTGTTGATGTCACCACTTGTTAAATTCATAGCATTAACTAATATTTTTGTAAATTGTGCACGGGTAATACTATTTTCCGGTTTTAATAGGATGGACGTATATTCATATTCTTCTCCATCTTCTTCATAAACTTCTGTTTCTTCATATCCATCTATGATATCTGCATACAAGAACCGTTCTAATTGTTCGTATGCACCATGCCCGTAATCTACATCAGATATGTAATATTGATCGATGGTTTTTTCTGCTGCAAAAGTATGTGGTACAGAAAAACTAAAAGTAACAAGTAAAACTAATAAAATACGAACCGCCTTCAAAGGCTTGACCCCATTCCTTAATAAATTTCTAACACGTGAATATTTTATTCTATCTAATCTTAAAAGAATACATGAATTATATGGGAATAACGTTAAAAGAACGCGGAAAATCTAAAATAGAGTCAAACTTTGCCTAATCAAGTAAATTGATAAGGCTGTTGTGCAACTGAATATTGTTAGGGTGGTTGGTTGTCTATCTTCTTTCCGTTAAGGGAAGGAGGTGATAATCATGGAAACATTTCTTGAACTTCTCCGAGAAATTCTGAAGGGGATGGTGCGTGCAGTAAGTGCATATCTCTTTCGGATACACGTGCTAGAAAACAAGAAAACCACCCTCGGCCGTCGCAAGCTAAAGGGTGGTTCTCGCGAAAAATAACATACTATGACAACCACCACCCTGACGGTAGAGGTTGCGAGGAGAAGCAGCTTGCACTTCTCCTTTTTATTATATTCTTATTATACATAAAATAAACCACAATATGAAGTCAAATGGTCATCAAACGATGTAATACAAAAGAAAAGAGATGAAAAGTCACATGCCGACTTTAATTAGCTATCTAGGATGCTGTTTTGACGGTGGTTTCCCAAAGTTAGGAGAAGTATAAGATGAAATTATTAACGGATATTTTATTTTTATTACTCTTAGGCTATCTCTGTTTCCGGTTCATTCGGTTATTCATTAATCTGAAACAACTTGCTGTTTTCCCTATATCAGAGGAAGACTTGAAAGCGATTCGAACACAGCCGCAAAAAGTGGTCAATTGGCCGGTCATTTCCCATCAAAAATCCGGTCTTTTTGTAATGGGGCTGACTCTTCTCTCTTTACTTATCCTACTCGTTTTTAAGTTTCTTGATAGTACGATTCAAATTACTTATTATATCATCCCTCTCTTTGCTTTGTTCAATTTCAATCAAGCTTGGAACCTGTTTGCGATTGTGGAAGATGGGGTGTTATGCGGTGGTCGGTTTTTGCCATGGAAGAGCATTCGGTCATATCAATTCGAGCAGATTGATACAAACCACCGCTTTTATGGCTATTCCCCCGAAGTGAATAGCGGATATGAGCTGGAGATGAAGACGCAGTATTCTACTGTCAGCTGCATTGTTACGTCGGAAGCGGTTAAAGAGAAGCTAACTGGTATTTTGGATGCTCGTTTATCGTGACCAAATCATTATTTTTATACCTGAGCTGCCCCCTTTAAGGGAACCTGCTATTACAGGCCGCCTAATGTTTAGGTGGTCTTTTTATCCATGGATATTGTTACAGCAGTAATTATATTAATGTTTTATTTTTAGATTACTAGGGAAGAACATAGATGTAACGATAATACAAGAGGAGGAATTACTAATGGCTAAAAATGATGAAAACAAACGTAATCGATCAGATGAAGGTAAAATGACAGTTGAAGAGGCAGGACGTAAAGGCGGAGAAGCTACTTCTGAAAAGCATGGCAGAGAGTTTTACGAAGAAATCGGTAAAAAAGGCGGAGAAGCTACTGCTGAAACGCATGGCAGAGAGTTCTATGAAGAGATCGGCAAAAAAGGTGGAGAGGCTACCGCTGAAAACCACGATAGGGACTTTTACGAAGAAATCGGTCGAAAAGGCGGAGAAGCTACCTCTGAAAATCATGACAGGGATTTCTACGAAGAAATTGGTAAAAAGGGTGGAGAAGCCCGCGCAAGACAACGTGATGACGATGATAATGACAATGACGGAAAGATGAGCAAGGAAGAGGCGGGTCGAAAAGGCGGAGAGGCTCGCGCAAAGCAACGTGATGACAATGATGATGATGATGACAACGACGGCAAAATGAGCAAGGAAGAGGCAGGCCGAAAAGGCGGAGAAGCCCGCGCTAGGAAACAAGATAAGTAAAAAAAATTCCGGTGACATAGTTTCAAACCTATAGACTTGTGGAACCTCGTATAGTGGTTGTTATCAATAGCAGCCTATACGAGGTTTTCTTGTGTGTGGAGCGGAGCTGAAATTATATCGATCATTTCCTGCGGGTTATCGGTCATTTTCCGGAAGTTATCGATCAATTCAAGAAGGATATCGTTCATTTCCCAATAGATATCGATCATTTCCCAAGTTATATTGTCATTTTGTGACTTTAGGGCTAAATTATATTGACTTTGCAGAATTCACTTTTCGATATTAATAAATCTCTTGAGCGAAAATTTGGTTATATTATAGTCGATCCACTTTTTCATCTCTCTTTCGACCGCCCTGTTTTGCCATTCAAACCAAATCTCTACACATTCACTACAATGACTTTCTACTCCAATGTTATTATGTAGATCTCTGTGGGTAAAAATAGTGATCTTGCGACAGATATAGCAAAATACTTTTTTGTCTTCATAATATCTATTGACCACGAGTATCAACTCCTCATGTTTTTTTACTCATTATTTCCAATTCAAATGAAATTAATTCAAAAAAGTAATGGTCTTGTCCGCTTTGTAGCTTGTTTCCTTTGGAATTCGTAAATCTTTCTAAAAAACTTTGAAACTTTTTCTGAAAACCTCCGTCTGTACGGTGCTTGATTGACAGTGGAGGTAAAGGTATGAGGAAGATTTCAAATAAAATGCCGGTCGTAGTGGGCTTAATTGTATTGATCATAAGTGTTGGTGCGATATGGGTTTTGATTAAAACAGAAGGAAGAGTGTTTGCGCAAGACACGGATCGGTTTGTTATGAAGAAGGAATTTGAGCGGGTGCTGACATTGGATGAACGTCAGCCGATATATATGAAGGGGGCGGCGTTGACTCGGATTGGCGAGTTGCAGGCGGATCAGCCTGTTGCTGTCACAGGCGAGGATGAGGTGTATTATGAGCTTCGCCTCGGAAATATGTCTGTCTTTGTCCGTAAGGGGGAGGGGACGGTCGAAAGAAAGAAGCTTACGACAGTTGTGCAGACGGAGCGGTTCGCAGCTGTTCATGCATTGCAAAAGACCGCGGTTTACGAAGGAGCGGATTTAGAGAGCAGTGTTATTATGGAGATGGAAGAAGGCTATCGCTATCCGGTCGTGCGGGAGGAAGGGGATTGGTTTATCCTTACAATCGGGGAGCGGCCGGGGTATATTCATAAGCAGTCCGTTGCGTTGGACGAGGGGCTGCCGGTGCTTGTCTACCACCATGTTTTGCCGCGCCAGAAGATGACGACGATGAATAGTACGATTTCGTTGGAATCGTTCGAGCAGCAGATGGGATACTTGGCGGATCATCATTTCGAGACATTAACGGCGCATCAGCTTTATGATTATTTGGAAGGGCGGCTTGTTGTACCGGGCAAAGCGGTACTCATTACGTTCGACGACGGGTTATTATCGACGAAGGAATATGCCTATCCGATTTTAAAGCAATACGGTTTCAGTGCGCTTCAGCACATTATTTCTTCACGCACAGATCGGGCACAGGGAGCGCAGTTGTTTGATGCGGAAGGCCCGCTGCAGTTTTTTACCGCTGCGGATGTAAGTGAGCTTGCGGATGTGTTCCAGTTCGAAGCCCATACATATGAATTGCATTCACTGAATGAGGATTTGGGTGCAGGGGTTGCGTTAGAGAGTTCAAAAGAAGAGATCCTTTTGGATTTGCGCCGGAATATCGAGCAAGTGCCGGCGGCCGTTTCAATCGCGTATCCGTATGGCCATTATAATGATCATTTCATAGCGGCGGCGAAAGAGGCAGGGTTGTTGATCGGCTTTACGACGAACGAAGGATATGCAAATCGAAAGGCATCTAATTATGAAGTATGCCGATACGGCATGACAGAGAAAAGAACATTTGAGCAATTTGTTGCGTATGTGGAGGGGGACATGACGTGGCCTTAGAAGAGGGTGAGGGTTCGTAAATGAGTAGTATTGATCAAGTAATCGATGAGCATTCGCGTTATTTAGTTCGCATCGCTTATCTGTATGTGAAGAATTGGTCGACTGCCGAGGATATTGTGCAAGAAGTATTTGTGACGTATTTTCAAAAGAGTGACCAGTTTCGTAATGAGGCATCATTAAAGACCTATTTAACGAAAATTACTGCGAATCGTGCAAAAGATTATTTGCGCTCGTGGAAGCATAAAAAAGATGTGCTGTTCGATACAATTTTCGCTTCGGAACAAGGTGTTGACGAAGTCGTGTTGGAGCAGGAACGGCTCGCCTCGCTTGAAAAGAATCTTTTCAAGCTTCCGTTGAAATATCGGGAGCCGTTAATTTTATTTTATTACGATGAGCAACCAATCGCAGAAATCGCAAACTATCTGGAGCTGAATGAAAATACCGTGAAAACACGGCTGCGAAGGGCAAGGCAGCAGCTGAAGGAGTTTTTTGATGAAGAGGAGGTGGAGAGCAATTGAGCGATTTCAAACGAAAGCTCGATGAAATGATGGGTGATACATCGCAACGGGAAAGGCGGATCAAGCAGCGGGTGCATGAACGCTTATACAAACCGGCTCGAAAGTTTTCTTGGCAAGTGGTGTTTGTGTCGGCAGCGCTTCCGGTAGTGGCAATGGTTTTATTTCTCGCAATTGACCCTACGAATTATTTTTCTGCAAATAAGGGGCCGGGTGATCCGTATGATCCGCTCGATGATTTGGCGAAAATCTCGGCACTTCAGAAGACGAAGCAACTGTCTGACGTAGATTATGAGGAATTCGCGGCGTTACCGTATTTTGATGAAGTCGACGGTCTGCATTATGTCGATAAGGAAAGGTTTTCGTTGAATGGGAAAACGGACTCTTTCCATACGGTCATTGAACGCCAGGAGAAATTATTCGATGAAGTTGTGTATGAGGCAGGCGACATTGTTCGGACGATGACAAATACGACAAGCCATTTGCCGACTTATAACGATGCCTATTACGAGGTCGTTGCGGTCCCGGGCGATCGTGTCGTGCTGAAAAACGGAGAGTTGAAGATTAACGGCAAACCGTTGCAATCGGAACTTATGGATCGTTATGAAGATAAGGGAGTTTCGATTGTAGGTGGGTACGATACGCTGTTGAATGCGCGGGAGTATTTATTATTGAACCACTTCCCTGCAAGTAAAACGGTGCAAGGGGCAACGATTACGCCTGTGCATAAAATTTACGGCCAAGTTGTAGGCGTCGCGACGGAAGAGCATACCGAATCGATGTACATCGATTATTTAACGGGTCAGCTTACCGGTGATTATACGCCGGAGCAATATTTTGATTTGTATTTGTACGACGATCTGTTAGGGTTCGGCAATTTGCCGGAAACACCGCTGTTCGCACAACTGAGCCGGTTAGGTGAGCTCTTTTTAGAGGCATCTTACCGTACATCGGCTACTGTTTCTGAGGATGAAGTAGAAATCCGCTACCAATATGGGAGAGAAGGGGTAGCGGAGCAAGTGTTTCATATGAAACGTGATCCAGGCTCGGATCTTTGGGTGATCGCAGAATAGTGCAGGAAGGGGGATGGGACCCCCGACACAATTTTGGAAACCAAGTTGGCAGCTGTCCAGAAGTAATAGCCGTCAACCAACCGCTTAATATAGAGGACGCGCTAACCTGGTTTTCATGCACTTATTGTTTAAGACGGTGCCCTTTATACGGTGCCTGTGCAAGACACAATTCAGACTATGCACTACAATTGCATAAATAAGAGAGAGAATCCAGTAATATAAAGGTTCTCTCGTATTTTTATTACTTAAGGTGAATTGTCATAAATGTGCCATGCACAGGCACCGACACAATTCGCAATTCACTAAAACTGGTAACTGGAATAGAAAGGAAGATTGCAAGTGAGAAAGAAACTTCTTATGATACTTGGCGCACTGTTACTCGCATGCAGCCTGCCTTTATCTGGCACGTTCGCAGCAGGTACGGAGCGATTTTCAGACGTACCAGCATCAAAGCATTTCGCAGAAGCGGTAAATGAGCTGGCGGAAAGGAAGATTATCGGAGGCTACCCGGATGGTACATTCAAACCGGGTAATTCCATCACGAGAGGACAGGCAGCTGCAATCATCGCTAAGATGACTAATTTGGACACGACGAACGTGAAAAATCCGGGGTTCAAAGATGTCTCAACAGCGAACGGCTACTATAAAGCGATCGCAGCGATGGCGCAAAAAGGCATCATCAACGGTTATGGAGATGGCCGTTACGGTCCGAACGATCCGATTACGCGGGGGCAGATGGCGTCGATACTCGTCAAAGCGTTTGGCTTGCCGCTCTATAATTTCTCATCGCATACAAACCCTTTCCAAGACGTTAAGAGAGGGACCGGTCATGATCCGGGCATTATGAGCATCTATAGACTAGGTATCACAACAGGAACGAGTTCTGATAGGTTCAGCCCGAATGTCTCCATTACAAGAGGGCAAGCTGCTAAAATGTTGAAAGCAACGGAAGAAGCGAAGTCGCAAATTGTAACGGTCCGCGCAAGCGACTATCAATGGGAACAGTTTAAGATGTTTGATTCCAATCATAATGAGTCTGCTCTGTTCAATGCGGTTGAAGGGAGCGATAAATCATATCGTGGTCCTACGGATAAAATCCACTTAGTTCCGCTTAAAGAAGGAACGGGTAAATTCCAAGTTGCTTTGGTCTATTCAGGGAATCCGGATAAGAAATATTATCGGAAATTTTATGTTCACATCAAAGAAGTGGACGGCAAATTGAAATTGACGCTGGAAAGGACAGAAGATATTTTACCTACACCTGCCGGACTCGATGTGAGGGGTAAAGGCCAAGTGCAAAACATTTCCCTTTCCACGATGGACGGAAAGAAGCTATATGACAACATGGATTTCAGGAAATGTCTCTCTTTTAGTCCTTCCGATTGCCGCGATACAGATCAGACGGATAATGAAGGAAAGTATACTAATGTCAGAATTATGATCGATAAGCCGGGTCAATATATTGCCACTGTCCGTTTTGAGGACGGAGAAGAAGTGCGGTACGGGATTGAGGCGGTAAGTTTAACTCCGCATTTTTCTTATAGTTTGAGGATTTTGGAGGAAAGGCCGACTGCCTCAGTGGACCTTGGAGCAGCATACGACATCGGTCGGCATGTATTGCCAAAAGAGGCCGAACAGATTGCAACAATCACGAGGGACCCGGGAACGAACTTGTTCCATGCCGTAGGAAAAGATAGAGGCTCCTTCTCTATTAAACTGCCGGACCATAACAAGACTGATTTAATTGACATTGGTGTAAGGGTTGAAAAACTGGGCTCAATTATTCACGTATCTATTTATGAAAATATCGACATGCATTTTTAATTGGATATGGTAGGTATTAAATACGTTAAGTAGCTTAATAGAAAGAGGTGTACGATTTGAAAAAGCTTTTAACTTTATTGCTGACACTATTGCTTTTGTTTTCATTGACACCTACGGCCAACGCAGAGACAGAATATCCGCCATACAACGACCCGATTCCATTCAAGGATATGCAGAAGGGGAATGGTGCATCTTGGGACGTCATGTTCCTGTATAAAAAGGGGATTATCGGCGGCTATCCGGATGGAACATTCCGGCCGAATGAACCAATTACCCGTGCACAAGCCTCCTCCATGCTCCTAAAGGCGCTAGAAATTCCACTGCGGGAAAATCCGACTGTCACTTTCAAGGACGTGTCGAAGCAGTCGGCGCATTATCAGACGCTTGCGACCATTAATGAAAAGGGAATCCTACGCGGCGAAAACGGCTACATGCGGCCGGCGGAACAGACGACACGTGCCCAAATGGCAGCGATTCTGCGCCGGGCATTCGACCTCCCGTTGGAGCAGAAGCCGATGTTCAGAGATGTTTCGCCTGCTCACTGGGCATTCGGGGATATTAATAGCGCAGCACTGAATCGGATTGCCGGCGGTTACCGGGACGGTACGTTCAAACCAGGAAATCCAGTGACACGTGCCCAATTCTCCTCGTTCCTTGCACGTGCGATCGATGACAAGATGAAGTTGCCAGGCCCCGTTTCTTTCGTCAGCCAGAAGGGGGTTGTCGTGGAAGAGGACGGGTTCCAGTACACAATCAAAGGCGAAAAGCTTGTGAAAATTAATAAGAAGACGAAAGAGGAAACTGTACTGCTGACAGAAGGAGATTTTCCTGGGCAAGATGGATTGTTCGATGTCCATTTGGAAACAGGTTTTCCGATCATCCTTCAGAATAGCACGATTTACGTCCCCTATTGGGCTGCTGTATCACAAGCGACCGATATGCCTTATCGGTATGGCGTATTCCGGACGAATGCACAAGGCGGAAACAATGGTGCTAACTATTGGGACCTCAATGAGTGGGATGAAAGCCACACAGAGAGCATGCGAAATTTCAGCGTCTATGGATTTGACTACTATTACACTGTCGAGAAGAAGGTGCGGCAGTTTGGCTACAATCCACCCTTCGATGACTCCGTAAATACGGACCAGACGCTCATCCTGTATCATAAATCTCCGGATCACTATGAGCCGATTAAAAAAATCGAATTCGAAGCACGTATCATTTTCGAACGGCTTGAAGGGTCTACCAGGTTCTCAACGTATGTGACGCAAAATAACAAGTCCGTCAAATTCGATCCTAGCACGATGTTTTATTTCAATAAAAAAGGTGTGTTTGCATACGGTTTATTGGATGGAAAAACGAAAAAATTATCCAGTATCCAAGCTAAGGATATGAAGCTGACGGATACAACAGTGGAAATTGTTGACGTGAACGGAAAGAAACATTCATTGAAAAAATGAAATGAACACAAGTAAGCAGGCACCCGAATGTGGGTGTCTGCTTTTTTGCTGGGGAGGACAGGAGTCAAGGTTTCAATTTTTTAAAAAGGGGTATAATTGATTGCCGTATCTTTACTAGCCGTCTATGACGATTTTATAAATCGGATAGGCGGCTCGTTTTATAGTGTATTCCACGAGGTGACGATAAGTGGAAGAAGGAGAGAGGGGAATTTTGTTGCATATTACAAGGGTGTTTTGGTATGCGGTCGTTATTTGTATAGCGATTGTGCTTTGGGGTTCATTTGCCCCGAATAGTTTGAACGGGTTGACAGTATCTGCGACCGAGTTTATTTATGATCACTTTGCATGGTTTTACATATTTGTAATTGTTGCGATGATCAGTTTTTGCTTTTATATTATGTTTTCCCGTTTTGGCAAGGTGAAGTTAGGAAGACAAAATGAGAAGCCTGAATTTAGTCTACTTGCATGGTTTGCCATGCTGTTCAGCGCAGGTATGGGCATTGGACTGATGTTCTTTACAACAGCCGAAACCATTTCACACGCTTTCATCAGTTCGCCGAATGCAACGCCAGGGTCTGATCAGGCGATCATTGAATCACTTCAATACGCGATGTTTCACTGGGGCCTTCATGGCTGGGGGCTGTACAGCATTGTAGCACTTGTACTCGCTTACTTTAAATTTCGGGTCGGCGCCCCTGGGTTGATTAGTGCAACGCTTGAGCCGTTGTTCGGCAAGAAAGTCATGCGGGGCACGGTTGGACATATCGTCGATACGCTTGCGATTTTCGCAACGGTTGTAGGTGTCGCATCCACACTCGGATTCGGGTCAGCGCAAATTAATAGTGGCCTAACGTATCTGTTTAACGCCCCTAAAACGTTTTGGTTTCAATTGATCATTTTACTCATCTCTACTGTCTTATTTATTGTATCCGCATGGTCGGGTATTGGACGAGGAATAAAATACTTGAGTACGATCAATATTGTCGCCGCATTTATCCTATTAGTTCTCTTGTTTATTGTCGGTCCGTCCATGTACATACTCAATTTATTTACAACTTCGATCGGTAAGTATGCAGGGAACTTCATTGAAATGAGTTTTGAACTGAAACCGTTGAATGGAGATCAGCGCGATTGGATTAATGAGTGGACGATCTTTTATTGGGCATGGTGGATTTCTTGGGCACCATTTGTAGGCATGTTTATTGCGCGTGTGTCAAAAGGCCGGACAATACGGGAGTTTGTTGCAGGTGTATTGCTTGCTCCTACACTTGTGACATTCATCTTCTTTGCCGTTTTTGGCGGTTCGGCATTATATTTGGAGCAAAACGGGATTGCCAAGCTATCCACATTAGTGACAGAAACGGTGACATTCGGCATGTATGAGCATTATCCACTTGGAACAGTCCTGTCCTTGATGACCGTGTTTGTCATTGCTATATTTTTCATAACATCTGCGGATTCGGCAACATTTGTACTCGGCATGTTCAGTACGGGAGGACAATTGAATCCTTCCAACGTCGTCAAAATCGTTTGGGGGCTCGCATTAGCTGCAATGGCCGCCATTGTCATGTACTCTGGTGGTATTAAAGGCTTTCAAAATATGCTCATCATTTCGGCGTTGCCTCTCTCCCTTATTATCATATTAATGGTCGTATCCTTTTATAAAATCATACAGCAAAAAGAGTGATCGGAAACTAGAAAAATCATAAGGTGGGGTCGTAGTGAACCTATTAAACGTTAGAAGAGGACAATTTGTTTATTATCAAAACAAGTTGCATAAAGTGTACTCTGTAAACCCATTTTTCAGGAAGTCTGTGCATCTAATTCGACTTGAAGATTTGGAGCAGCGGCTCGTAACTGCGAGAGAAATTACATTGTATAGACCGAAGCATTTGGATAGTTTTACGTTCAATTATCAACGATACACGCTTCATAAAGAAGTGAGAGCAAAAGTCGGGGATTATATTTTAATTATCAATCCTAAACCCGACTCCATTGATCATCACCATCTTCACGCGATTGAAACTGTATCTTCAATAGAAGCGAACGGTGTGATTAGCAATAAATCGAATGGAATCAGACATAGCGAATATTGGGTAATGGTGCCGGGGTTGGAAGAGGGTGCGACAATCATTGATTTGGCAACGCCTGAAGCGCATGAACCAAATTCGCAAGCGAAGGTGCAGGAACACCATACACCTCCAATCCATATACCTAAAATCGGCGATGTTTATCAAAAAAATAATAGTGATCCCGTCGTGCAGGCGATGGTCGTTGCGATTAAAGGTGAGACGGTCTATTTAGGCGGGGATATTGAAGTCCATATTGATAAGTTGACGAAAAGTGGTGTGTGGAGCTTGCAGACACGGGTGCCTTTGTAAGTGATCTATGTGGTTGAATAAAAAGAGGAACGCATGTATGAGTGACATGCGTTCTTTTTTTAAGCATTCGCTTAGGGTTCACTCTGCATTTTTCGTATCTCAACAATTCGTCTCCAAGGTGCTCCATTTTCAATTTTTGCAAATGAGCCGATGCCCGGCGTTGTATTCACTTCAATTAAGACAGGCATTCCGTCTTGATTGACCCCGAAGTCCATTCCATAATCTCTATTAGGTACAACCGAATAGATGACCTTCGCTGCTGCAATTGCAACTTCTTCTAACTTCTTTACCGTATCCTTTTGATCGTTTTTGAATTTTGTAAGTGATAATGCTTCGGAAATGGTCATGATGGTAGCGCCCCTATGGGAATTCACAACCCCGCTTTCCGTCGCCAGTTTGCTTGCGATTGCCCCATACATCCCGCCAATTACCCAATCGTTTTTCAGCTTTTGAACATGAACCCGAATTAACAAAGGCTGTCCATTTTCGGTACAGCTTTGTATAGCTTCTTGAATAATATAAGGACCGCTTACCCTACCAAATTTAATAAATGGATGAAGGAGCTGCTGAATTTCATAAACTCTCCAAACGGTCTTTTGTATGGGTTTTCCTTGAATGGTAAATCCATTGACATAGTAGTGTCCGCCGTTACTTTTGCGAATCTTTAAGATCGCTCTGCCTTGGCCCGTCGTATTATGTTTAACATAGACAGACGGATAGCGGTTCAAGAATTCATCTAAAATGTTCTCATTGTAAATGAGCGTTTCTGGGATATGTTTAGCTACTAATGGATTTTGCTGTAGAAACACACTTTGCTCCCATTTCCCCAATGTTCTTTTCATATTTTCTCATCTCCTTCTCTTAAGTCGCCGCCATTGTTACGAATCTTCTTATCTATTCTATGCATATAGAATCATGGCATCTGGATTTTTTGGAAGGGTTTTATCATCCTTAAATAACAATGAAGTAACAGGAAAAGACTACCTGTCTTTTGGGAACAGGTAGTCTTCTCTTGTTACATAAACATTGCAAACTTAATTATTTTTTACGGTAACAGTAACTTCGGATGTATTATTTGCTTTATCAGTAGCAGTTACAATGAGATCAGTGTTATTTTTTATTTCACTAAAGGAAACACTGAAGCTGCCGTCTGGCTTTACAGTTGTACTTCCTAGCGAACCACCCTTCTTTCCATTACTATTTTTCAAGTAAACTTCAACTACCGCACCTGGCTCGGCGTCCCCTGAAACGGTTGTCGTTTTAATCTGGCCCTGAGTTGTTCTGGCTGTCACATTTGTTAGAGAAGGATTCGTTTTATCAATCGTAAAGGTAACAATTGTTTGGTTCCCGGCTTTGTCTCTTACTACAAGTGTATGTGTTCCTTCAGCAGAAACAACAGTGCCAGAATCGAAAGTGTTTCCGTCCATAGTCGCCATTCCTTCGTTAAAAGTAGGAGTAACATCCACATTGTAATATTGATTGTTTACTACACCACTCACAACTGGAGCTGTTTTATCAATTGTAAAGGAAACAATTGACTCATTTCCTACTGCATCAGTCACCACTAAAGTATAGCTGCCTTCAACAGAAACAGTTGTTCCAGAGGTAAATGCTTCTCCATTCAATAAAGCCGTCCCTTCATTGAAGGTAGGAGCCACATTGGTATTATAAGAGAATCCATTGACAACATTGCTTATAACTGGAGGTGTTTTATCGATATTGGTGATCGTAATGGTTACAACAGTTACATTTCCTGCTTCGTCTGTTGCGACAAAGCTAAATTCACCATTCTCTTCGAAGGTATGAGTAGTTGTATTTAACGTCCCTTCATTTGTCGTTACAGTAACAACCACGTCCTGATTTGTTGGATCTGTATTGTAAGGATTTACCGTAATAACTGGAGGTGTTTTATCGATATTGGTGATCGTAATGGTTACAACAGTTATATTTCCTGCGTCATCCGTTGCAATGAAGTCAAATGAACCATTTTCCGTGAATGTATGACTTGTTGCATTTAGTTTTCCTTCATTAGTTTCAGCGGTTACAATGACATCCTGGTTTGTCGGTGAAGTGTTGTAACTGAGTACTGTGATAACTGGTGCAACTTTATCGATATTCGAGATTACGATTTTTTTCTTTGTTTCATTCCCTGCACGGTCAGTAGCAATGAATTCAAACTCGCCATTTTCCTTGAAAGTATAGCTTTCTGCGTTTAATGTGCCAGGTTCGTTCATGCTCACTTTTACTGTGATATCTTGATTTGTGGGGCTAGTAATATACTCTTCAACGATTATTTCAGGTGCAACTTTATCAATATTTGAAATGGTAACTGGAAGCTCAGTTATATTTCCTGCACGATCTCTCGCAATAAATGTAAATGTGCCATTTTCTGTGAAGGTATGGCTTGTCGTATTTAGTTCGCCTTCTTCATTCATGCTTACTTCAACCGTAATATCTTGATTTGTCCAGTCTGTATTATAAGGTTTCACTGTAATTTCCGGCGCAACTTTATCAATATTGGTAATATGGACAGTATATCGTGTAACATTCCCAGCAAGGTCTGTAGCAATGAATTCAAAACTGCCGTTTTCTTTGAAAGTGTGGCTTTCTTTATTTAGTGATCCCTCATTTGTGCTGGCAGTAACCGTAATATCCTGATTCGTCCATTCTGTTGAATACTCACTAATTGTGATGATAGGGGCAATCTTATCTATATTATCAACATTTACTTGTGCAGTCCCAGTGTTTCCGGCCCTGTCAACAAAGAGAAATTCAAAATTGCCGTTTTCAGTAAAGGTAATACTAGGAGAACCATTGTTGTTAAGGATCGTGACATCTTCACTAGGTTCAATTGTCACTACTACGTCCTGATTTGTTGGCTTATCAGTTGAATAGTGTACCTTGGCAGTTGGAGCAATTTTATCGATATTTGCTACGTTTATTTCCACTTCGCCCGTATTTCCGGCTGCATCTACAAACTCTAAACTAACATTTTTATTTTCTGGAAAAGTAAGCGTGTACGTTTGATCATCCACTTTTGTATACGTAACTGTGTCTGGTAAATCCTCAAGGTTTTTAAATGTAACAGGTTTAGTAAATGTAAGAGTTGCCGTTACATCCTCGTTTGTAGGTTCGGTTTTAGAATATACAAGTGAACCGACAGGAGCAACTTTATCGATATTTTTAACTGTCACATGGACCGACCCTGTATTTCCAGCTCTGTCTTTAAATTTTAACTCAAAACTGCCATTTTCAGTAAACTTAAGAGTGGATGCATTACTGTCAAATTCCATTGTATCCGGTAACTCATCTAGATTGGTGTACGTTACTGGTTCTTTTGCTTTAATAGTTGCAATGACATCCGTATTGATTGGGGAAGTTGTGGAATAGGAAACTTCAGCTTCAGGGGCTTCCTTATCAATATTGTCAATTGTCACTGTCTTCTCAGATGTATTTCCAGCTAAATCCGTAGCGATAAAGGTAAAGCTGCCGTTTTCATTAAAAGTATAGCTGACTGGATTAAGTGTACCCTTTTCATTGATGCTAGCAAAAACAGTGATGCTTTGATTCGTCCAATCTTTATTGTAGTCATTAAAAGTAATGTCAGGTGGAGTTAAATCAACAGTCTGATTAACGGGTTGAGCACTTGTATGGACTGCGCCTGCATTTTTTCCATTTGGATAAACTGTATAGGCTTCAACAGTGATTTGCTCATCCTTCTTTTCAGACAGATTTACTGAGTTTAAAGGGTAGACATATTTGAATGCCCAACGCTTATCAGAAATTTGTGTCGTTTCTGCATTTACAACTTTACCATTTACTTTTAGCTCCAGCTTTGGACCATCAATCACAACAGTACCACTTAGTTGAACTGTACTCGCATTGTCTACACGGGCAGGAATGGGGTTTAACGTAGTAACACCTGTGATTTTGTTTAGCTCTGTTCTGCCAGTAGAAGCCTCTGCTTTACCGGGATTAGGCGCAGCGTAAATTGTCGGTGCAATGGAGCTAAAGACTAAAGAACTTGCTAGAACAACCGCACCGAATTTTTTACTCTGTTGCTTGTTCATTGTACTCCTCCTCATAAATAATGTTACAAAGGTAATTAAGAGGGCCGGTTACACTACTAGCTCCATATAACCCAAGTGTCCAGATAGTGGTCATATTTCAAAGCTTCCCAAAAACCTAGTCTTTATCATTATGCTAATGGTGATTTGTTAATTCATAAATATCTTAAGCTCGAATTAATTTATGTTGGGGCAGAGGAAACAGATGACTAAAACGATGTATTATGATCTGATTCAAGATTATGTATGTAGCTGCATCATACGAGTTGCACGGGACCTTCATATGAAAACTTCTGCATTCTCGGAAGTCGAAAGAATTACAGAATAGAAATGGCGGTGTTTCATTTGATAGAAGTTCCTTCAAGTTTAGCGAAATTGACTAATGGATTCTCGTGGGAACCGATTACGATTGGCCATTCGGAAGCGAAGACCTTCTTATTAAAAAGTTCTCATTCGAATCAATACTTGAAAGTGCAGTCGAGAGATTCTGTTGAACGTCTCTTCGATGAAAAGGAAAAATTGGAGTGGTTGGAAGGGAAGCTGCCTGTGCCACGTGTGCTATTCTACGGGGAGGACGAGGCAAACGAATACTTGTTAATGTCTGAAATAAAAGGTGTCAATGCTTCTGATCAATCACATCGAGAATATTTGCCTACCGTGTTGGAGTCATTAGGATCTGGACTCAAAACAATTCATCGTGTGCCTATCGACAATTGTCCATATGATCAAAGGTTGGATATGAAAATAGAAGAAGCGAAGAATAGAGTGGAACATAAATTAGTCGATGAAGATGATTTTGACGAGGGGCGAAAAGGAAGGAAAGCAACCGAACTTTTTAAAGAGCTCATTACCAACAGGCCATTAAACGAAGATCTCGTTTTCACTCACGGTGACTATTGTTTGCCAAATGTCATTGTGGAAAATAAAAGAGTGAGCGGCTTTATTGACTGGGGAAGAGCTGGGGTTGCAGACAAATATCAAGATTTGGCATTGGCGATACGAAGCATCACCAGTAATTTTGGCAAGGAATACGTACCTTTCTTTCTTGCGGGCTATGGATTTACGGATGTGGATGAATCTAGAGTTGATTACTATCAACTGATGGATGAGTTTTTTTAAAGCGGTGGACTGTATTTTTTGTAATTACTGAAACTTCCAACTTCGAAATTCGTATAAGTAGTATTCAGAAAGGGTTTGGAGGGGACAGTATGCTGACGTTCATTTTTGGATTGATTCTATCTATTCCGTTATATATTCTCTTTATTCTACAATATCAATATCCGGAGGATGCGATTTTGTGGGGGAAACGTTGGATGTATAACGAGGATCCCGACATTTCGGATGGGGCAATCAAATACGCAAAAATCTCTTCAATTATTGGCATTATTTTTATGACATTGTTTTTTCTTGTATGGTTCATCATATTGTAATAGAGAGAATCGGCCAAAACAGCATTTATTGGCGAGGAGGGACAAATGATGAAGAAATATACCTTTTATTTTGTCCTTGGTGTCTTGTCTGGATTATTTATCATGCCGTGGGTCGTTCATTGGCTTGGACTTCCATCGCCCTCACGCGGGATTGCCAATTTGTTATCGGTTGTTTTCGGAGAGCCGGGTGGATTTAGTAGCGTGTTAACAATTCTTGTTTCTGGAGTCTTCATCGTCTTAATGTGGTTAGCGGCAATAAAATTGGCGAAAAAGCTGGAGAAATCGGCATAGTAGTCGTTCCACAATAAAAATAATCCATCCTTGAGTGGGAGCTCATAATGGATTAGTTTAACAAGCTGACCCCTTGAAGGGAACCTCTATCATAGACCGCCTAATGTTCAATGATTGGTTCCATCTTCTTCATTTTGCAATTTACGTATCTCAACAATTCGTCTCCAAATGACTGTGTTTTCAATTTTTGCAAATGAGCGGATGCTTGGTGTTGTATTCACTTCAAATATTATAGGTGTTCCCTCTTGATTGACACCGAAGTCAATTCCATATTCTCTGTTTGGTAAAATGGAATTGATGACCTTCGCTGCTTCGATTGCAACCTCTTCGATCTTCTTTACTGTATCCTCTTGTATATTGTTGAATTTTGTGTACGATAATACTTCGGAAACGGTCATTACTTCACCGCCCCTATGGGGGTTTACAATCCCATTTTCTGTAACTAGACCGGTTTCGGTCGTTCCACATACCCCGTACATCCCGCCAATTACCCAATTGTCTTTCAGTTTTTGAACATGAACCCGAATAGAAAAAGGCTGTCCATTTTGGGTGTAGCTTTGTATATCTTCTTGAATAATATAGAGACCGCTTACTCTGCCTAAGTTAATAAATGGATGGAGGAGCTGCTGAATTTCATCCACTCTCGATACGGATTTTTGTATAGGTGTTCCTTGAATTGTAAATCCATTTAAGTAGTAGCCCCCGTCGTCCCTTTTTCGAATCTTGAAAATTGCTCTACCCTGGCCCGTCGTATCATGTTTGACGTAGACAGACTGATAGCGGCTCAATAAATCATCCAAGTTATTCTCACTGTAAGTTATCGTTTCTGGAATATGTTTTGCGACTAGAGGATGGTGCTGTAATAATATACTTTGCTCCCATTTCCCCATTGTTCTCTTCATGTACCCTTCCTCATTTCATCTTGAATTTTTCCTTTCCGATGGCCCGATAGTCCATTAATCTTTTTCTAAGGCAGTCGTTGTTGCTAATCTCTTTTCTATTCTATGCATACGGAATAGTTGTATCTGGATTATTGGGAAAGGTTGTATGGAAATGAGGAGATGATTATGACCAAATTTATATCTGTTACAAGACTACTGTACAGCTGATAATTTCCAGCAAGCATAACGTATTGTATGAAGAGATTTGGAGGGAACATACATGAAGCCATTATCGGCGAGAACTATCTGCCTATATGTGAATGGACAACTTATTAAAGGCTCTGATAAATTCAGGATTAACGATGTTGTTTACCACCTCCAGAAGATGGGGCCGAATAAATTACTATTTTTAAAACAAAAATGGCAAATCGATTGGGAGAAAATCGCTCAGTCAGTCCCTTGTGTGGTCGTAACAGATACTGTTTTTGCTGAATTAGAGCGTATTGAAGATTGTACGATTATAAAAGTTAACAACATTGAGCATGCCTTTTGGGGGTTCGTTAATTTTTATCGGAACCAATTTTCGATTCCCGTCGTTTCTGTAACCGGAACAAATGGGAAAACGACGACGAAAGATATGATTAAGCATATCCTCGGTTTCGATCATAATGTCACCGGAACTAAGAAATCAGCGAACTCGAGGACCCATCATCTAACCTATTTACTTTCCATTGAAAAGCACACAGATGTTGCTGTGTTTGAATCGGCAGTAGGTGCGCCAGGAGATGTGCTACTCGCTTCTCGTTACTTTAAGCCGACAATCGGGATTATTACAAATATTGGTGTGTATCATCTTGATGGATGTAAAACTCCGGAAGCGTATCTCTTAGCGAAAGCAGAAATGGTTCAAGCTGTAGGATCCAAAGGTACGCTCATCGTCAATGCTGATGACAAGAATACGAAAAAGATAGGACTGAAAAAATTTAAAGGAGACATACATACCTTTGGTGTTACGAACCGTGCTGATTTTCGGGCAACTGATATTACGTACGGCGATAACGGAATGCAATTTGAACTGAACGTTAAAAAAAAGAAAATGTTCTCCTTTAACGCTAAAAAGAAATACTCAGTTTTTGTGCCGGGGTATGGACATCATCAAGTGTTAAATGCGCTCGCTGCTATTGCAGCTGTTCATGAAATGGGCGTTGACATCAATGTTGCCGCTAAACGGTTACGGTCATTCAAGAACTTGCCTGCCCATCTGGAAATTAGCATAGGAAAGTGGGGCTTTACCATTTTGGATGATACATGGAGTTCAACTCCTTCTTCTCTCACAGCGGCATTTCAAACGTTGAATGGGATTTCGCGGGGGAAGAAAAGAATCGCACTCGTTGGCGACATTAAGCGTTTAGGAGATTTTAGCAAAGAATTTCACCGACAAACAGGAGAGATGATAGCAGAAAATGGGGTCGACGTATTGATTACAGTTGGATCGAAGGCTGCCGAAATTGCGAAACAAGCAAAAAGAAAAGGTTTAAAAGGCAAAGTCTATACGTTTCCTACTATCCATGGGGTTGAGGAATTATTGAAAAAAATTTTAGACAAAAATAGTATATTGCTTGTTAAAAGTTCATCAACGAATGATGAAATTATGAAATTAAAGAGCAAATTAAAGCTTCGTGCGGAAAAAAACAAATGACCTCCATTGTTCGGAGGTCATTTGTTTTTTTATTTAGTCTGCAGAATGAAAACCTATACGTTGTAGATACTTTTCCAAAAAGGTTAGGAAGAGCTCAATATCTGCTTTCGTTAGATCACCTATATTGGCGACCCTAAAGGAATTCAAATTGGCAAGCTTTCCAGGATAGATCGTTATGCCGTTTTTGTATAAATAATCATGCATGCTATCAAAATTATATGCCTCGCATGCAGGCTCCACGATTGCGGTAATAATTTTTGAATGGTGCTCGGCGGGGACGAGATGATGTAAGCCAAGTTTTTTGATGCCGGCGATGAGCGTATCCCAACATTGAGAGTAGCGCTCGTATCTTTCTTTTATGCCTTCTTCTTTCACTTCTATGATGGCTTGTTGTAATGCATACAAAGTCTGAACCGGCGGGGTGAACCGCGTCTGCCCTGTTTCTTTGAAATGCTTATATTGTGCGTACAGATTTAAGTAATAGTTCATTGGCTTCGTCGTTCTTTCTTTCTCTAGTTCCTCTTTTTTTGCGACAACAAAAGAGACGCCTGCCATACCTTGTAGGTTTTTATTGGAACTGGCTGCTAAATAACTGATATTCATTTTACTCATTTGAATGGGAATCGCAGCAAACGAACTCATGGCATCTACCATCATTGTCAAATTGTTTTCCTTACAGATTGAGCCAATCTTTTCAATATCATTCAATAAGCCAGTTGTTGTTTCATTGTGCACAACAGCAAGATAGGAAACGGGCCGCGGTTGTTTTTGAATGAATAATTGCAGTTGATCGAGTTGAATCGGTTGATCCACTGGACTTATATACTCAACCCAATCTAGCCCATATGCTTCTGCAATTTCACACATCCGTTTCCCATATGCACCATTATTAATGATGACGATAACTCCGTCAGTCATGACTGAACTCAAGATTGACTCCACTGCAGCGGTACCGGAACCACCGAACAGGACGGTTGTATAATGCTCGGAATCAGCAACGAGGCTCGTAAGTTCGGAAGATACGAATCGCATGATTTCACCGAATTCCTTTTCACGGGGGCAAATATCCGGAACAATTTGAGCGTATTTAACCGTATCTGTTGTAGTGGCGGGACCGGGATTTAATAATATATTCCTCTTCACTTTCCGTATGTCGCTCATCCTTTTTCATTTATAAATCTTTGAAGTCGTATTTTCACTTCACTAGGCGTAACTTCAGGGCGTCCTAGGTTTTGTTTAGATCCTTTTGCAATTTTAATATGAAGAAAAGTGAGTCCTTTTGTCTTTTTCCAATCATATATTTCTTTTTCGAGTTGTTCCAACGTATGAATATAAATCGATTTCTCGTACCCGCAAGCGGCAGCAACATCGACAAAGTTTACATTATGAGAAACAGTACGTTGCCCTCCGGTTGAATCGTGGGTTTGATTGTCTAGCAGGATGTGCAGCATATTTTCAGGTTGATAGTAACCGTTCGTTGCTAAACTTCCCATTCGCATGAGTAAGGAACCATCTCCATCGATGACAACTACATTCAGGTCTTTTTTTGTTAGAGCTAATCCTAACCCAAGGGAACTGACACACCCCATGGAACCAACCATGTACAGGTTGTTCGAGCAATCGTCCACTTCATAAAGTTCTCTGCCTGTTTTACCTGTTGTTGCAAGCTGCACGATCTTATCATCTTTGCATCGATTGATTACGTGTAACGTTTCCAATCGACTTGGTACTTCATCCGAGGAGGTTTTTTCGATTTTTTTCTTATTACTATGAATGGCTCGTTCCTTTAGTTTCAAGTTTTCCTTATCAAAGGTGTCTTTTTTTACGACAAAGAAAAATGGTTGATTTTTTTCAACAAACTCATTAGCTGTTGCAAGCTGTAACTTTGCAACGTTAAAATCGCTTGATAAATACTGCCATTTTATTTGCATAAGGTCTAACAATTGAGTTGTGATTTGTCCCATTAATTCATGCTGCGGTTCATCCTTTAAACCGGGTTCTCCTCGCAGACTGACAAATCCAAGCACGGGCAGTTGAAACGGGTAAGTTAAGGATGTAAGAGGAGAAACAGCATTCGTTAGGCCAGAATTTTGCATGAAGACAACTGATTTCCTTCCTCCTAAATAAGCCCCCGAAGCGATTGCGACTGCATCGCCTTCATTAGCCGCAGCAACATAGTTACACTCATTGATCGAGTAGTTAATAAGGTTTTTTAAAAAAGAACACGGGACACCACTGTAAAAGTCAAAACCAAGTCTTTTAAGTTCATTTCCAAATTCACTTGTGTTCAACAAAAAAATCACTCCGTCTCCGGTTGTGATGGGGTAGTAGCTGTTGGTAAATACTTCTTCTCCGCTCTTTGAAGTTCCTCTGCATTTTGGAGTCTAAAAACTTCTTCAACATTTACAATTGAATTCTCAACTTGCATAAGACTCGCTTCTTTATGGATTTGCTTTGAAATGTCCTGCATAGCCGTAATCGATGCTCGTAAGTTATGGTTCGCCCAAATGACAGTATTCACTCCTGATTTTACGAATTCAGAAGTTGGCGTTGAGTAATATTTTGTAGGAACGATCACAACTGGATGTCTATTCTTCCACTCTTTCATAAAAGCAGCAATTTGGTCGAAATCGGAATTTTTACTGTGAATGAGTATCGCGTCGGCACCAGCTTGCCTGTAAGCCTCCGCCCGAGCAAGGGCTTCTTCTAATCCCCATCCTGCAATAAAAGCTTCAACCCTCGCTGCCACAATAAAATCATCATCCATTTGAGTATCTTTCATCGCCTTTATTTTCCCGCAAAACTCTTCAATCGGTGCAAGAGGCTGGGCTCTTCCATTAATAAAAGAGTTTGTTTTTGGAAAGAGTTTATCTTCAATGCATACGCCGGCTATATCGATTTGTTCTAGTTTTTTAACTAACCTTCGAGCATTATTGAAATTTCCATATCCCGTATCCCCATCTACTAGAATCGGGATTGTCGTAGCATCGCTCATAAACTCAAGAATATCTACTACTTGTGTCCAGGAAGCTTCATTATTATCACGAACACCCATGGATGCCGCTATCGAAAGTCCACTAGCCCAGATTCCTTTAAAACCAGCTTCCTCTACAATTTTTGCAGATAAACCGTTATGGGCTTCCATTAAAAATTCAAGTTGCTGTGAATGCAGTAGATTTTTTAACTTAGTTGTTTTCTTCAAGACTATCCCTACTTTGCATCTACTTTATTTCTTTTTCTTACATAAGTACCTTTAGTAACATACGTTAGTATTTTGAGAATTGACAGGGCAGATAGTTTTGACAAGCAACTGTATGGTTGCTTATACTTGATATATGTGGGACAAAGACGCTATATTCAAAGCACTCGGCGACTCGACTCGGCGGCTCATTTTAGACGAACTATCTGAACGCAACGAGATGACGTTGTATGAACTTACGGCACGTCTCATTATGGAGCACAACCTTACCATTTCGCGACAGGGGATAGCTAAACATCTAACTGTATTGGAAGATGCAGGGCTCGTCACATCAATACGAAAGGGGAAATATCGAGTACTTTTATTCAACAACGAACCACTTAAAGGCTTGCTGAAAGGGTGGATAGAGTAATTTTTTATTCCGCAGATGTAGGTAAGAAACAAGAGTAGTCGAAGTCATTGAGTTTGTTTTGAATCATTCAGTACAAAATAACATGAAACACAACAATCAAAGGAGACAACAGTATGAAAATCATTGTTACGAGCATATTCGTAGAAGATCAAGACAAGGCACTGGAGTTTTATACAGAAACGTTGGGCTTTGTGAAAAAGCACGACGTTCCCGCAGGGGCATATCGATGGATAACAGTTGTTTCCTCAGATGCTCAAGACGGTACCGAACTTTTACTTGAACCGAATAACCATCCGGCCGCGCAGGAGTATCAAAAGAAACTATTTGCCGATGGCATCCCAGTAACAATGTTTGGCGTTACGGATATTCAAAAAGAGTACGAACGGTTAGTGGAACGAGGCGTGGAGTTTACGATGAAGCCGACAAAAGCGGGCGAAGTGACAATAGCCGTCTTCGACGATACGTGCGGTAACTTGATTCAGATTATAGAGCAGTAATTATATTTCGATGAAATGTTAAATGGTAACCCGGTCTGTTTTTGGACTGGGTTATACATGTATCAGAAAATATTGTTGTCATTCTATCATGGTTTGAAAGGGTGTCATTGATGTTTACTAGATTAAAACCCGGAGATACAATAGGCATTTTCACTCCATCCTCTCCAGCGACCGTGACTGCTAAACAACGCTATGAACGAGGAAAACGCTATTTACTGGAGAAAGGCTTTCAGATTAAAGAAGGAAGTTTAACGGGCAAGAAGGATTTCTATCGATCCGGATCGCCTCGAGAAAGAGCGGAAGAGCTGAATATGTTGCTGCGCGATCCGGAAGTAAAAATGGTAATGTCGACAATCGGAGGAACGAATTCAAATAGTCTATTGCCTTATATTGACTATGAAGCATTCAAAAGGAATCCAAAGATTGTTGTCGGCTATTCTGATGCCACTGCAGTGTTACTGGCGTTGTATGCTAAAACAGGCATTCCGGTATTTTACGGACCCGCTTTAATCCCGTCCTTTGGGGAGTTTCCTCCTTTGGTCGATGATACATACGAATACTTTTCGAATTTATTCATTACTGAACCGTCTTTGCCTTATTCCGTGCCGGTACCGGAAAAGTGGTCTGATGAAGCTTCCAACTGGTTAGAAAAAACGAAAGAGAAAACGTTATACGATAATCAATGGATTTCCGTGTCTGGCGGGGTTGCGGAAGGGCGTTTAATAGGCGGGAACGTCAATGCTATGTATGGCTTTATTGGCACGGAGTACTTTCCGTACATTCAAGAAGGTGACATTCTGCTAATTGAGGATTGTGCGAAAACTACTTCAATCGTTGAAAAGAACTTCGCTATGTTGAAGTTACACGGCGTCTTCGACAAAGTGGGTGCCATCTTGTTAGGGAAGCATGAACAGTACGATGACATGGGAACAGGCAGGCTCCCGTATGAAGTGCTGTTAGAACAATTGGATGGGCTTACAATTCCGATCATCGCCGATTTCGATTGTACACATACACACCCAATGCATGCCATGCCAATTGGGCGGAAGGTACGGGTGGATGCTGATAATCTGGACGTTTCTTTGATTGAGAGATGGATTTAAAATTGAAATTGTTTCGGTGCCAATTGTTTCGGTGCCTGTGCATCACACTATTCAGACAATACACTACAATTGTATAAATGAAAAATGGGAAGGCAATCATATCGAGCTTTGATTGCCTTCCCATTTAATTATTATTCATTTCAATGAATTGTCATAAATGTGCCTTACACAGGCACCCACACAATTGGCACCCACACAATTCAAACTCTTTTCCGTATCGTAAAATTGTCCTCAAGCAGCAGCCAGTTTTGCGGGAAAGGATAGCCGAGCACCCAGTAACTGATGCCGCGAAGTTTATAATCTTTCACCATGTTGAACTTTGCTTGTGCACTGCGGGCATCTTCGAACCACACTTCATGGGTGCGCCCTTGTTCATCGGCGTAACGGAAGAACGGAGATTGAGCCTTCGTATCGTATTGAATGGCGACTTGATGTTGAATCGCTCGGCGGACCGCTTCTTGCTGGCTGAATGTTTCAGCTTCCGAACCCCGAACGAAAGGAAGCGTCCAGTCACGTGCGTAAATTTGAAAGCCGAAAAAAATCTTGTCTCTTGGAATGACCGTGACAGCATAGTCGAGCACCTCTTTTATCTTATTAATGGGTGAAATCGCTTGAGCAGGTCCTTTTCGATAACCCCATTCATAGGTCATCAAGACGACAAAATCGACGATTCTACCGTGCGCTTCATAATCATGTGCTTCAACTAGCAACCCTTTTTGCTCACTACTCGTTTTAGGTGCAAGAGCGGATGATACGGAATATCCTTGTGGATGTAACCGATCGACCGCAAGCTGCAAAAATTGGTTGTAATTCTCCCGATCGGAAGGATATACATTTTCAAAATCGATGTTTAACCCTTGATAACCTTTCTCTTTCATCACACCGAGTACATTCGCGATGACCTTTTCTTGAAGCTCACGACTTGAAAGAATGGTATGGGCAAGTACAGAACCCGGTTCTGTCGCACTGAAATTTGTAATGGCAATGATGGGTACGATTCGTTCGGCCGCAGCGGATTTAAGCATTTCCGTGTCATCGAGAGTCGTTAAACTCCCATCTTCTTTCACGCTATATACAAATGGCATCCAATACGTTAAGTAACGGCCGACTTCTTGAATTTCCCTGGCGCCTGTTTCTCCTGTATTCAGTGTATAGGCATTAACATCAATGACCGGCTTTGGAGCGGTTGATCGGGAGACGGTCGGAATGACGAGAGCCTGACCAATTACTAATGCATTCGGGTCTTCCAACTGGTTTGCTGAGACAATCGCATCAATTGTCACACCATATCCACGGGCAATTTTCCACAAGGAATCTCCCTGTCTAACGACATGAATTTGCAATCTATTCTCTCCTTATTGCTCATCTCCTTTATCGTATTCTAATGGAACTGGGAATGTCATCACTTCCAGGGAAATACAACCTTCAAGTAAATAAAACAGTCTAATGAGTGAAATGATGTTATAGTTAGAAAGTATATTTTTAAAAGTGAGAAGGTGAGCAATATCATTGAAGTGAAAACATCTGTCATTAGTGATGGAGAATTCAATAGAGGAGTATTCGCAACGTGTGATATTACTAAAGGGACGATGGTACATGAAGCGCCCGTCATTGCATATCCAAACGACCAACACCCGCATATCGAGAAGACATTACTCTCTGACTACGCTTTTGAATACGGCATCAATCATACCGCAATCCTACTTGGGTACGGGATGTTATTCAATCATTCCTATGAGCCGAATGCAACGTATGAGATCAGTTTCGAAAAGCATACGTTTGACTTCTATGCGCATAAAGATATAAAAGCAGGGGAAGAAATTCTCATAAATTATAACGGCGACGTGGATGACAAAGAGTTGCTGTGGTTTGATCAGTAGTAAAAGCATATCAATACGTAGGAAACGCAGGAATGAAAGTGATTCTTGCGTTTTTTTATTTCACTAAAAGCTCGTTTGTGATTGCACCGTATACTTATCCAGTTAGGGAAGAGACTAATCATATCTTCTTACATCATAGATGAGGTGCGAATATGACGATTGTGCGAATGGGATATGTGGCGATGAGCATGGAACTGAAAAATGCGTCCCCATCTAAAACGATGACGTTTGCGCAGTTTCAAAAAACTGAGGACCGTGAAGCCGCCATCCGTAAATTGGAACGAATTGCATTGGAGAACTTGGAAAATACACATAGGCTGCTTAAAAATAATCTCTTTAATGAAATTCATTTTTATCGCTTTAGCTCCAAACTAATCCCTTTAGCCACCCATGAAGAAACTTCCGATTGGGATTATATGCGACCGTTGAAAGGGAAGTTAGCGGAAATCGGGAGCTTTGTAAAAGAGCATGATATGCGAGTGGATTTTCATCCTGACCATTTTGTCGTCTTGAATTCCCCGAATAGAGATGTGTTAATCAATTCGGTAAAAAACTTAAAGATGCATTATTTGATTGTAAAAGGAATGAAATTAGATCCGACTCATCGCTGTGTCCTCCATATCGGCGGCAACTACAAAGACACTGAGAAATCGCTGGAGCGCTTTGTCGAGAACTGGAGCGATGTTCCGTCGTCCATTCAGCAGATGATCATGCTGGAAAACGACGATACGTCCTTCACACTTGATGACACGCTTTATCTATCCGAGAAGTTGGGCATCCCGCTTGTATTTGATTATCATCACCATCTCGCTTTCCATCGTGATGAAAATTGGGAAGATAAATGGGGTCGTGTAGTGGACACATGGACGGTATCCCCTCTGCCGATTAAAATGCACATTTCCAGTCCGAAAAGCGAGGACAAATTCCGTCACCATGCGGATTATGTGGATGTAGACATGTTTTTCAGGTTTTTAAATGAAATCAAAGGTTCCGTTCCGCAAATCGATTGCATGATTGAGGCGAAACAGAAGGACAAAGCCCTTTTTACGTTGATTGAGCAAATTAAAGCGAGAGACGACGTTGAAATGATTGATGGCTCGTCGTTTTATTTACGGTAAACAGCTTCGTCCCAGGCAACTTTGCGTGATATCGATCATTTCCTGAGATTTATCGATCAATTCAGGGACGTTATCAATCATTTCCCGAAAGATATCGATCATTTCCCACACTTTATTGTCATTTTGTGACCTTAGGCCTACGCGTGGTTCTCTATAAAACGTAAACAAGGAGCCGGTAAACTTGACCGGCTCCTTGTTTTCAAATCAATCCTACCCGCTCGTCACTTGATTCCGGCCGTTGCGTTTGGATTCATACAACGCATCATCCGCTCTCGTGAATAGGATGTTAGATGTGTCGCCATCTTGAAGATGGGCGATTCCGACAGAAATTGTAATGGCGATGCTTTCCCACTCGGATTCTGCTATGAATTTGCGCAGCTGTTCAGCTTTTTTGACGGCTTCATGCGCGTCCGTTTCATGAAGGATGACTGCGAATTCTTCGCCGCCGATTCTAGCGACTAAATCGGGCGGTTGAATAATGCTCTCCATTTTTCTCGCAAGCTCCATCAGTACGCTATCCCCGAGGGCATGGCCGTATAGATCGTTCACTTTCTTGAAGTAGTCGATATCGAAAATGATCAATGAAATAGACGGCCCACCGTTTTCGCGTGCTTCCTCGATCGCATACGCCAAGTCCTTCCGGAACGTCCTTCGGTTAAACAAGCCGGTCAATTCATCACGAGCGGCAAGCACTTGGAGTTCTTCGTTCATTTCTTTCAGCTGCTTCTGCTTCTTTTCTACGTCCTGCAAGAGGGCGAGCAGTTTCTCGTTGGCAATATCCGTTTCCTTTTGAATGCGCTCGGCGTTCTTTTTCGCCATCATCAACTGGTTTTCGTATTCATCGCGCGTCCTCATTTGGACAATGATCCCCTCATAGAGGCCATTCCGCTCGTTGACATTGATAAGGACGGGGAATGTTTGTTTATTCAGCTTGAAGTTCAAATACATTTCCCGCACCTTTTTATGGATCGAAATGGCGGGGATGAAATACGTTTCAAAGTAGATGCGGGAAGGGACCGTCAGCAGCTCCTGCATATAAGTTGGCATTTTTTCAAGACCTAACGCATCTTTCAATGTTTGATTCATCTCAATAATTTCCCACTCGGCATTCAGGACAAAGTATCCGCAAGGTGCATAGTTCAATTGTTCATCCATTGCTTTACACTCCTGTCCCGTCGATGAAACGCCGGATTTCTTGAACGGTTTCCTCAGGGTGGCTAATATGCGGATTATGCCCTTTCGCGGTCTTCATCGTCACTAACTCACTACCCGGAATCCGTTCTTGAAGAAACTGGCCGACTTCTGGAGGGGCGATGGCGTCCGTACTTGTTTGTAAAATAAGTGTGCGGATCGGAATTTTCGGCAAGTCTTCACGATGGTCGGAATAGAACGTCACCTCGGCAAATTGGCGGGCTATGGCCGGGTCATTTGCTTTCAAACGAGCTTCAAAATCTTCGGCAAGCTCATCGTTTTGCGTCGCAATGGGAGCCAAATACTTGGCCCACTCCAAATAATTCGTTTCCATCATATCCAATAATTCATGGATGTCTTCTTCCTCGAACCCACCATAGTAATCCGGCTCGTTCAAATAATGCGGGGAAGAGCCGAGCATGATCAGTTTATCAATCAAATCAGGGCGTTTAATCGACACTAAAGTGCCGATCATTCCACTGACTGAATGGCCGACATAGATAATGCTTTCCAGCTCCAATGCGTCACACACGTCTATAACGTCTTGGGCATAGCCATATAAAGAGTCGTATCGATCACGGGAATATGCAGATTTATCGCTTCTTCCCGACCCGACATAATCAATCAGCACAACCTGGTAATCCGATTCAAAAGCCGGCACGATTTTTTTCTTCCATACTGTCTGATCACAGCCGAAGCCGTGAGCAAACATAATTGTCCGATCACCAGATCCGCTTACATGTACATAATTTCTGTCAAGGATATTCGTCTCCATAACTACCATCCTTCCTTTGCTCACATTCTACCAATCCTCATAAAAAAAGGTTCTATGTTCACTGTATCAAAAGACTATCCGGAAGTGGATGATTTATTTAAAAGGATTAAAAGAATAAAATAGGATGATAAAAATAAAGCGACGGAAGAGTTCCCCTCCAACTTCCTCGTATACGATGTTACTATTAATGTATAAGATGACGTTGCATAAACTGAAGAGACTTTTTTAAAATGAGGTGATCCATATGAAAAAGCAAGAACACGAGCGTGCGAAGAGATTGGGGAAAAATCAAATCCGAGTGTTGCTCATTGTTATCGGCATTGTTTTATTCAAAACCTTCGTTTGGGATGAGTACATCGTAAATTCGACAGCCTTTGCTGCGTTGGACGGTGTAGAAGGCGAACCTGGTGTAATGCATGTGATTAGCCAAAAACAGGAATTCGCCATCCGACCTTATGAAGAAGGATTTAAGATATATGCTGTTTCCAAAGGATTTTGGGGCTGGTCCGTGACAGACAAGATGTTTATTGGGAATGAAACGAAAAAATCTTTCGAACCGACATTACAATTTAAGCCGGATGAAAAATTATATTTGAGTTTGGTAGTGGATAGAGAGCAATCCCTTAAGGTAGTGGCGGCTTACTCCACAAACGTCGGATCGATCAACTTTAATAAAATTGCCGGTGACAATGCCGAACTTTATTATCATTTTAGCGATGAACCATTGGGGGATGTTACATATGAAGGGACGCACCGGAATGGGAAAACGGAGATTTTGAAATAGCATATTACGAGCAGGGTAATCAAAAACTGGAACTTTTTGAGAATTCAGTGTGCGTACGTGGTACAATGGAAGAAAGGGAAGAGGGAGTGAACAGGTTGGATAAAATTCGAAAACGAACTGTTTACGCTTCGATTGTAGCGCTTGCATTCTTCTTCGTATTGTCTGTCGTGACGCGCCATTGGGGATTCTTTTTATGGAGTTTATTGCCTGTTTTTATCGTCTTGATGACTACGTTTTCCGCCAGACCTGACAAGCGGAGGAATGGGGAATAGAAAAGGGGACTGGCATTTGAAAGTAATCATTCACAATGTTTCTGTAATCATAGGCCTCGTAGTAGCAACTCTTTTAGGTATCTATGGTCAAGGCATATCATATTATTTACATGAACATTTCCCGTCAATTAAGTTGACGACAGCTATAACTAGCGTGACTTTCATTAGTATTGGGTTATATATACTCATTCCTATTTTATTATTTATTTTCAAGAAGCCGAATAACATATACCTTGGTGCGTGTCTCCTCATTGGGATTCCAATTTCCCTATGGTCATTTTTTGTTTTCGCGATGTGGATGGGGTAATAACGCTTCCTAAAAAACAAGACCTTTCCACATCATTTGGATGCGGAAGGGTCTTTATCATTTCACCATCCCAACGCCATTCGCAACGTGCAACAGCTGTTTTGGGCATCGTTGTTCGAGAAATCAATCCGGATGCCGGAGGGGGTGTATGATAGATTGTATTTGATAGTTACACCTGTCGAGCGGACGAGCCGCTCTACCTCCTTTTGGTCAGACCGTTGCGCGGCGTCCATGAGCCTGCGGGCGAAATCATCTGAAGCGGTCAGTGTTCCGATGAATCGATTCGCTTGATTCATCACTTCTTTGAACCGTATCGCCGAAGCATTGAATTTCCGCGTGTCCACTGGAGGAAAGGGGCTCCTTCCGTTTTGCGGTATAGGAGCGGGCATCGCTATATACCCCGGGTGAACCGGTATGAAAGCTTGCTGCCGGGAATTGAAGCCATATGGAAAAGAAGAATAATACATAGGCAACCTCCGTATTCCTTCGATGCCTCAGTATATGCCCATTGCGGAAGACGCGTGTACTCAGGACACCGGTTGACGCATATAGTGTAGGCGAAGCACGAAGTACGTCAATGGAGGGATCACATGCCGAAAAAGTTGTATTTCTTATTGTTGCTCGCGTTAGTCTTATTAGCGGCTTGTTCGTACGATAGTGAAAAAGCGGTGAAAAACGGGGATGTTATCAACATGAATGGACCCGTATTCAATTTTGACCGATTTGAACAATTTTTGGACAGCGTTGAAGCGGATGATGCAGCATCCGTCCGGATTACTAATTATACGCACGAAGGAAATCCGACGTTGTACAATGTAACGTTTGATGGATCGGTATTCAGTTTGGAAATCGATCGGTCGAAAAATAAGGAGCGGGGAGACAAGCCTGCCAAGGAGGACATGTCTTGCACAGAGCTTGTGGCAGAGGAGGGGCAGCAATTGTTCATCTATAAGCTGGAAGGGTGCGAGCAACACGAGTCCTCTATCGATAGTTTTCTTCTTATAAACATCTTGAAAGTGCAAATAGAAGACGATGCGCATTAATGAAACCTTACATGTAGAATGAAGGTCATTACAAAAGAGGGATATGCAAAGGGGGAATAAATGATGATTGGTTTGCTTAATGTAGGGAGTCTTGTGTTCGGTCTCATTGCTTGGATACTACCGGTAGTGAATCTCATGGGAATTAATAAACACTGGGCTGCCTTATCTATTATGAGTTTGAGCGCTTGTGCAATTTCGCTCTTTTTCCAGATTTATTATAACTATCACCTCGTACAGATTGAGGATTGGACTGCACTGATGGACACGATGGGGGCAGTCGTGTATGCCGCTACAGTTCTTCTTGTCGTCACGCTTTTATTGAATGTATTTACGCTTATCGTCTATCGTCGCAGAATAAAATGCACATAAAGAGTAGGAACTGGGGGAGTTCACATGCGACTTGAGAGGCCATCCTTGAAATGGGAAAAGGAACATATTGCGTATATGAAGGAATGGGATGGGGATCGCCTGTCTCCGAGCAGTTTTCGTTTGAAAGAGGACGTTCCTTACGAAGTGTATTTGGAGGAACTCGCAGTACAGGATGAGGGGCAGGACAATCGGGTGCCAAGCACGAATTACTTCCTTGTCGATGACAACGAGCGGATCATAGGGATGGTCAATATACGGTACTACTTGAATGACTATTTGCGTCAAGTCGATGGCCATATTGGTGCTAGCATCCGTCCGTCAGAGCGGCGGAAAGGGTATGCGACATACTTGCTTTCTAAAGCATTGAACATAACAGATCAGTTGGGCATTCGTTCTGTGCTAGTCACTTGCAATGAAGACAATATCGCTTCGGCTGCTGTCATTCTAAACAACGGCGGCGTGGAGGATGAAAGTTTTACCGAACCGCATGGAAACATCGTTCGGAGATTTTGGATTGAAAGGTAGTTTTTTGCACAACTAATCCATTTAAATGGTAGAATGAAACAAAGCGATAGGGGGAAACGTGATGACTACTACACAAACGATGTCGATTCACCGTGCGCTGTCTGAGTTGAAAACTTTGAATGACCGTATTCCGAAAGCGATTCAGGAGGCGGATTTTATTGCTACCGACCGGAAATCTGCACAGAAAATCAATGGTCTTTCCATTGAAGACTATGAAAAGACGATTCAAGCCGGATTCGACAAGGCGGTATCGTTAATTGAACGACGCAATCGACTGAAAGATGCGGTTGTCCAATCGAATGCTGTCACTGAGGTAGTGGTGGCTGGAGAGACGATGACGGTCGCCAAAGCGATTGAGCGAAAGTCCTCCATTGTGAATGAAGAAAAACTGCTTGCCGCGATGGTTGCAAAACGCAGAATGGCCATCAATAGATTGACGATGGAAAACGAATCGTTGCCATCACGGCTCGAAGACTATCTAACAGCAATTTTAGGCAATAAAGAGCATGCGAAAAAAGAAGAGGTAGAGTTACATACGAAGTCATTTAAAGAGCGGAACGAGTATATCCTTATCGATCCGTTGCACCTCGATAAGCGGATTGAGGAATGGGAAGAGCGCATCTCCAGCTTTAAAGCTGAAGTGGATGCCGTCCTGTCAGAATCCAATGCCATTACGAAAATAACCATATAAGTTAAATTGCATGAGTAATCGAAAATGACATCCACAAGACCCTTCTTTCCGGATTTTCTTTGGGTGAAATAGAAAACCGGCTTACTCAAATCTACTAATGACTAATAGAGCAGAGAAAAAGCTTAAAACTTAGCGTTCAAAGCTGTAAACCTTACAACTTAAAGTTCTTTAGAATTTAAAGCTTAACGTTAAAAGATCAAGGCTCTTTCAAATCTTGGGGAACCAGTTATGGGATTCTTGTGTTGGCCCGTCGTTTGCTGCCAAGCTGATTATGTCGTGCAATTTATAAACCGTCGCAGGATGTTTCCTGGGACGGTTTTTGTTATCTTTGGATACTCTTTTATTGGTTAACGTTAATTGGTTCGCCACTTAACAAACTTCTTATTAACTTTTTGTCACCGAGGTACGAAATTTTCGCGATTTTGTCGTCCCGCATAATGGCAACACCTGTTAGCTTGATCGGTGTTTCCTCACCATCTTTATTCACATAATCCAAATCGACGGTGAAGTTGTAATTTGTCGGCGTCACTTCGTTTTGCTCCACGTCAACATTTTTCACTTTCAGTTGATAATCAAACCTGTCAGCCGAATGATGGAACGTAACAAGTTCATTCGTCATAATATATCGCTCGAATGTACTTTCCGTGAAATAAGGTTTATACGTTTCCTCCAAATACTTCATGTATGCATCAAATCCTTCATTCACTTCTTGCTCATCAAGCGTATCCGGTAAATAATATTTTAACAGAGCCTTCTCATCGGGCGTATTCATTTGAAGTTCAACAACAGTTTTTATGGCTTCCTTGATCGGATCATGATCATCATCAGGCTGCGAGCAACCTGTAACTGCAAAGATGATTATTAACATAAATGCGGCTAACCCAAACTTCCATCGAAATTTCCTTTTCATCATCCCGCCTCCTTGACACAAACTATTCTTTCAACTGTTTATACGGCAAATAGGTAGTAAAAGTTTCGTATTTCAGACTACTAACTTTGCACTTCATAGATTCTTGTTTACAATTGTAGGAAGAGCTATCAGACCAATTAAATAAGAAGGTGACGAGAGTGAAAAAGCAATGGAGCCATAAGGGGATTGTCGAGAAGTTTGAAATGTGCCGGAATGTCGAGCAAGCAGAGCCGATGAAAGCATACATGAAACACCACTTTCCGTTTCTCGGCATTAAAAGCCCGCTGCGGAAAGAGTTGTTGCGTGAGCAATTTCGGGAATACGCATTACCGGAAGTAGATGAGGTTTTTGACGAGGCATGGACATTATATGAATTACCGGAGCGGGAATATCAGTATGCTGCAATTGCTTTGCTCGATAAAATGAAGAAACATTTAAAGACTGACGATTATCCGAAGCTTTTGAAATTCATTGAAGCGAAATCGTGGTGGGATAGTGTCGATGCAATCGCACCGAACCTTGTCGGGCATGTCGTCAAATTGGACCGAGCGTACGGGAAACAAGTGATGCTGGACTGGTCCCGATCGGATAATATGTGGACAAACCGCTCCGCTATTTTGCATCAATTAAAGTTCAAGGGAGAAACGGATACCGAGCTGTTATTCGAAATCATCTTGCAGCACGTGGAATCAAATGAGTTTTTCATTCAAAAAGCGATCGGTTGGGTATTGAGGGAGTACGCGAAAACGGACTCGGCCATTGTGAAGCAGTTTGTCGAAGAACATACGCTTAAGCCGTTAAGCAGGCGAGAGGCTTTGAAGCATATATACGGTAAGTGATATCTACATGGTTATTAGTAAGACGAACCAATTCCCGTATGAATAGAGTTGGGAAGGAACGGCTTTATAAGAGGGTGTTATTTTCAAAGAACAGATTGTTGTAAAGGTGCAGAGGTAGTACAGGTGACAGCAATCAAAAAATCCGAGTTGTTCGCGTGCTGTCACCTTACTCTATTATCCCACTTTTGTAAGGAAGCGTTTCGTCCGTTCTTCTTTGGGCCGATTAAATATTTCTTCGGAAGTTCCCTGCTCTACAATTAAGCCCCCATCCATAAAGACCACACGATCGGCCACTTCTTTCGCAAAGTTCATTTCATGCGTTACGATGACCATCGTCATTCCTTCCTCTGCCAGGTCTTTGATAACCATAAGCACTTCGCGGACGAGTTCGGGATCAAGTGCGGACGTTGGTTCATCATACAGCATGACTGTGGGGTTCATTGATAGAGACCTGGCTATTGCCACCCGTTGTTGCTGGCCGCCCGATAATTGGGAGGGGTAGTGATCCATCCTATCTCCAAGACCGACTTTGGTTAGAAGTTCTAAAGCTAATTCACGGGACTCAGTATTGCTCTTCCCTTGTATTATCATAGGTCCCTCCATCACGTTTTCTAGCGCTGTTTTATGCGGGAATAGATTAAAGGATTGAAATACAAAACCAGTAGATTTTCGCAATTCACGAATTGTTTTTTTGTGTTTACGATCTCGCCTTGCTCTTGCATCAATTTCGTGATTTCCCAGTCTGATAACCCCTTCGCAAGGCTCTTCTAAGAATGTTAGACAACGTAAAAACGTTGACTTTCCAGAACCGCTTGGGCCCATGATGACGACCACTTCACTTTTGTTCACAGTTAAATCTATTCCGCAAAGAACATCATTCTGTCCGAACCGCTTTTTTAAATTGTTTACCTTGATAACTCCCATTTCGGTTCTCGCCTCCTGACCTATTATTTAGCGTACTAGATGTTTTGAACTTCTAACCTCCAACTTATCTAATAGAGTAGTGAAGAAAGTTATGATAACCCAATATATAGCTGCTGCTATCAGATAGATGGTAAGAGGTTCAAACGTTTTGGCAATGACTAGGCTTGACATTTGAAGCAGTTCCGTGACTGTGATGACAGACACAAGCGAGGTGTCTTTAATCAACACAATAAATGAGTTGGATAACGTCGGTATTGCAATTCGGAGACTCTGGGGCAATATGATTCTTCTTAGGGCTTGCCAGTATGTCATTCCCATAGACAAGGAGGCTTCCATCTGACCTTTATCGACGGCAAGTATGGATGCCCGGAAAGATTCCGACAAATATGCCCCTGCATTTAAACTTAATGCCAAGATTCCAGAAGATATTGGATCTAATGAAATTCCTATTTGAGGTAGGCCGTAGTAGATAACGAATATCTGGACCAGTAAAGGTGTTCCTCGGATGATGGAGACATAGGCACTTGCAATTTGATACAACACCTTGATTTTGACTATTCTAATCAAAGCTGTTAAAAAGCCGATGATTAAGGCAAACAGAATTGAAAGGACAGCAAGAAAAATTGTCATAAGAGCTGCTTTTAAAAGGGCCGGCAATGAATCGATTATGATTGTGGCATCCATTGGCTCACCTCCAATCAGTTATTAAGCGGGAGACTCTACAACTGCATTGTATTTTATTTGAATACCTAACTCATTTAGTTCATCTACAAATGGTTGAAAACGTTCATTAATGATCAAGTTTTCCAGTGGCATTATGCCAGTTTCATTAATTTTCCCTTGAAGAATCCATTTCGCGGCTACGGTTGCAGGCAATGCGGTTGTCTTGGCCATTGATGTTATTCCTCTTCCGTGATCATAAAAATCAACTAGTTCCCAAGAATGCTTTGTCGGAACACCCTTTTTAATTCCTTTCACTTCAACACGGACGACTGTGATGTCTTCAATGGAGGGGCCAATTAATTTTGGAGATAGCACAGACTCTGTGAAGGTTCTCGGAACAATCGGGTGCCCATCAAACATAATTGGTTCGCTATCCAAAAATCCTAGCTCTGCAAGCACTTTCATTTTTTCCCAATGGCCCGGATAGCGCACGGTCTTCTCGTATAAGTTTTTGACTTTGTCTTTAAGTGTGAACGCAGTACTATGTGCATCTGTATTCACCATTTCACATTCGCCCACGGGTTCAGGAAAACTTATTTTTTCGAGTCCGGTGAGCGGTGGCAACTTTACAATCTCCCCGTTTTTAATAGCAAGGGCTGGTTTCGTATAAAGGCCTAATACACTTTCCAAACGGAAGACAACTTGGTACCAAAGAGGGGGAATTGGATGTCGCGGAATCCCTCCACAAATCATGACCGCTTCTTCAGCTTCATCAAGCAGTTCTATTCCTTGGGCGGCCAAGAAGTTCGTTATACCAGGAGCTACTCCACAACCGGGTACAATAATGATTCCAGCCTCCATGGCTTGTTGGCTAAGCGCATTTTTTTCAGTAAAATTCGACCCGACCAAGTCGACAAGATGGCAACGGGAAGTGATTGCAGCTTTGATTGCCGTTAAACTTAAGGAGTGGGGAAGACAGGCAATTGCCAAATCCGCATTTGATAAAACAGCTGCTATATCTTCTTCAGTTGCGAGGGCAGCCGTTTGGCCTTGAACCTTTGTGCTTTTTGCTGTTTCAAGACATTTATCTATCCCTTCTTTTCTGACGTCAACAACGGTTACCTTCGTAATCTCTGCAAAATGGCTAACTTCCCGGACAACAGTCGTTCCAATCATCCCTGCACCTAGCACGACGACATGCACATTAAATACCCCCTGTAATATATAGTTTTATAGATAGGTAGCGGCATCCAAAAAGATGCCACTACAATGGTTATCAGTTTTCAAGTGGGTCTGTACCAAACCATTTTTTATATATTGATTTATACGTACCATCTTCTTTCATTGATGCGAGAGCTTCATTCACTTTAATAACAAAGTCTTCATTCCCTTTGTTAACTGCCATGCCAATTTCATCTTTGTTTAAAATTCCGCTCGCAATTTTAATTGGTAGGTCCGCTTCTTGGATATTGTAGCTGATCAATAATTGATCGTTGATAATGACATCCAGTCGTTTATTTGTTAAATCTTGAAGATAATCGCTAACAGATTTGTAGAGTTTTACATCAGCCCCATCCACACTTCTTGCAACTTCTTCAAATGTTGTTCCCCCGCCAACGCCAACTTTTTTTCCTGAGATATCTTCTAATGCTTTAATATCATCGGTGTCGTTGCGAGTAACCAGGACAGAACCAGTAATAACATACGGATCTGTAAAATCTACACTCTTTTTCCTCTCCTCGGTAACAGTCATTTGGCCAATGACGATATCGAATTTATTGGCTTTTAGCCCGCCGATTAGTCCGTCCCACTTGGTAGCAATGAACTCAACTTCAACACCAAGCCGTTTTCCAATTTCATTTGAAATATCTACGTCAAACCCTTGAAATTTATTTTCATCGTCTAAAAAGTTGAATGGCGGATAAGTCCCTTCGAAAGAGACTCTCATCACTTTGTCTTTTTCAATTCTCTCAAGGACACTGCTTGAGCTTTTGTTTGCTTTCGTATCCCCCTCGGCTTTCGTGCATCCACTTATAATGCCTAGGGTCAAAATTGCAGTGATCATTAGTAAAAATCTTCTCTTCATCTTCTAACCTCCTTATATTTAATAGAAGTAAACGCTTACAATTATCTACGACCCTCCTTGTTTTTTAAGATTGTTTTGTAGTCAGTAGTTAAAAGGGAATTGAATTGTAGCTCAAAAATGTAGTACAATTCATTTACTATATAATAAATCACAATATTTTGTTAGTCAATGATTTCAGAAATATTAATTAGGGTGGAGGAATATTGTTGAAAAAATCTTCAATTGAGAAGACGGTTTATTTCCGATTGCGGAACGCCATTTTGAAAAGACAGATTGCGCCCGGCACCCAACTGGTTGAACTGACAATATCGAAGGAACTGGATGTAAGTCGGACTCCAATTAGAAATGCGATTAAACTACTTTCTGAAGAAGGGATGGTGGATATGATTCCGAACAGGGGCGCATTTGTTGCCAATCCTACAAAAAGTGAAGTTGAGCAGGCATACCAGCTTCGGTTAGAATTGGAATTGATGGCTATCCGCGCTTCATTGTACAAGTTGGATGAAGAAGATTTTGAAGAGATGTGTGCCTGTATGCAAGAAGAAAAATTAGCTCTTGAAGCAAAAGACATGGAACGTTATTTAAAGGCGAATAAAAGCTTTCACATGGTAGCTGTCAAAAAAGCAGGCAATACCTTTCTTGCAGAATTCTTGGGGGTTTTGATGAATAAAATTGATATTTATATAATGTTATTCGATAGCTTTTTTGACAATTCCCCAACGACACCGAAAGGGCCATGCGAGCACTTGGCAATTGTGGAAGCGATGAGAAGCAAGAGAATGGAAGAGCTTGAAAGATTGGTCCGGATTCACGTTGAGCATGCTCTAGAAAGTCTGCGAGACCGGGTGAGGGAATACAAAATGCCTAATGAAATATTTAAGGAATTGTATGGAAAGAAACAGTAAGCAAGTCTATTTTAGATGTGTTTACGATAGAACAGAAAGCTGAAAAATCGAGGATACTCAATTTTCACTCCTCATAGCGGGGGTTGAAATAAGCCCCCGCTTATTAATATCTTCCTTTATTCCAATAAACCCGTATCCTCTAAAAATTGTCGTGCGACGTCCTCCGGTTTTTCACCTTCAGCGTTCACCCTGTAGTTCATATCCCGCATCTCGTCGTCCGTCACTTTGCCGGCGAGCTGGTTTATGACCTCCTCGAGTTCGGGATACGTTTCGAGCGTTTCTTTCCGCAAGAGAGGGGCCCCTTGGTACGGCGGGAACAGCTCTTTGTCATCTTGTAGGACGGTTAGTTCATACTGTTGCAGTTCACTGTCCGTCGAATAAGCATCCAACAAGTTAATGTCCCCAGATTGGATTGCCTGGTAGCGGAGTTTCGGCTCCATCGTTTGGACGGAAGGGAAGTCGATTCCGTACAAACTGCGGATGCCGCGGTAGCCGTCTTCACGATCGTTGAATTCGAGGGTGAATCCGGCTTTGACTGCACTTTGGACTGCGACGAGATCGGAAATTGTTTTGACGCCGTACTGTTCCTCGAACGACTTGGATACCGCGATCGTGTATGTATTGTTATACTCCATCGGCGGCAGGAGGACGAGATCGAATTGTTCGGCAAGCCCTTGTTGTGCCTGCTCGTATACTTCGTTCCGGTCATTGCTGACTGCAGCCTCTTTTAAGAACTCCGACAGCGCTGTCCCTGTGAACTCAGGATAAATGTCGATGCTCCCTGATTGCAACGCGTTGAAGACGAACGATGTTTTGCCGAGTCCAGGTTTCAGTTCGACGGACAAGTCCGTCTCTTCTTCAATGAGAAGCTTGTACATGTTAATTAATATTTCGGGTTCCGCCCCTAATTTGGCGCCGATGACAATCTGTTTCTCATTGCTTGAAGGAAAGAGGGGAAGGACGATGATGAGTATGGCAACGACGAAAAACGTTGCTAGTGCAATGGAAGCTCGCCGGAACGACAACCCCTCGAATTTTCTCAGCAACAAGTCGAATGACAGGGCGAGAAGTGCGGCAGGTATTGCGCCGAGCACGATAAGGGAAGGGTTGTTCCGGTCGATGCCGAGCAAGATGAGATCGCCGAGACCGCCAGCGCCGATCAGTGCAGCAAGTGTGGCGGTTCCTACAATTAGTACCATCGATGTCCGGATGCCTGCCATGATGACGGGCATGGCTAGAGGCAGTTCGACTTTCGAAAGGCGTTTCCATCGGTTCATTCCCATCGCGGTCGCCGCCTCAATCAAGGAAGGGTCGATTCCCTTAATGCCTGTATAGGTGTTGCGCAAAATCGGCAGCAATGCATACGCAACGAGTGCGATGATGGCAGGAATTTTGCCGATGCCGAACAACGGGATCAGCAGCCCGAGCAAAGCGAGTGACGGAATCGTCTGCAGTACGGCACTTGTCCCGATGACTGTTTCTGCAATCCGTTGCCGGTTTGTCAAATAGATGCCGACTGGGATTGATATGAGGATGGCGAAGAAAAGGGCGATGAGGGAGATTTGGATGTGCTCGATTAACGCCCACGCTAATTCGCCTTTCCGATCTTGAAAAACGTTTAAGATGTCACCCATGCGCTACTTTTCCTCCTTCGTGCCCGTTTGCCAAATAGGCGATAATTGTCTGTCTTGAAATGGTGCCGGTCGGTTCGCTTTCTTGCTGGATGACGGCTCGATCTGATTGGGATAGCGCATGAAGCACTTCATCCCACCCGGCGTCGATGGACAATACGGGCAATTGTTCCGTAGAAGTCGACATCGGTTCGATATGTTCGGCTAAAACGAATGGTTTCAGGCTACCGCTCTGGATGAATTGACGGACGAATGGTGTAGCAGGGGTTAACGTAATTTCATCCGGGGTGCCCAGCTGTTCGATTTTGCCATCCTTCATAATGCAAATACGGTCTCCAAGCTTCAACGCTTCTTGAATGTCGTGGGTGACGAATACAATCGTTTTCTGAATGGACTGTTGCAACCGCACCAAGTCATCCTGCAACTTCCCCCTGCTGATCGGATCAAGCGCGCTGAAGGGCTCGTCCATTAAAACGATATCGGGATCTGCGGCAAGGGCCCGGACGACGCCGACCCGCTGCTGCTGGCCGCCGGAAAGTTCATGAGGCTTCCGATGCCGGTATGTATCCGGATCAAGTCCTACCATTTCAAGAAGTTCCGTCACGCGGTGATGGATCCGGCTTTTATTCCAATTTTTCAGCTCCGGAACGATCGCGATGTTTTCCTCAATCGTCATATGCGGGAACAATGCGATTTGCTGCAACACATACCCGATCCGCCACCGCAATTCATGGATTGGGTACTCGCTGACCTTCTTGCCGTCGATCCAAATCGTCCCGTCCGTCAGTGGAATGAGGCGATTGATCATTTTTAACGTTGTTGTCTTGCCGCAACCGCTCGGCCCGATCAGCACAAAAAATTCCCCTTTGGCAACCTCTAAATTGACTGAATCAACGACGAGCGTTTGATTATCATACGATTTTGTTACACGGTCAAAACGTATCATCGAATCCACTCCTTTATTTCACCATCGTGACATAAAAAAGCGTTTAATGAAAATGATTTGGTAATCTATGGACGGAATTTGTTGCATAGGATTAATAAACACCCGTGCATCGGTCAAACATAGTTGATATGGAAATATGAAGTTTTTCTATCTTGCTATCTATTCAGAATTTTGATATTCTGAATAAAACCCGAGTAAATCAATAGGATATAATTGATTGCGCGGATGCGATGAAAAGGAGTGGGGACATGTCGACGAAAGAAAAGAAGATGAATGTGGAAAGCTTCAATTTGGACCATACGAAAGTGAAAGCGCCGTTTGTGCGTCTTGCCGGGGTGAAGGAAGGGATCAATGGAGACGTCATCCGGAAATACGACATCCGTTTTTGCCAGCCGAATAAGGAGCATCTGGAAATGCCTGCGATTCATTCATTGGAGCATATGATGGCGGAGTTCAGCAGGAATCATTCGGACAAAATTGTAGACATTAGTCCGATGGGATGCCAGACGGGATATTACTTGGCGCTCATCAACCACGACGATTACGAAGACGTGCTCGACATATTGGAGAAGACATTGAATGACGTCTTGATCGCCGACGAAGTGCCTGCTTGCAATGAAGTCCAATGCGGATGGGCCGCGAGCCATAGCCTTGAAGGCGCAAAGAAAGCGGCGAAAGAGATGTTGGAAAAACGGGACGAGTGGACGACCGTTTTTGAATAAAGTTTCGGCTAATGGGGTTTGATTTTTCTCTTAAATAACCCCAAAAAAACGATAGCATTCCTACGATAAAAGGCGTACGATTGACATGATGCCAGGCAGAATAAATCTGCTTATGCAATGTTCATCGTACGCCTTATTGGCGATATACATAACGAGAGGAAAAAGGAATAAATGAATATATTATCCGGAAGAATCGAGAAGGATTTCTTAGGGGAAAAAGAAGTTCCCAATGATGCATATTACGGGATTCAAACGATACGTGCGACTGAAAACTTTCCAATTACGAAGGAGCGCATGCACCCGGAGTTGATTCGCGCGATCGGGATTGTGAAGAAAGCGGCAGCTATTTCGAATGTGCTTGTCAATGACTTGCCTGAGGATGTAGGGCTCTTCATCGTGGAAGCGGCGGATGAGGTCGTTGAGGGGATATTGACGGACCAGTTCATCGTCGACCCGATTCAAGGAGGTGCCGGCACTTCATTCAACATGAATGCCAATGAAGTGATTGCGAACCGCGCACTTGAAATGATGGGGCGTAAAAAAGGCGATTATGGATACATAAGTCCGAATAACCATGTCAATATGTCGCAGTCGACAAATGATGCATTCCCGACGGCGATTAAAATTGCGACTCATCAAATGGTCAATCAGCTGCTGGAAACGATGGAGCGTTTTGTGGACGAGCTGAGGGCGAAGGAACTGGAATTTGACGGTGTCATCAAAATGGGGAGAACTCACTTGCAAGATGCCGTTCCTATCCGATTGGGCCAGGAATTCAGCGCGTATCGGAGTGTCATCAAACGCGATATCGAACGGATCGGGAGGACGAGAGTGCACCTTTCCGAAATCAATATGGGCGCCACCGCAATCGGCACAGGGGTCAATGCAAATGTGCGATACATTGAAACCGCAGTGGAACAATTGCGTGCAATCAGTGGCTTGCCATTGAAATCTGCCTGCAATCTGATCGACTCGACACAGAATACGGATGTGTACACAGAGCTTTCTTCCGCTTTGAAAATTTGCATGATCAATCTCTCGAAAATGGCGAACGATCTGCGGTTGATGGCGTCAGGTCCGAAAGCAGGTTTGAATGAAATCAATCTTCCGGCAAGGCAGCCAGGTTCCTCCATCATGCCAGGAAAAGTGAATCCGGTCATGGCGGAAGTGATGAACCAGATCGCCTTCCAAGTAATCGGCAACGACCATACAATCAGCCTCGCGTCGGAAGCCGGCCAATTTGAATTGAATGTCATGGAACCTGTGCTTGTCTATAATTTATTGCAATCATTGACGGTTATGAACAACGGCATCGAAGTGTTCCGCAAGTACTGCATTAGCGGCATCACCGCGAACGTAGCACAAATGGAAGAGTATGTAGAAAAAAGCATCGGCACGATCACGGCGCTAACGCCATTCATCGGCTATGAGATGTCATCGAAAATCGCACGTGAATCGTTTGAAACAGGCATCCCGCTTAAAGAACTCTGCCTGCGTTACGAAGTGCTCACCCTTGAAGAACTAAACCGCTTGCTCGACCCTCATCAAATGACAGAGATGAAAAAGGAAGGCATAACACCCTATTAATTTTCAGAATATTTCCGGTGCCTGTGCATCGAACAATTCAGACTATACACTACAATTGTATAAAGTTGTTTAGTAAAGGTTGATTTGGCGACTATTTAGTCATTGAAACATGCATGAATATTAACTTGATTGAATTGTCATAAATGTGTCTTGCACAGGCACCGTCTGTGGATAAATAGAATGCCCTCGGAAACGGTAAACCGATTTCCGAGGGCATTTTCATTTTCATTCAAACAATCGATTCGAAGCTTAGCCTTCCGCTCCGCGATAGCCTGTTTCCGCTTTGAAACGTACTTCCGCATAAGAGACTTCCGCGGCTTCCGCACGTTTTGCGCCGAAGTGTGTACCGATGATGGCGGCTAGGAACCCGGCTGGAATGGAAATGATCGCCGGATTGACGAACGGGAAGAGCGGTTCACCGACGAAGAATGCAGCTCCTTCGACCGGGTTGATGACGTTCGGGCTGACTGCGACAAGGACGAGGGCAGTGATGAGCCCTGTCAACATGGAAGCAACCGCACCAGTCGTGTTAAATTTGCGCCAGTAGATCGTGAACAGGATTGTCGGTACGTTCGCGGACGCGGCGATACAGAATGCGAGCGAGACGAGGAACGCGACATTGAGTTTTTCCGATCCAAGTGCAAGCAAGATGGAAACGACAGATACACCGATTGCCGCAAGACGCGCTGCTCTGACTTGCTGCTTTTCCGTCACTTTTCCTTTTTTGATGATTTCTGCGTAAATATCATGTGCGATTGCCGACGCGCCGGACAGCACGAGCCCTGCAACGACTGCGAGAATTGTGGCAAACGCAACGGCGGCGACGAATGATTCAAGCATATCCCCACCGAGCACTCCCGCAAGCATAGGAGCTGCCATATTGCCCGCCGCGTTTTCCGCGACGATAGCGTCCCTGCCGACGAATTTGGCGGCACCAAATCCGAGGAAGATCGTCATAACATAGAAAATCCCGATGATCCACACTGCGTACACGACGGAAGAACGCGCCGTTTTTGCGTCTTTTACCGTAAAGAAACGCATAAGGATGTGTGGCAGACCCGCGGTTCCAAGAACAAGTGCGAGAAGCACGGAAATAAGGCCGATCGGATCTTTATAGACAACACCGGAATGTAAGAATGACTCTCCGTGTGGCGTCGCATTCCGCATAAGATCGAACATGCCGACGAAATTGAAATTGAATTTCATAAGGACTAGGAAGGAAATAACAATTGTCCCAATCATGAGTAGTATCGCCTTGATGATCTGCACCCAGCTCGTAGCAGTCATTCCGCCGAATAAAACATAGACCATCATCATGACACCTACGATGAGGACGGAAATCCAGTACTCGATGCCGAATAGCAGCTTAATGAGCGCACCTGCGCCGACAAGTTGAGCGAGCATATAGAAAAGGACGATTGTAATCGTATTGAGTGCTGCAGCCCCACGGACTTTCTTTGCTCCGAACCGGGAACCGATCATATCGGCCATCGTGTACTTTCCAAGGTTCCGAAGCGGTTCCGCGATTAAAAACAGAACAACGAGATAAGCAGTCAACCAGCCGACGCTGTAATAAAAACCGTCAAAGCCGTTCAGTGAAATGGCTCCGGCAATCCCTAGGAACGACGCGGCCGATAAATAGTCCCCTGCAATGGCCATTCCGTTCTGCCATCCCGTCAACGAACCGCCGGCCGTATAAAACTCACTAGCCGTGCGCGTTTGTTTAGCTGCCCAATAGGTGATGTAAAGCGTCAAAGCGATAACTGCAAAAAAGATTGAATAGGACCAAAAACTCATGATTGATTCCCCCCTTATTTCTGGACGTGTTTTCCGAGCAATTGCTCGACGTCTTTATCGAATTCTCTTGCCTTTTTTACATAAATCTGAGTAAGCACCCAAACCATGATGAACATGCCAAAAGCATAGACCCACGTCCACGTCATCCAGCCAATCGCCCGCGCTTCAAGAATTGACGTATATCCCGTCAATATCGGAAGCATTAAATAGATTGCAAAAAAAGCAATGACATAAGGGCGGAAAAAGTTTTTCTTCTTTTTGACCAATTGCTTGAACTCCGCTGTTTCGATGAGCCGTTCATAATCGAGCAGACCGTCTGTCATTAGTCGCCTCTCCCGCTCAACAGTTGTCTCCGATTTCTTCATCTTAACTGTCATTCATTTCATCCCCTTTGCTACAAAATGTACGCCATCTCGCAGTATACGAGAGTCGATCCCCACATCAACTCTGAGCATTTTAGAAGACTGCAAGGATGTCATATTGTACAACGTACCAAAATAACAGAAAATAATCAATATTATATTTATAAAACTATCAGAGAAATGTGGTGGTGGGTAAAAGGTAGTAACCGAGACTGTTTTCAGAATCTTTTCGGTGCCTGTGCAACAAACAATTCAGATTATACACTACAATTGTATAATGTTTTTTCCCGTGATTGATTTATAAAATCGGTCGTTATTGAAGTGTGCATGAATATAAATGATAGTGAATTGTCATAAATGTGTGTTGCACAGGCACCGGAAAACGCACCGGAAAACGAGCTTAAAATAGAAAAGATCCATCCTTGAGTGTACGACTCAAAAGGATGGATCATTTTTACTCTGCTGTGCCGTTTCGGTCAAATCCTAAATACCGCGTGCCTTGAAAGGTGAGGAGGCCGAGGTCGCTTTCAGCTAACATGCCGTACTCACTTCCGGACATCTTCAATTCCATCCGGTCGCCGCTTTCCACTTGGAACGTGACGTAGTAAGACGTGTGTGCAGAAGAATCACCGCTCCCGCCCCATGTATCCGTGCGCTTCGTCTTCACTTGGGCAGGAACCGTCAGACGCGGCGAGCTATTATTGGCGGACCATTGGCCGGCACCTTTAACGAGCGCAAAAATTATTCCGCCGATCACAATAACAAAAATGACGAAAATAAAGATCGGTACAGCACTAAACATAAAATCGTCGAACGGGGAAAAGCCCATTTCACCACCACCTACTTCATCGATTGCTTCTTATTTTAGATAGAAGCCTTAGAATCTCAAAATACAACCATACTAATGTGACCATTAAGCCGAATGCGCCATACCATTCCATATACTTCGGCGCTCGCTGTTCCGCTCCTTTTTCAATGAAATCAAAATCAAGGACGAGGTTCAGCGCGGCGACGACTACAATGGCGACGGAAATGAGGATGCCGACGATTCCTGTCTCGTGTATGAAAGGGACTTCCATTCCGAAAAAACGAAGGATGAAGTCCGCGATATAAACAAAAAATATCGCACCGGTCGCAGCTACGACGCCGAGCTTGAAGTTTTCGGTTACTTTAATCAAACCTGAACGATACGCAAACAAAAGGGAGAATAACGTTCCGAGCGTCAACAGGATTGCCTGCGTCGTAATCCCTTCAAATTGGGATTCGAATATAGCGGAAATCCCTCCGATAGCTAGCCCTTCCAACAATGCATAGAGTGGGGCAGTGTAAGGAGCTGCCCTTTTCACAAAAATAGTAATGAGGGCTACGACGAAACCACCGAGGAGGCCAATCCACAGCCACGCCTCAATGTCATTCCCCGAAAAATGCTGATGCCAAGTGAAGACCGCCGTTGCACACAACAACAGGAACAGGATGAACGTCTTGTTCACAGTTCCTTGAATGGTCATCGACATTCCGTTTTCTGACCGTAAATCTTTAAAGGTATTTTCCCCTAAGCTTGGGTTCGCTGACCTCATGAGCTATCACGTTCCTTTCTATATGTAATTAAAAGAAAATCGTAACACGCTAGTTTACTATACGGAGAAGGTTGAGAATAGTTTCATGAATTTGAAGGTCTTCATGAGCGAACATCTTTAAAATACAAATTGAAAAAACCCCCCTTCTAGGCCGGAAATGGCATTAGAAGGGGGATTTTTCATGGGCGATTTACATGTTGATCTACAAGAATAAGATTGCCATCCGGATCTTCAAGAGTGAAATGCGCAACCCCGACACTATCTTCATCCGCCTCGGTGAGCAGCTGAACGCCTTTCTCTTTGAGCTGCTGTTGAAGGTCACGGACATCCGTAAATGAATCCAGACTTTCGGCATTTTGATTCCAGCCTGGATTAAAGGTGAGAATGTTTTTTTCGAACATCCCTTGGAAGAGGCCAATAATGGTATCTTCATTTTTCATAATGAGCCAGTTTTGGTCAATGTCTCCTCCAAACGATTGAAATCCAAGGTTTTCGTAAAATGCTTTCGATAGATGAATGTCTTTGACAGTGAGACTGACAGAGAATGCTCCTAGTTTCATTTTTCATTCCCCCTCTTTCTTAGTTTTTGAAAATTCGGGCGTTGAGATTAAGTATAAATGAAGGATTTGGAATGAACAACATTCGTCTTGCACATAGGAATTCCGTTTTTGGACAATCTAACAAGAAAATATCGGATGAGGGGATGTTTATGCAAATAGAATGGTCGTCCGATTGGAAAGAGGGCTTTGTCGAACGGTTGGAGAATCGCAAAGCTTGGGATAATTGGACGTTGTATAAAATGTGTTATGACGTGGAGAAGGCGAAGTTGATAACCGACTTCCACGGCCTCCAATGCCCGAAATACTTACCCGAACTGAAGCCTTTTCCTCATCAGTTGGAGGCGGCGGAAACGGTCATCGAGCGGATGAACGGGAAGGCGATTCTTGCGGACGAGGTCGGTCTCGGGAAAACGATTCAAGCCGGTTTGATTTTGAAAGAGTATTTAATTCGTGGCCTCGTGAAAAAAGCGCTCATCCTCGTCCCGGCTTCACTCATCAATCAATGGATCGAGGAGCTGAATTATAAATTTCACCTTCCAGTGATTCAATATAAAAAAGCGTATGATCTGGACTACTGCAATATCGTCATTGCAAGCATCGATATGGCGAAGAGGAGTCCTCATAAGGAAATCATTTATAACCAGGACTTTGATTTAATTATCATAGATGAGGCGCATAAATTAAAGAACCCGAAAACAAAAAACTATGAGTTCGTGCAAAACTTGAAGAAAAAGTTCTGTCTGTTATTAACGGCGACACCTATTCAAAATGACGTATTCGAGCTGTTCAATTTAATTTCTTTATTAAAGCCAGGGCATCTAGGCAATTTCGAGACATTCCAATCTGTCTTTTCTGCGAGCAAACATAATGTGGAAGAGGACGAGTTTTTAAAGGAATTGATCAACCAAGTGATGGTGCGCAATTCAAGGCATGACACGGGGATTGAATGGACGACTCGGCGTGTCCAAATCATTCCGCTTGAGTTCAGTGAAGAGGAAAAAGAAGTGTACAACATGATTTCAGAGTTGAAAAATGTGTCTTCCGTCTTTTCGGGCGCCTTCTCGATGATCACGTTGCAAAAGGAAATTTGCAGCAGTAAGGAAGCAGCCTTCCTGACGTTGCATGAAATGCATCAGAAACTGACGAATACGGAAGAAATTGCTTACACCGAGGAACTGCTTCGGAAATTGGCAGCACTTCAGGTCAATACAAAAGCGGAAAAGGCGTACGAAATCATTAAGGAAGCGAATGGCGAGAAGGTCATCATTTTCACGGAATACCGGGCAAGCCAAGCCTTTTTAATGAATTATTTATATGAAAAGGGCATCGTCAGCGTCCCATTTAATGGGAAGTTCAGCAAAAGTAAGCGCGAGTGGATGAAGCAATTGTTTAAGGAGAAGGCGCAAGTGTTGATTGCTACAGAGTCGGGAAGTGAAGGGATCAACCTTCAATTCTGCCATCACGTCATCAATTATGATTTGCCGTGGAACCCGATGAAATTGGAACAGCGGATCGGCCGTGTCCACCGGTTAGGGCAAGAGCATGATGTTAATATATACAATTTGGCTATTAAACATACAATTGAGGACCATATATTGGAGTTGCTGAATGTGAAGATTGGCGTCTTTGAAAAAGTCGTCGGCGAGTTGGACGATATACTATCGGAATTCAAATTGACTATTTAGCAAGGAGGATGCACATGTACCCGCAGCAAATTCATCAATACGTACGGCAATTTTTTATCGAAAACAATTGTACGATTTTACGTGAAAATGAGCATTTCATTACCGTTCAATTGACGATTGATATGGATAAAAAAATAATGAATCGGCCGTTTTATTGGAAATACTTGGAGAGCACGGGAGATGAGCCAAATCCTGCGCAACTGACGTTGATCACTGATAAAAACAGGCTCGCTGAAAGTATTGCCGGGGAAGTCGTGCACTACGGCTCGCCCCGGCTCAATCAATTGTTCCGGGTGACGAAAGAGCTCGGCTCCTTCGCGCAAATGTACGAAAGGGCAGGGAATAGGTCTGGTGGCCAAACGATCTTGACGCCGTGGGTAGGGGTCAATTATAAAATAACGTATTCGAGCGATCGAACGCAGGAGATCCTTTATTCATTAGGCATTAATTTGATGACTGGAATGATCATCAACAGCTTTCAGGAATCGATCAGCGGATTGGAATTGGGAAGTACGATATCGCCGAACACATTTCACTTGCCGTATATCATCACACCGCTGCGCGCTTTGGAACGGTTGGACTCGGTGATCGAAAACCTTATCCAGAAAGATGACCATACATGGGCGGAAGAAGCAAAGGAAAGACGACGCAAAGACCTCCTTGTACTCGAGTACTTTTACAGAGAGATTGAAGAAGCCGACCGCCCCGAATGCTACCGAATCGAGAAAAATGCAATCGAAGAACAATACGAAACAAAAATAAAAATCGATATCATCAACGGCGGGCTGTTTTACTTGAAAAAGAATTGATCCTAATTGACCCGGAATTTGAACCGGTGCCTGTGCAGCACACAATTCAGATTATGCACTACAATTGTATAATTAAGATGTGTGAATGTTGATATAACGGTGTTTTTGTGATTTTTAATTGCATAAATAATTAGCGTATCGAATAGTCATAAATGTGTGCTGCACAGGCACCGACACAATTCTGACTTCTTCTCATGCTTTGGCTTTGTTTTAAAATAATAATATAATCTGATAAACTATATATAATAATGTAAAGGAGCGGTGATATATGAAAAAGTTTATTAACGCGACTATATATGGAGACCCAGAATCTCACGAGATATTAATAGAGAACAATCAATTTAAAGCGATCGGCAATGATTTAGGCAATGCAGATGAAGTGATTGATTTGGAAGGTCGTTTAGTGTTGCCGCCTTACGTTGATCCACATTTGCACTTGGATTATATCTTCTCAGGACTCGGTGAAGGGAATGCCAACGTGTCAGGTACATTATTTGAAGGGATTCAGCGTTGGAGTGACAATAAAAAATCATTGACCGAAGAACTCGTGCGCGAGCGTGCGATAAAAGGGATTCAAAAAGAAGTGAGCAAAGGGGTTCAGTTTATTCGTACCCATGTCGATATTACGGACCCTAACTTGACCGGGATGAAAGCTTTACTTAAACTTCGCGAAGAATTGAAAGATATCGTGACATTACAGCTTGTTGCATTTCCTCAAGAAGGATTCTTCCGCTATAAAGGCGCGGAACAGCTAATGGAAAAGGCACTTCAAATGGGTGCTGACGTTGCAGGAGGCATCCCTCACTTTGAAATTTCCTATGAGCATGGTGTGGAATCATTAAAACGCATTGTCGATATGGCAATCAAATATAATGTAATGATTGACATTCACTGTGATGAGAACGATGATCCAAATAGTCGGTTCTTAGAAGTGCTGAACGCGATTGTGATGGAAAAAGACTATGGCGAATATACAACAGCGAGTCATACGACGAGCTTTGGTTCTGTTGAAAACAGCTATGCGAATAAAATGTTAGGGTTGTTCCGAGAATCCAAAATCAACTTCATCTCTTGTCCAACTGAAAACGCACATTTACAAGGCCGTGGCGACAGTTATCCAAAACGTCGTGGCTTAACACGAGTGAAAGAATTATTAGCGAATGGAAACAATGTGGCTTTTGCACAAGATTCCATAGCGGATTACTGGTACCCGTTAGGGAATGGAAATATGATGAACATTTTGGACAACGGCATTCATTTAGCGCATTACACGCATATTGATGAAATTAATAAGGCGCTCGACTTGATCACATTTAACGGTGCGAACGTTATGAGAGTGAATGATGAGTATGGAATCGAAGCAGGGAAGCCGGCCAACTTTATCGTATTGGATGCACATGATGCATATGAAGCAATCCGCGAACGTGCGGAAGTACTTGCCTCCATTCGGAATGGAGAATACCTGTTTAAGCGTAAACCAAGGAAAAATGAGATTGAAATTGATTTTCTGAAACAATGAAGCGTTTACTCCCCTCAGCGCAGTAATGGCGAGGGGATTTTCCTTATTGACGGCGCGTACAAAGGACTTTCCCGCGTTATGTCGAAATAAGATGATTATAGCTAGATGAAAAATGGGAGGCATACATAATGGATCGAGAAGAATCGCGGAGGCTGGCATTTAAGGTTCCAGACCTTCGGAAAAAGGAATTGCGGTCAAAACTGACAGCTTCCGAACAGCAGGAATTGAATAAAGGGAGAGCCATCATGGCTGAAACATACCCAAATCGCACATCCGAGCAATATGCGGACAAGGTCAGATTAATGGCCATCAGAAACTTTACAATAATAGACACTACACGCAAGGAATCACTCTTCCAAAAGCTATTCAAACAGGAGAATCCAAAAGAGTACAGACTTCGGTTCCCGAATGAGGAAGAGGACGTGGCGGAGTATACCTTTCCTTTCACATTCGGCCTTGAACTCCGTGACTTGATGGAGGATGTCGGACTCGGGCTGGATTGGTCGAAAATGTTACCGGTCGATGACGGGATGTGCCATACAGATCCGCTGGAAGAGGATGATAAGGAATGGTTTGAAGGTTTCCCGGACCCTGCTTGGTGTGCAGGCAAACTGCAAGAGGCGAAAAAGCTGGAGGAGACAGCCACTGCTCATAGCGAAGAGATGGTGCAGGCGATCCAGTGGATCCAGACACATTGGGAAAATGGATATAAAATCTACGCGGACATCGACCCTTGGGAAGAGGATGACCTATGAGATAAAAATAGTAGAAAGGGCGAGCACTTTAATGAAGAAGAAAATTTTTGGCGTGCACGATGACAATACGTTGCGTCAATTCAAAAATTGTTTGCGGACAGGGCAGGTGGCGGGCGGCGTGTTATGTGCCGATGGGCATTATGGCTATAGCCAGCCGGTCGGTGGCGTAATCGTGTATGACGGCCAAATTTCGCCCTCGGGTGTCGGGTATGACATCGCATGTGGAAATAAAGCGGTCCGAACCAATTTGAAGTGGACGGATATCAAAAAGGATCTTCCGCGTCTTATGGATGAAATTGCGTCATCCATTTCGTTCGGCGTCGGTCGGAAAAATAAGGGACGGGTGGACCATGAATTATTCGATGATCCGGATTGGGCCGTGTATGAGGAAATCGGCAAGCAGGAGCATGATCGACTGAAGAAATTGGCAAAGGACCAATTGGGTACCGTCGGGGCAGGGAACCATTTCGTCGATTTGTTAGTTGAGAAAGAGACCGGTGCAGTATGGGTGGCGAACCACTTTGGCAGTAGAGGATTCGGCCATAAAACGGCGAGCGGATTTTTGAACTTGGCAAACGGGCGGGAGTTCTCCGATCGCGCGCCGGGAGAAAGCATGGAGCAGGCACCGACGTTAATTGATTTGGATAGTGAATTGGGCGAACTTTATTACCGTGCGATGATGTTGAGCGGGAAATACGCTTATGCCGGGCGGAATTTCGTGATGGATGAAGTGCTTTCCATCTTAGGTGCAACTTCTGAATTAGAGGTGCATAATCACCATAACTATGCTTGGAAGGAAACCCACTTCGGCAAGGAGTACATCGTCGTCAGAAAGGGAGCAACCCCTTCAGCTCCAGGGCAAATGGGCTTCATTGGCGGGAGCATGGGTGACATTTCCGTCATTGTCCGAGGTAAGGATAATGAAGAGAATGCCAATGCCTTTTATAGTACAATCCACGGGGCAGGCAGGATCATGAGCCGGACCGAAGCGGCGGGCCGGATGAATTGGAAAACTCGTACGCGTAGGGGCGGGAAAATTACTCAAGAGCGGATGGATCAAGCCATCGAAAAGTTTGGTGTGGAGTTGCGCGGTGGTGGACCGGATGAAAGTCCATTCGTTTATCGTAAATTGCGGGACGTTCTTGAAGCCCACAAAGACACGATCGAGGTCCTCCATACATTGAAACCGGTCGGCGTCTGCATGGCTGGTGCCAATGAATATGACCCGTTTAAAGATTGAGGTGCCTGCGCAGCACATTATTCAGTTTATTCACTACAATTGCATATAGAGATAATGGAAAGTGGAACACGTCAGTGTTTCACTTTTTGTATTTGAATATAAATGCGATTTGTTGAATTGTCATAAATGTGCCGTGCACAGGCAGCGTTTGAAAAGTTTCGGTCAAAGGTACCGAATTATAGCCAATTCTATTTCGTTGGCAAAAGTATCTTGTACACTTTAGAACCAAAACTATTAGATGGAATTTTTGAAATACACCTAACAATCTGATGTTGGTTATGCTATATTTAATTGTGAAAATATAAAAGGGGGAAATGAACTATGAAGAAATTCGGTGCTTTAGTTTTATTGTTGTCCTTTATGCTTGTGGTTGCAGCATGTGGCTCCGATAAGGGTACTGGTTCAGAGGCAGGAACAAAATATAGAGTCGGAATCGACAATACGTATCCGCCTTTTGAATTTGAAGTAGATGGCAAACTTACGGGAATTGATATTGATATTATTTCAGCGATCGCAAAGAACCAAGGATTTGAAATAGAGTTTGACGCAATGGATTTTGGTGGAATTATCCCAGCGATGCAAGCAGACCAACTTGATATTGCAATCGCGGGTATGAGTATAACTGACAAGCGTAGAGAAGTTGTTGATTTTTCGGATCCATACTTTGATGCAGGTTTGTCATTAGTCATTAATGGCAAAACGACAGATATTAATTCACTTGAGGATTTATCAGGCAAAGTGATCGCTGTTAAAAATGGTACGACTGGTGCAAGTTTCGCTCAAGAACATGAAAGTGAGTATGGCTACCAAGTTGTTCAGTTTGATGACAGCCCGGCAATGTTCCAGGAAGTTCAAAATGGAAATGCTGATGCTCTTATTGAAGACTACCCTGTCATTGCATATGCAATCTCACAAAACAACCTCGATTTAAAAATTGTAGGGGAACGTTTAAACGGGGACCAATATGGAATTGCAGTTCTTAAAGGAAAGAACAGTGATGTTCTAAAGAAAATTAATGATGGATTACAAGAACTTCGTGATAGCGGGGAGTACGATGAGATTTTGGCTAAATACCTTGGTGAATAAATAGAAACGTAAAAATATAGCGTGTTTTTCGCGCTATATTTTTTTATAGACTCGGAAAGATAAAATTCACGATAGGTCCTTTACCAATCACGTCTCTGCTGTCGCTAAAGCAGTAGGTGATTCGGAGTGTTCTCAAAAGGAGATGAGTAGATGGAAACAATAATTGCCGCATTTCCCTATCTAATACTAGGAATGAAAGTGACACTCTATATCTTTTTCTTTTCAATTATTTTTGGTTTTTTAATTGGATTACTAACTGCTCTTATGCGGTTAACAACTATAAAACCGCTCAATTGGATTGCAAAAGTGTTTGTGGATATTATTCGAGGAACTCCATTTATTGTTCAACTATTCTTCATTTATTTTGGATTGAATGGACTGGAGTTCGTTTCATTAGACCGGACAGTTGCTGGGATATTAACTGTTTCAATTAATGCAGGGGCCTATTTTTCTGAAATAATCCGTGCGGGAATTCTGTCGATTGACAAAGGGCAAACTGAAGCTGCGAGATCCCTCGGTCTTAATAAAGTGCAAACGATGCAAACCATTGTGTTGCCACAAGCGTTTAGAACGATGTTGCCGACTATCACGAATCAATCCATTATCAGTTTCAAGGATACTTCCCTCTTATCCATTATCGGGATCGCTGATATTGTCCAAAGAGGAAAAGTACATGCGAGTACAACGTTTAAACCTTTTGAAGTATGGTTGACAGTTGGTGTCATTTATTTTGTAATCATCTACCTCATGTCGTTACTTTCCAGCTTTATTGAAAGGAGGTACAAAATTAAATGACGTTAATTCAAGTGAGAAATTTAAAAAAGTCTTTTGGGGAACTTGAAGTACTAAAAGATATAAATGTTGAAATTAAGGAACAGGAAGTTGTATGTGTAATCGGACCATCTGGTTCAGGTAAGAGTACGTTTCTAAGATGCTTAAACCGCTTGGAAGGGATTACGGGCGGGCATGTAATAATTGACGGAAAAGATATAACAGATCCGAAGCTTGATATTAATAAAGTAAGAGAGAATGTCGGGATGGTTTTTCAACAGTTTAATTTATTTCCACATATGACCGTTCTTCAAAATATTATGCACGCCCCTTTAAAACTACGAAAAGGTGATAAGCAGTCTATTGAAAAGCAAGCCCTTGAGTTGCTGTCAAAAGTCGGATTGTCCGATAAAGCGCATGCTTCGCCAAGCGAACTTTCAGGCGGACAAAAGCAGCGTGTGGCAATTGCTCGGGCGTTAGCAATGAACCCTAAAATTATGCTTTTCGATGAACCAACTTCAGCACTTGATCCCGAAGTTGTAGGGGAAGTGCTTTCTGTAATGAAACAACTTGCGTTAGAAGGAATGACAATGATCGTTGTGACGCACGAAATGGGTTTTGCGCGTGAAGTTGGGGACCGTGTTATTTTTATGGATGGGGGCTATATCGTAGAAGAGAATACACCAGAAAAATTGTTTGGAAATCCACAAGAAAGCCGAACAAAAGCATTTTTAAGTAAAGTACTATAACTCCCGATGTGTGCCGGCACCGTTCAGTTTATTCACTACAATTGCATATTCTAAAAAGTAAAAGTCAGCCAACATAATCTTTTGTTGGCTGACTACTGTTTATTTATACATTTACGTTATTTCGACATGTTCAATGCGGATTCCGATACATAGAAGTCTTTTCCGTTATAAACGGTTACACCGTCAAGGGTCTTTGTGAATGACTTTTTGTTTTGCGTTACATGGGCCACGTTTTTATTCACAGGCAGTTCGATCCTTATATTTTGCTTTTCTGCGATGAATACAGGGTTGTTCTCGTCTGTCATATCAATACGCGTCTGATAGCCCTTTTTCTCAAATGACTCGCGTGCGTTGACAAAAAGCTTGTCCGTTGTTTCTTTAAGATCGAATCCGAGGAATGCAGCCATTGATTTTGCAATGTCTGTGTTATCTATCAATCCGTACGGTTTTGATGGACCGTAGGCGTATAGGAAGACATCTTCCCCGGTATGACCGCCTGTCGAGAATCCAATATTCGCGCGATTTGAAAGCATTTTCGTCATATCCGATTGTAATGATTTTGAAGCTTTTAATGCTTCGATTTCTTCTTCTGTCAGGTCATCTAAACCATATAATTCAGCTACTTCTTTCATATTGGAACGATCGTCGTTTAATTGCTTTAATGCACCTTCAACAGTCATCGTAGCTTTCTTCAAAGGATCAACATAAGCCGAAACCGGAATTGTAGAGTAGTTGCCATTTGTGTTGACATTCCCCATTGTAATACCGCTGTTCGCATGGTCACTCACTGCGATTACCATTGTGTTTCCATCTTTTTTCGCAAATTCCAATGCCTCGTTAACTGCATCGTCAAATGCTAGTACATCACTGATGATGCCGACCGGGTCATTTGCGTGCGCCGCCCAATCGACTTTACTTCCTTCAACGAATAGGAAGAAGCCATCTTCATCTTTGGACAGTGTATCGATCGCTTTCTTCGTCATTTCGGCAAGCGTTGGTTCTTGATTGCTCGTGGCTTGTCGGTCAAAGTCGTAGGCAAGAGCTGAAGGAGCGAAGGAGCCCCAAATTTTATCTGAGTTTGATTTCAATAAATCGTCACGTGTTTCGACAAGGTCATATCCCTTTGCATCCAGTACTTCAGTTAAATCTTCACCGTCGACGCGGGCGTTTTTCGATGTACCAGGCAATAAAGCCTCTTTTCCTCCCCCGAGAACAACATCGATTCCCTGGTACACTTGTTGCTCAGCGATATCCTGGTAGTTGCTGCGGTGTGTTACGTGGGAAGAGAAGCCTGCAGGCGTCGCATGTTGAATTTCTGATGTAGAGATGATTCCTGTAGACTTGCCTAACAGCTTTGCACCTTCCAAAACGTTCGCAACTGGCTTGTAGGCGTCCTCGGAATCAACCTTATCTACACCTGGCGTATTGACGAGCGCCGGAAGAAGTCCAACGATCTTATCATTGCTCTTATGTCCCGTCGCCAATGCGGTTGCAGCAGGCGCGGAATCGGTGATCGCTGATTCAGCGGAATGCGTCCGCACGCCTCCGACTACGATTTCATCCATTGCAAGGTCATCGCCTTTGTACCATCTTGCGAGAGAGGTAGCACCTGCACTCGTTCCATCCATCACCATCATGATGACGTTGGTAGGTTCACTCTTCTTGTTCTTTGCCTCAGTGATACTATTGTAGCCAAAACCTAATGCGGAAAATGCTACAACAGCAGCGATGGAGATGCCTGCTGCTTTCTTTCTGAAACGATTCTTCATGTTGAAATCCCCCTCAATGAAAGTAGTAAACTCACTATTGATTATAGAGATTGATTATTAATCTAGTATGAGTTTGAAGTAAAGTATTTGTTAAATATCGCTGGAAAGCAAAAAGGGAAAAAGAGAGGGCTTATCCCAGTGAAAGTCATGTAATGACTCGTGGAATAGCCCTCTCTAACACTCTAATTACGTTCATTGGCTCAGTTTACGACTATCGAATCTGCGTCAATTCTGAGTGTAGAACGCGTTGTGCAGTAATGATCTGATTGGCCGCTGTTAGTCCGTAAACAGAGAACAAGCCGCCGTTTTGGTTCGGAAGGATTTCCACTTCATACTCAAATGGCGTCCCACCTAAATTCCGGGTTATCAAAGTAGATGCATTCGCATTTACGCTAAAGTTTGTGGATGAAATTATTTGTCTTGTCCCATTAAGCCGGAAGACTCGAACAACACCAGTGAGTGTTCCGCCTGTAATGTTGAGGATTTTGACTCGGACTCTAGCTGCATTTGCAGGTTGATTCCCAGTGTTCTCAATTGGCCCAGTAGTGAATGGCATTTACAACACCTCCTTTAAAATTATTTAATCTGCAGATTATAGTGTCATTCTATTCGGCTTGCTGATGAGTGAATAAACGAATATAACGATATACTATAAAAATAATTAAGAATGCCAAATACAGCGAGGAATTAGACTAGAAAATTGTGTAACCTGTCCAATACAACATGATTTACTTAGATGAAAAAACTATATAGTGAGACAACCCCTGATAGTTGAAACCATAGTTGATGATTGTAGTCCAAATAAAAGATAGAGGACTTGCCTGTTTTGTGGAGAATATTATTGTTGAGCTGCTAAAAAGGATTGGGCGTTGTAACGGAGGAAAGTCATTCAACGTCAACTATGAAAGGATGTCAGGACCATGGAATTACAGAAAGAACAAGCAGTAAATTTTCTTCAACTAATCGTCGCGGGAAAGATTGACGAGGCATATGAAAAGTACGTAAGCCCAGATCTTCGCCATCATAATCCATATTTCGCCGGGGACGCAGAATCACTCAAGCAGGCGATGAGAGAGAACGATGGCATGAGCCCGAACAAGACACTCGAAGTGAAGCAGACGATTGAAGAGGGGGAAAAGGTAATGGTTTTTTCCCACATCAAACAAAACCCTAATGATCTCGGAGGCGCAGCCGTTCATATTTTCCGCTTTTCCGAAGGCAAGATCATTGAAATGTGGGATGTCGGCCAACCAGTACCAGAAGAATCCCCGAATAAGAACGGGATGTTTTAAATCGGTGCCTGTGCACCACACAATTCGGATAATACACTACAATTGTATATTAAAAATGAGGAAGTCAATCAAATCAATGTTTGGTTGACTTCCTTTTGTATTTATATACCTAAGGTTGAATTGTCATAAATGTGTGGTGCACAGGCACCGGAACAATTCTGACTAAAAAAAGGCTTGACTTCTCAGATGAGCATGATAAGATTCAAAGCAATTACTTTTTCGTAGAAGTATTTCAATTACATAGATATTGAGAAATGGTGCAGTAATTCGATTGTGTGCAGAAACAAGAGACTGAATGGGTGGTGAAAATTCAGGCAGCAATCAGGGTGAAGTACGCCATTGGCTTTTCTCAATTTGAAATGAAGTGGATGGCCGATCTTGTATTGGCTCATCAAGTAGGGTGGTAACGCGGAGAACTCCTTCGTCCCTTTCCAAGGGATGGATGGGGTTTTTTTGTTTTTATTTTCAAACGTTCAAAAACTGTATCGTCAATGGAGAAGGAGATGTCATCAATGAAAAAGGAACTAACTTTCGTAGCTTCAATTATCCCAATATTGGCATTAGTAATCGCGGCAGCTTCATCGATTTTCATTTGGAAGGCTGGGATGCATGTCCCGTTACTTATCGGGGTGTTTGTTGCTGCAATCATTGCGAAAATTTTTGGTTGGAGTTGGCATGAAATCGAAAAAATGATGGTCAATGGGGTATCCCGGGCATTGCCCGCAGTTTTTATCTTACTGATCATCGGGATCATTGTTGGAACTTGGATTGCCAGTGGTGTGATTCCAACGATGATTTACTATGGTTTATCGATCATTGAACCTTCCTTGTTTATTCCGCTCGTGGCACTCATTACGGGTATTGTTTCGATCACATTAGGAAGCTCATTTACCTCCATTGCGACGATCGGGATTGCTTTCATGGCGATCGGAGAGGGATTGGGATTTGCCCCGGGGCTAGTCGCGGGGGCCGTCATTTCGGGGGCCTACTTTGGTGATAAACTATCGCCGTTGTCCGATACGACAAACATCGCTCCTGCAATGGCTGAAACAGATTTGTTCAGCCATATCAAACACATGCTCTGGGACACGATTCCTGCATTTGTCATTGCACTTATTTTATATTGGTTTGTCGGTCTTTCAGGTGCAGCAACACATGCTGTGGATTCAAATGGCATCGACCTAATTAAAACAGGATTGGTAGATGTATTCACCATCCATCCACTACTGTTGCTGATGCCCGTATTTACAATCATTTTGATGATGATGCGTGTACCGGCCATTCCAGCGTTAACGATTGTAGGACTGTTAGGGGCTGTGCTTGCTGTCATCGTTCAGGGCTCTTCCATTTCCTCCATCGTGCAAGTGATGACGGGTGGATTTTCAGTTGATTCAAGGATAGCAACGGTGGACTCTTTGTTGAATAAAGGCGGTCTTTTATCGATGTTGGGGACAATCGGGCTGTTAGTCATCGCCACTGCTTTAGGCGGGATTTTAGAAGAAACAGGATCTTTTGAAGTGGTCACAAGAAAAATGATAGCAGGTGTCCGTTCAACGGGAACGTTAATCAGCACGACCATTCTTTCGACTTTTGTCGTGGCATTCGCAAGTGGAGCACAATTTTTAGCGATTATATTACCGGCAAGAACATTTGTCCATACGTATAAAGAGATGGGAATCGATACGAAAAACCTTTCCAGATGTGTTGAAGCGGCGGGTACGGTAGGCATTAACCTCGTACCATGGGGTGTTCCTGCGATTTTTGCAGCAAGTACTCTAGGGGTCAGTCCAGGACAATTTATTCCTTATGCATTCTTCGCGTTTTTAGTTCCGCTGATCAATATCGTTTTCGGTTTCACCGGCTGGACCATTACGAAGAAGAGCTATCATAAGGAAAATGAAATAAAAACGAAAGGAGCAATTTCGCTATGAGCAAAGTTATTTTACACGTGTTAGGAACGGCTCAAGATGCCGGTCTTCCACATCCAAATTGTTTTTGTAAAAACTGTACGGAAGCTATAGAAAATCCAGCATTTAGACGCACCGCAGCGTCATTAGCCATTGTGCTGCCAGAGGAGAAGGCTTGGCATTTAATAGATGCAACCCCAGATATGAAAGATCAGATGGCAAGAGTGCAGATGAAGCACAATTTGCAAGGGCAGCTCATGTCGAGCATCTATTTGACGCATGCTCATCTCGGCCATTATCCCGGATTATTATTTTTAGGGAGAGAAGCGATTGGTGCAAATAAGGTGCCGGTATTGGCAGGAGTGAAAATGAAAAATCTGTTGGAGGAACAAGCGCCTTGGAGCCAATTAACAAAATTGAACAATATTGACCTGCAAGAAATACATGATGGCCAAGCAATTGCTGTTTCACCGGACATCACCGTTACGCCTATTGAAGTCCCTCACAGAAATGAGTTTTCTGAGACATTTGCGTTTTGGATCACGGGGACGAAGAAGAAAGTTTTGTACATTCCGGACATCGATCGATGGGAACAATGGGACAAGGACATATACGAAGCGTGCAAGGAAGCGGACATCTGCTTACTTGACGGCACATTTCATTCCACTGAAGACCTTGCAAAAATCGGCCGGGATTATCGGGAAATTCCTCATCCGCTCATGACCGAAACAATGGACCGATTACAAGATCTAGTGGACCAAACAGAGATTTATTTCATTCACCTCAATCACTCGAATCCCGCGCTTGATAGGGACCGAACGGTTCGGAAGGAGCTTGAAATGAAAGGCTTCCATATTGCGGAGGAAGGTATGGAGTTTGTTCTATGACATTGGTACAAACCTATAAAGTTTAGTATACTCATGGAAACTATTTGCGAGAGGGGATAGTGGAATGAAAATTGGATATGAGGAAGGCATCATTTATGATTTCAATAAGGTGCATAAGCCGATTCGGACGATTGCAGCTGGTTCGACGGTGACGATTCAAACGTACGATTGTTTTCAAAATCAGATTCAATCTGCGGATACGGAAGTGACTGCGATCGATTGGGATAAAATCAATCCGGCGACGGGACCGCTTTACGTCGAAGGCGCAATGCCGGGCGATGTGCTGAAAGTGAAGATCGAGAGAATCGATATCGGGGACCAAGGCGTCATGGTCGTCGGTCCGGATCTAGGTGTAATGGGACACGCTCTATCGAAAATGGAATCAAAAATATTGCCGATCCAAGATGGCCATGTCCAGTTCAATGAGTTGCAAATCCCTGTGAATAAAATGATCGGCGTCATCGGCGTTGCACCTGAAGGGGAAGGTGTGAATTGCGGAACACCTGGCGCGCATGGCGGAAATATGGATAATAAAATGGTGACAGAAGGGGCGACGTTGTACTTTCCGGTGTTTGCGGAAGGTGCGTTGTTCGCGCTCGGCGATTTGCATGCCGCGATGGGCGATGGCGAAGTGAGTGTGTCGGGCGTTGAAGTTGCTGGGGAAGTAACCGTGACCCTCGATGTTATTAAAGGAATGTCCTTGCATAATCCGATGTTAGAAAATGAAGATGTATTCACGCAAATCGTGTCCGCTCCGACTCTCGACGAAGCAGCAAAAACGGCCGCGGTGGAAATGATTGAGCGCATCGCAGACAAGTCGTCTCTTCCTGTAAGTGAAGTGACGATGTTAATGAGTGCTGTCGGACAATCGGAAATATGCCAAATCGTCGACCCGCTCATGACGGCAAGATTCGTCGTGCCGAAATGGGTGCTTGATCAGTTGGGCGTTACATTTTTTGAATAAAACCAAGCAAGAACGATCCGCGCCCAAAGTGGCGAGTTGCGTGTCCAAAGCCAGTGGTCCGCATCCAAAGCGGAATTCTATAAGCTAAATATAAACAGGTGAAGGGATTTCCCTCACCTGTTTTTTACTGTTCTCTATCATCCCGCTGTTCTTTTCGCGCTTTTGCGTCAAAGTCTTCTGCAAATTCCTGTGTGCGGTTTTCGCCTGGGTTATTCGTATTGCTGTTTGTGTTGTGTGCCTCTTTGTAAGTGTCAAAGCTATTATGCGTTCTCTCATTCATTGTCTTCTTATTGTTTTTATTCATCGACCGTTCACCTCCTACACGTACTATGCACGCTAGCGAAAGATGTATACGTTGCTGGCCGCAATGAAAAGAAGGGATTGGAAATGCATTTGGCGAAAGATGGGTTGTGGGATTTATTAACATTGGGGGAAGCGAAATGGACTATGATGTCATTGTAGTGGGAGCCGGCCTTGCCGGTTTGGTGGCGACTTCGGAAGTGATTAAAGCGGGGAAGCGAGTGCTTTTACTAGACCAAGAGCCGGATACGTCAATGGGCGGGCAGGCGTGGTGGTCGTTCGGGGGATTGTTTTTAGTCGATTCGCCGGAGCAGCGGAGGCTTGGCATAAAAGACTCAAAGGAGCTCGCTTGGCAAGACTGGATGGGAAGTGCGGGATTCGACCGGCTCGATGATGAAGATCATTGGGCGATGAAATGGGCGGAAGCGTATGTGGACTTTGCTGCGAATGAAAAAAGAGATTGGCTTCATTCGCTTGGCGTCCGGTTTTTCCCGGTCGTCGGCTGGGCGGAAAGAGGGGGCTATTTAGCTGAAGGGCACGGCAATTCAGTGCCGCGATTCCATATTACGTGGGGAACGGGACCTGGGCTCGTGAAACCGTTCGAGCAAATGGTCCGTGAAGGGATGTCCAAAGGGCTTGTCGACTACAAGCCGCGGCATCAGGTGGATGAGCTGCTTGTTGAAAAGGGAGCAGTTGTCGGTGTGAAAGGATCTGAACTCGAACCGAGCGACGCAGCGAGAGGGGAAAAGAGCTCCCGAACGATCATCGGGGAATTTACATACGGGGCTCCTGCAGTCGTTGTGACGAGCGGCGGGATCGGTGCGAACTTCGATCTCGTCAGGGAAAACTGGCCAACACGATTAGGGGAGCCCCCGAATCAGATGATTTCAGGTGTGCCAGCCCATGTCGATGGGCGGATGCTTGCGATAACGGAAAACGCTGGCGGGAGGATTGTGAATAAAGATCGGATGTGGCATTACACGGAAGGCATCCGGAATTGGAGTCCGATCTGGCCTTTCCACGGCATCCGCATCTTGCCGGGGCCGTCATCCATCTGGCTGGACGCGGAAGGGAACCGTTTCCCTGCACCTAATTTCCCGGGCTTCGACACGTTGGGGACGTTGCAGGCGATCAAGGAAACGGGCTATGACTATTCGTGGTTCATTCTCACTGAAAAGATCATTGAAAAGGAATTTGCATTGTCCGGCTCTGAACAGAATCCGGATTTGACAGGGAAGAGCATTAAGAAGGTCCTGTCGAGGGTGCTTCCGGGTCCGCCGGCACCAGTGAAAGCGTTCATGGATCACGGTGAAGACTTCATCGTGGCGGAAACGTTAGAAGAATTGGTGGCTGGAATGAACCGTGTCGCGGGGAACGACTTGATCGATGCCAGCAAGATCGAGCGGCAGCTGCTTGCAAGGGACCGGGAGATGGATAATACATTCACGAAGGACTTGCAAATTACGGCGCTCCGCGGGGCGAGAAATTATATTGGCGATAAGCTGATCCGCGTTGCGAAACCACATAAGCTGCTCGACCCGAAAAACGGACCATTGATAGCGGTCAGGCTCAATATTTTAACCCGGAAAACATTGGGAGGGCTTCAAACGGATTTGTCCGGACGTGTGTTAAATGAATCCGGCAATCCCGTTCCCGGATTATACGCGGCAGGGGAAGTCGCCGGCTTCGGAGGCGGTGGAGTGCATGGATACCGCGCGTTGGAGGGCACTTTTTTAGGGGGCTGCCTGTTTGGTGGAAGGATTGTCGGGCAAACTCTTTCCGAATAAAGAAGGAGTTTTGCCACGTAACATTGAATGAAGGAATAATGACAGAAAAAAGGGGAAGAGAACATGACGGTTGAACAGTTTTTGGTGGAGCAAAATAAAACGATCAGGGATTTGCATTTGACTAGCGCAAGCAGTTCTTGGATGGCTGCGACGACGGGGGAAGCCGAGTGGAATCAAAAGACGGCGGAGGCGCAAACGGAATTTAATACGTATCTTTCGAATCCGGAACGTTTCGAGCAAGTGAAGGAGTACCTTGCTCAAGATGATTTGACGGCAATCCAGCGACGCCAGCTCGAAAGTCTCCATACCGGTATGGCGGGAAAACAGATTCCGGAAAAGGACTTAAAGGAAATGGTGGAGCTCTCGACGGAATTGATTGGCGTCTTCAACACGTTCCGCGCGACGATCGACGGAAAGCCGGTATCGGAAAATGACGTCCGGGAGATTTTAATTAAAAGCAATGATTTGGCAGAACGCGAAGAGGCGTGGCACGCAAGCAAGCAGATCGGAAAGGAAGTCGAGGAAAAGCTATTGATCCTCGTGAAGAAACGGAATGAAGTTGCGCGCTCGCTAGGTTTCGAAAACTATCACCAAATGAGTTTCGAGCATCAGGAACTGGACCGGGATGAAATCTTTTCAATCTTCCACAAGCTGAAGGACCTTTCTGACGAACCGTTCCGTGAAATGAAGCAGGAATTGGACAGTGAACTCGCTGAGCGCTTCGGCATTTCAATCGACGAGCTTCGTCCATGGCATTATGCGGATCCGTTTTTCCAAGAGGCGCCGCCTTCCAAGGATCTGGACTTGGATCCGTTTTATGAAGGAAAAGACCTCGAGAAGCTGACGATTGCAACGTTCGAAAGCATGGGCATGGATATTACGGATATGCTCGCGAAAAGCGATATGTATCCGCGCGATAAGAAAAACCAGCATGCGTTCTGCACGGATATCGACCGTGAAGGCGACGTCCGCGTTCTATGCAACAATGTGCCTTCTGATTATTGGTCCGTCACGACGTTGCATGAGTTCGGCCACGCGGTTTATTTCAAATATGTCGATCGGGAGCTTCCATTCCTGTTAAGGACTTGCGCACATACGTTGACGACGGAAGCGATTGCGATGCTCTACGGCCGTTTCGGGAAGAATCCTGCTTGGCTGCAACAGTTTTTAGGGTTGGATAAAGCTCAAGTGGAGGAATTGACGCCGCTTATCGAGGAATCTTTACGCAGGCAAATGTTCATTGCTGGCCGCTGGATCATGACATTCACGTTCTTTGAGCGCGAGTTGTATGAAAATCCGGATCAAGATTTGAACGAGCTTTGGTGGAAGATCGTGAAGGACGTCCAGTTTGTGAACCCGCCGGAGAACGTCGACTACCCACATTGGGCGGCGAAGATCCATTTCACGCTCGTCCCGGTGTATTATCAAAACTATTTGCTCGGCGAGTTGACAACGTCTCAATTACAGTCCTATATCGAGAAGAACATCTCAACCGATCTGTTCACGCCTGAAGTCGGCGCGTATTTGGTGGAAGAGTATTTTAAGCCGGGCGCGCTCTACCCGTGGAATGAAAAGATCGAAAAAGCGACAGGTGAAAAGTTGAATCCGCAATATTTCATTGACCAATTCGTGACGAAAGCGCTCGTATAAATAACATATGCCGAACAAGATATGGAATCTCGTTCGGCATTTTCTTATCTTCTTTTCTTTTTCGGATCTAGCGCGGCCGTCTTGCTTTTATCAACAATCTTTTCGAATTCCACAAACACATAATATACATTTTCCTTTATTTCCTCGACGTTCGTCACTTTACCTTTGCGCCCTTTGAGGTTCACACTGTCATCGATGGAAGGGATTGTTCTGAGCACTTGATTGAGCACGTAATTGTTATTTTCGTAGAAATGAATGGCATACATAATTCGAATCTCCTTTAGTAGTGTGATAGTTGGAATCCATTCATTTTATGATTGTCCAAGGGATTTAGAACAAAGGATTTTTAGCGAGCCGTGTCGAATAAAAGGAATAACGACAGGTTGAAAAAGGGAGTGGTATGGATGAAGCTTGCAGAGGCATTGATTGCCCGTGCGGATTATCAAAAAAGGAACGAGCAGCTGAAAAGGCGAATCAGTCTTAACTTGAAAATCCAAGAGGGCGAAGAGCCTGCAGAGGATCCAAATGAAATGTTGGCGGAGCTTGACAGCAATATAAAAGAATTGACGACATTGATTCAGCGGATCAATAAAACAAATTGCTCTGTTCAATTCGATGAATCGCGCACGCTTGCAGATGCCTTGGTCGAACGTGACCAGAAGTGGGACAAGCGGTTGGTCCTTGCAAAAATTGCAGAGGAAGCATCAATCCGAAACGACCGATATAGCCGAACTGAAATCAAGATTGTCAGCACCGTTGACGTTTCAGCTATTCAAAAGCAAGTTGACCAATTATCGAAAGAGTTCAGGGAGCTCGACACGAAGATTCAAGGTTTGAATTGGAGCATTGATTTGTTGTAAGCGGGCAAGCCCATAATTTAACAAAACTATATTGATTTGCAAGTCGGTAGCTGCATCGCAAAGGTGAGTACAAACCCGCCAACTGGGATAGTTGGACTAATGGTAGGTAGATGGGGCTATACCAATCGGTTCGAAGCCGTCATGAACAATTGAAGCCCAGTACCGTGACATATGTACAAATTAATGTAATTGTAACGACCATGTACTAATTTGCAAAGGCAGTGAGGGTGGGGTTGGGGACTTGATTTTGTAAATAAAAGATTGGCGGCGGACACCCAGTGCAATTGGATGTCCGCCGTTTTTTATTCATTTCCTTCATTTAAAATCGACCGGACAATATGGATTGAATTCCATTCGCCGAATGAAAAATAGGTGATCGGATATTTCTTAGTGAAAAGCCGCGCATGGATTTCTTGCACTTCGTACCCTTTCTTGCGCAGGGCAAGCGTATTCTCCCGCAGTTCCTGTAAATAGGCAAGTTTCTTCTGCAACGCCATGCGCCCGTCCTTCACATATCCTGCATGGCAGCAAAACAATTCCCCGAAGTCATACGACAGCGCCTTTTCGAGTGAGCTGATAATGGTAGGAATGCTTTCATCACGTAAAATGAGTTTTGTTTTAGGATGTATATATAAATCCCCGGAAAAAAGCTGTCCCTCTTCTTTATTCAGAAAGGCTAGATGATCTTTTGCATGTCCTGGTGTTGCGATAACCGTCCAATCAGCGTTTCTTGAACGGAATGTTTCCCCGATTGGCTGTGCTTCAAAAGGTTTTCTTCTTCCCCAGAAAAATTTTCGATAGAAGGGGTAGTCCGCTTTTCGGGCACAATCATTAATCGCCATTTCATTCATGAAAATAGGCAGGTTCAATTCCGATTGCAAGTACTGTGCGCCTCCCGAATGATCCTCATGGGCATGCGTAATGACGACTTTGTCAACGTCTGCTTGCGCAAAGAAAGCTTTGAACTCCTCCGCTAGTGATTGGGAGCCGGTATCAATAAGCACCCCATCTGTTTCAAAACAATGCACATTCAACTTTACATTGTTCAAACGAACGACACCGTTGACAAATCTGACATTGCTAATTTCATCTACCATTGATTTCGTTTTCAAGAACAAGAGCTTCACCCCTTATCGTCTCATGATTCACTTACTAGTAGACTACCATATCGTGAATGATTATTCATTCATTAATGAATAGTCTTTTAAATAAAGGATTTTCACTCGCATAAATCGAATATAGTAGCAAAAAGGGGGTTGCGATATGTCGATCGGAACAGAATATTTACGTGTCATTCGGGAACGGTTCACGGCCATAAAAGGGCAAGGAGAAAAGACTTTCGCCCAATTGGATGAAGGTGGCTTTCACTGGACGATGAACGACTCGTCAAACAGTATCGCGGTTCTTATCCAGCATATAAGCGGAAACATGGTATCGAGGTGGACGGATTTCCTGACGACGGACGGTGAAAAGCCGGACAGGAATCGGGATGGGGAATTCGAGGCGAAACAAATGTCCAAGGCGCAATTGCTGGATTGTTGGGAGCATGGCTGGGGAGTATTTTTGAATACCTTGGAAAGTTTGAATGAGCAAGACTTGGAAAAAACTGTTCATATTCGCGGCGAAGCACATTCCGTCATCGACGCGATTGAACGTCAAATGGCGCATTACGCTGCCCATGTCGGACAAATCATGTTCATCGGGAAGCAGATCACAGGGGAGCAGTGGAAGAATTTGAGCATTCCGAAGGGGGAGTCAGACGCGTATTTGGCTAAGATGCTGAAAGGGAAATGAAAAGTATCTGTTTTTTCAAGATCAAGCTCCCTGGCGCTTAAAAAAACAGCAATATGTATATGTCCTGCCAACCAATGGGAATCCTACCTATAGTACATAGTACAGGAGGGCAAGATATGAACAGTCAAAGCAATGGAAAACTGCCGGAGCATCCGGAACCGTTCTGGAGGACGAGTGTTGAATTTCCGTCTTTTCCAAGTTTGAAGGAAGACCTTGAAGTGGATGTCATCGTCGTTGGAGCAGGCATCACGGGCATTACATCCGCGTATTTATTGGCAAATGAAGGACTTAAGGTAGCGGTCATTGAAGCGGACAAAGTGTTGAACGGGACGACGGGACATACGACGGCGAAAGTTACGGCGCAGCATGATTTGATTTACGATGAGTTCATTCAAAACATGGGAAGAAGTACAACGAGAATGTATTACGAAGCGAATATCGAAGCGCTTGAATTCATCAACAAAACGGTGGAGGAACAGGGGATTGACTGCGATTTCACTAGAGAGGATGCATATATTTACTCTGTTTCTGAGAAGTATGCCCGCAAAATTGAGAAGGAAGCGGAAGCTTATGAAAAGCTTCATATTGATGGCGGTTTAGTCGATAGCATTCCTTTTGATATTGACAACGTGCAAAATGTCCTCGTCATGAGGAACCAAGCCCAGTTTCACGTCACCAAATATTTGGTTCACCTGATTGATTTATTCACACAAAAGGGCGGTCAGCTTTTTGAGGATACAGTCGCTGTCAATATTGAGACGGGCGAGCGGCCGGTTGTGCTGACGCGTGGAGAGAAACGGATCAGCGCCAAGCATGTTTTGATATGTACCCATTTTCCGTTTTACGAAGGAACAGGTCTTTATTCGACAAGGATGTATGCCGACCGTTCGTATGCGCTTGCTGTAAAGACGAAAAAACCATTCCCTTCAGGCATGTACATTAGCGCGGATGATCCGACCCGTTCGTTACGGTCTGTCAAAGACAATAACGGCGAGGAATTGGTTCTCATCGTTGGGGAGAACCATAAAACTGGTCAAAATAAAATGGAAACAATGGAGCATTACAAAGCGTTGGAGCAATTCGGCGAAGAGATTTTCGGTCTTGAAAAAGTCGTTCAAAGGTGGTCGGCGCAGGACTTGGTCACGTTGGATAAACTTCCTTATATCGGTGAAATAACGTCAGGAAATCCGAACATCCTTATCGCAACGGGCTTCCGGAAGTGGGGAATGTCGAATGGTACCGCCGCTGCATTGCTGTTCCGCGATATGGTCACAGGTAAAGAGAACAAGTTTGAAAAATTGTATACACCATCGAGATTCTATGCACATCCAAGTTTGAAAAATTTCCTCGTCCAAAACGCGAACGTTGTAGGGCAATTGATCAAAGGGAAGCTTGAATCACCGAATACAAGACCGGATGATTTAGCTAAAGGGGAAGGCAAGGTCGTGACACTTGACGGGCATCGGAAAGGCGCTTACCGGGATGATGATGGAAAAATCCACATCGTCGATACGACGTGCACCCATATCGGATGCGAAGTCGAATGGAACAGCGGCGACAGGACGTGGGACTGCCCGTGCCACGGATCTCGCTTTAAACCGACAGGCGAAGTGATTGAAGGGCCTGCGGAAAAGCCGTTGCAGACGTATGATTATACGATGTTGGATAATTTGACATCAGAGGATTCGGGATATTGAATGAAAAACAACCTATCTTGGCGAAAGCCGGATGGGTTGTTTTGATTATACGGTTTAATGTAAAAGGATTTTCTCCGTGATGAATCGAATAGTAAGAAGAGAACAAACGGAGGTGGAAAGATGAATACAGCAATCACATCAAAGATGAAAATAAATAAACCGGCAAGTGACGTGTTCGAGGCGATTGTCGATCCTGGGAAAATGGGCGGCTATTGGTTTTCTTCGGGGACGGCGAGAGTCGAACAAGGGAAGACGATCACGTGGAAGTATGAGGAATATGGTGCTGAAGGGGATATCCATGTTTTGACTGTCGAGGAAAACAAGAAGATTGTTTTTAATTGGGGAGATACGACGGTCACGATGGCGTTCCATGAAGCGGATGGAAGTACGATTCTGGAAGTGACTGAGTCGGGCTTTAAGACGGATGACCCCGAAATCGTCAATAAAATGCTTGACCAAAAGGGAGGCTGGGTCTACATGCTCACTTGCTTGAAGGGATATGTGGAGAACGGCATTACGACGTTGCGGGCTTCGTTGGTTCATTAAATGAAGAGATTGCAGGAGAAGCTGGAGGCTAGTTTGAAGAACGCGATGGGGTCATGGTCAGTTGCAGTGGAGGACGTAAATGAAGGTGTCTCGTTTTCTTTGAATGGCGATGAATCCGTTTACGCGGCCAGCCTCATAAAAGTGCCCATCATGGCGGCGGTGTTTGCGGCGGCGGAGGAAGGTGGTCTCCGGTTAGGGGATCGTTTGCCGCTGCGAAGGGATGATATGGTCGGCGGAAGCGGTGTGCTGCAGTTCATAACGCCCGGCATTGAGTTGCCGATTTATGATTTAGTGACATTGATGATCATCCAAAGCGATAATACTGCAACGAATATGTTGATTGATGCAGTCGGAATGGAAAAGATTCAAGCTGTAATGACCGAGATAGGGATGGAACGAAGTGAAATCCATCATAAACTGATGATTGTTCAAGCGAATCGGGTGAATAGTAATGAAATAACGGCATCTGACATGAACGGTTTATTGACGCAAATTGCGCGTGGCCAGTGTGTTTCGTTGCACGCTTCCGAGCAGATGGTCCGCATTATGAAGCATCAGCAGCTTTCGAATGGCTTGATTGACAGCTTGCCAGCGAAAAACTCTTCCATCGTCGGTGTCATTCCGGATTGGGAGTTTGCCGGGAAAACGGGCAATGTCGAGGGGATCATGCATGAATGTGCGCTGCTTTATGTTCATGGACGCTGCATGGCGGTTACAGTGCTGTCCAAAGGATGTGTAGAGGATGAGGCGCGGGAGATGATTGCGCAAATCGGTAGTGAAGTGTACGCATATGCCAGATAAGGATAATTCCTTATCTGGTTTTTTCATTTATGCGTTTCTGCGGCGATTTATGTGCGCATTTGCGGATTTATGCGCAAATTTTGGAGTTTATGGACTTCTAGGGCGTTTTATGCGTGAAATAAAGGATTTATGCGTTTTTGCTCACCGGGGGAGGACGCCACGACGGGAAAAGAGGGAAATCCATCACCGTGGCGAATACCCTTAGTATGAAATCGTAATTAGGGGGAATGAACATGGGAGATACAGTGGCAGTTAAGCCGTTTGAGACGTACGCGCAAGAATATGTCGGGAAGCATTTGATTCCGGGGGCAATAATCGGCATTGATTCAGACGTGCAGCGGATTTACGAGCTGGTATTTGGCTATCGGAATGCGGAACAGCAGCTGCCTGTGACGGGGGATACGGTTTTTGGGATCGCTTCGATGACGAAGTCTTTTACGTGCGCTGGTATTATGAAGCTTCAGGAAGCTGGGAAATTGTCGGTGCATGACAACATCGTCGATTACTTGCCTGAGTTGAACAAGTCAGGCGGGCAAGTAGAGCGGATCACGATTCATCATCTGATGACGCATACGGCAGGCTACCCGCCGCTTGCGACGCATGTGTATGCACGGAAAAATAGCATCGAGCAAGATCCTTCCGCGAAAGATTACGGATTGGACTTGTTGAACAATCCGGGTCCGCATATCGAGACGTATGATGAAATGCTCGCGTTCATGGCGAATGAGGACTTTGAATGGCTCGGAGAACCGGGGCAGTTTTACAGTTATTCGAATGATTCGTACGGGCTGCTCGGCGTCATTATTAGCAGGGTGAGCGGACAACCTTATGAGCAGTTCATCGAGGAGAATATTTTGAAGCCAGCTGGCATGAAAAACAGCTTTTTTGACATGCGGCTGTTGAACGAAAAGGAAGACGTAACGACGCTCTACATGAAAGCGAAGGACGGTTCGCACGTTTACGAGGCGCCGCTTTGGTGGGATGCGCCGTCAATGCGTTCAGTCGGTTATTTGAAGTCGACGGCAAATGACATTCTCCGTTATTTAGAAATGTATTGGAATGAAGGCGTCGTAGGTGGAACGCGGATTTTATCGAAAGAAAGCATTGAGCAAATGATTCATCCGCACGTCGAATACGAGCCTGGCAGATGCTACGGCTATGGGCTCCGAATCGTCCCCGATTATTTCGGCTCCACGTTGATCAGCCACGGGGGTGGATTGAAAGGCGTCTCTTCGTATATGTGTGCAATTGTCGAGAAAAAGAAGGCGGGCGTCATTTTGACGAATGTTTCAGATGTGCCTGCAGGCGATTTGCTGATGAATGCGATGAATGTCACAGAAGGCAGGGAGCTGGATGCATCTTATTCAACGTATGAAGTGCAGGAGATCGATGCTGAGGAACTTCAGAAGTTCGTAGGGTCTTTCATTTCCAGCGAGGGGATGAATGTGCAGGTGGCGCTGAATGAAGGGAAGCTCACGATCGAGTCGAATGAAGCGTGCAGGACGTTGAAGTGCATCGGGAAAAACTTTTTTATCGATGAGGACGAGAAGGAAGGCATTTTGCAGTTCCTTGAAAATAGTTGCGGGGAAATTGAGCGGATCGTCTATGGAGGAAGGCATATTATGAAGCAAATTATATAAATGGTAGCAGGTCTTTCACGGGTTTGTGAGAGGCCTTTTTTTTATTCTCCTGAAGTCATGAGCTGCATACTAGGGGAATGTCATGGGCAGGGATGGTTTGCTTACATAGAATAACAGCATCAAGTATTTTGGAGGTGTGGAAGAATGTCGAATGAAGTCGGTGGAAATGTAGGGTATGGAAACGGTTTTACGTTGATCGTCGTTTTGTTTATTCTACTGATTATTGTCGGTGCAACATACTTGGGTGAAGGATACTGTTAAGATAAAATTGTTAGTAAATAAATTAACCGAAAATGCATGAAAATCAAAAAGTAGAGGTGGACACAGCCGTGTCCTCTCTATTTTTTTGTTGCTAATTTTGTCAATCCTACTTCAGTTAATTATATGTTATTATAGGCAAGTCGGAAAAAAACATATAACATTTTCATTCTTATCCGACTAATTCGGCGCTTATGACGATTATTTTGTTTTGTATATAAACACCTAAATTGTCGAATAACTAAAGTGATGACCGAAAGTGATTTCGGGAAGGTCCTAGAAAATGGCATTGTTTGATCCACACATAGTTTATGCATCTAGAGAGGGGGAAACCGCTTTGAAATTCCTTATATTCATTGCGGCGTTACTTGTTATCTTTTTCCTTGCGTTCATCGTAAGCAATGGTAAAAGGAAGATTAAATATAAATCGATTATCATGATGATCGGTTTGCAGCTCGTTTTGGCTTTCGCTTTATTGAATACGGAAGTCGGCCTCATCCTGATCAAAGGAGTGGCGAATGTATTTGATAAGCTTTTAGCATATGCCGCGGAAGGGATCAACTTTGTTTTCGGCGGGCTCGCCAATGAAGGCTCGTTCCCCTTTTTCCTGAATGTTTTATTGCCGATTGTCTTTGTTTCCGTACTTATCGGGATTGCTCAGTATATTAGGCTGCTTCCTTTAATCATCCGTTTTCTCGGATTGATATTGAGCAAAGTCAATGGACTAGGAAAATTGGAGTCGTTTAATGCGGTCGCCTCAGCGATTTTTGGGCAATCCGAGGTGTTCATCTCCATTAAAAAACAGCTGCCGCATATTCCTAAGCATCGGATGTATACGATGTGTACGTCAGCTATGTCAACAGTATCCGCGTCGATCTTAGGGGCGTATATGACGATGATCGATCCGAAGTATGTCATTACGGCTCTCGTACTGAATCTATTCGGCGGTTTCATCATCGCGAATATCATCAACCCTTATGAAGTGTCGGAGGATGAGGATATTATCGAAGTCCCGGGAGAGAGAAAACAGTCTTTCTTTGAAATGTTAGGCGAGTATATTATGGATGGCTTTAAAGTGGCGGTCATTGTCGGCGCTATGCTGATCGGCTTTGTCGCATTGATCGGCATGATTAACAGTATATTTGAAGCGGCTGTCGGCATCAGCTTCCAGACTGCGTTAGGATATGTATTTGCGCCATTTGCATTTATCGTCGGCGTCCCGGCAGCAGAAGTGGTACAAGCCGGCACGATTATGGCAACGAAATTACTGACGAACGAGTTCGTGGCAATGATGGACTTGGCTAAAATCACGTCATCGTTATCGGACAGGACGGTCGGCATCATTTCCGTCTTCCTTGTGTCATTCGCCAACTTCTCTTCGATCGGAATTATTGCCGGAGCTGTGAAAGGCTTGAATGAAGAACAAGGAAATACAGTCGCTAGATTCGGCTTGAAATTGCTCTACGGGGCAACGTTGGTCAGCTTATTGACAGCGGCTATTACTGGAATCATGTTGTAAGAGGGAGTCCCCGAAGCGGGGCTCCTTTTTTTATGGACAAATCCCTTCAATGGAAGTGGGCGTGCCGAAGCGTTATTATGGAATGGCAGCAATTTGGAAGATGAAAATTATGGGGAGTGAGGCAATTGATAAATGATAGAGCGAAGAAGTTCAACGGCATCCCGCTGTCGATTCTTGATCTAGCGATGATCAACGAAGGGAGCGATGCGGGACCATCTTTCAGGAATAGCGTCGATCTTGCCCAACATGCAGAAAAATGGGGATATAACCGCTTTTGGCTTGCCGAACATCATAATATGCCTGGCGTTGCAAGTTCAGCGACGTCTGTCATCATCGGTCATGTCGCAGGAGCGACGAAGACGATCCGTGTCGGTGCAGGAGGCGTCATGCTTCCGAATCATGCGCCGCTCGTCATCGCCGAGCAGTTCGGAACGCTCGATGCACTTTATCCGGGTCGGATTGATCTCGGTCTTGGACGGGCTCCCGGCAGCGACCAGGCGACGGCTTATGCGTTAAGGCGGACGTTGCATAGCAGCGGCAATGATTTCCCTGATCAGCTGGACGAGCTGCGCGCGTATTTCGAGTACGATCCTGATGCCCGCGTCCGCGCATTCCCTGGGGAAGGACAGGAAATTCCGATCTGGCTTCTAGGTTCGAGCGATTTCAGTGCGCGGCTTGCTGCGGAACTCGGTCTGCCGTTTTCATTCGCGAGCCATTTTGCACCGACTTATATGATGCATGCGTTGAACCTATATCACCGCAATTTCAAGCCTTCGAAGGACCTTGAAAAGCCGTATGCGATGCTAGGTATTAACATCATCGCTGCGGATACAGATGAAAAGGCGCAATGGCTAGCAACTTCCCACCAGCAGATGTTTTTGAATATCCGAAGAGGGATTACGAAGCAATTTACACCCCCGATCGATGATGTTGACGTCGTCTGGAATGATTTTGAAAAAGCGGCCGTCGCTGAACTATTGGAATGGCCATCGACGATTGTCGGCAGTCCTGACACGGTCAAGCGTAAACTGGAAGCGTTTATGGACATGACGAAAGCGGATGAATGTATTGTTAGCTCGGGAATCTTCCACCATGAAGACCGCCTTCGCTCGTATGAAATTGTCGCAGAAATGATGGAATGACGAAGACGACATCTGATAAAATTTCAGGGATCTACACTGTAAATGGGGATTTCCTCAGCCTGATTGAAAACGCTTGTCAGCCTAGGCGCGAAGTCGAGCGAAGACGCGAATAGAACTAAGGTTCATGAGCGGACGAGCGAGACGAGCAACAACGGATGCGAGCGTTTGTCAACAGGCTGAAGCCAAGTATCGGGCAACGACCCGATGCTTGGCTCTTTTACATTTTCCTTCTCTTCTCCTGCTGATCGATCAACTTCGTCCCGACAAGGTCGCCTGTAACGTTTACGGCGGTTGCCCCCATCCCGATCAAGGCATCTATGGCGGTGAGCAATGCTACCGCCTCCATCGGCAAGCCGAGTTGGACGAAGACCGTTGCAATCATGACGATGCCTGCACCGGGAACGCCTGCGGTTCCAATCGAGGCCAGGGTCCCAATCAGCACAACCATTAGCATATCGGGAATCGTGAGCGGAGTACCGGCGACATTGGCGGCAAATACGGCCGAAACGGCAATTCTGATTGCGGCGCCGTCCATATTGACCGTAGCGCCTAGCGGCAGGCTGAAGCCGTATAAACTTTTGGAAATCCCCATCTTTTTCGCTGCATCCAATGTCAGCGGCAGCGTGCCCGCACTGCTTTGGGTGACAAATGCAGTGAGCATCGGTGTGCGTGCATATTTAAAGAAGAACCCGGGTTTGATTCCGAAAAGAAGTAGAAAGATGATATACAGCCCGATGTGAACGAGCAATGCAATATAAAAGACGCCAATCATGCCGCCTAACGAAACGAGCGTATCGATTCCTTGGCTTCCGACCGTATTCGCCATGATCGCAAAGACACCGATGGGTACGTATTGAAGGATCGCCTTCAAAATGATAAGCGAAGCTTCATTCAAAGCTGTAATTGTCGACAATAAGGAATCGCCGAGCCCGACATGCTTCTCGGAGGAACGCATGACGGAAATTGCAATACCGAAAGCGAGCGCGGTGAAAATGATGCCGAGCAGATTCATTTCCGTAAAAGCAGTGACGATATTGGACGGCACGATATTGAGTAGCACATGGATGATGCCGGGGTTTTCCGGGACGTCGAATTTCTCATTGCCGGTGAGATGCATTCCTGTACCGGGCCGCAAAATGCTGGCGACAACTAGACCGACTACAATCGCAAGCGCTGAAGTCACCGTGTAGTAGATGAAAACTTTGCTGCCCATCCGTCCTAAGTTGGCAATATTCGTCTGATTCACCCCGACTATGAGCGTAAACAAAATGAGGGGGATGATCAGGAACGTGAGCAGACGGAGAAGCAGATCCCCGAGCGGTGCTAGGCTTGCGGCTTGTTCCCCCAATAAGAAACCTGCAAGTACTCCGAGAACTAAGGCGACCGATATTTTTATAATTAATGAAGTCCGTACATATGCTGTAAATATGCTTTTCATCTAGTCCGCCCCTTTTCACAATCGCAAGTATCAAATGAATTCCGAATTCTACGTTAATATAGTGTGGTCAACGTGTCAAAATACATGCTTCTAAAAAAAGGGATGTGGCTCTAGGACGTCGAAGAGTTACAAAAGGAGGGATTGGCGAATGGGTCAAGAACAACAAGAAGGTGCGGTGCGGAAGGTATTTAGGGAAGCTCCTGTAACGACGGTGTTCAAGAAATTCGGGAATAATCGGGATGTTTCGCTCGTATTCGGAGATCCGATCGAAGTCGGCTTGACGAAAGTGGTGCCTATCGCGAAGTTGAGATACGGGTTCGGAGGCGGGGGTGATGGCGCTGGCGCTGATGGCGGCGGCGGAGGATTTTTAGTCCGTCCAGTTGGCGTCTATGAAATAACGCCCGATCGTGTGAAATTCATACCGGCACGAGACGGAAGGCTAATAGCCGGCATGGTGTTGCTCCTCGGTCTTTCCTTTGCGTTAGGCAGGAAGGGAAGTAAAAAGCGCTAATCAAAAAAGGACTCTCGTCAAAGAGTCCTTTTCCATTTTATTACGTAGCGCTTTTCCGCATCGACCCGATTAAAAATCCGACCAATCCGAACACAATTGCCGGAACGATCCAGCCGATCCCTTCTTTGTGGAGGGGCAAATAGCCGAGCACATCTGCAACTGGATCGATGGGTAGACCGAATGCCTTCAGCATATCGAAAAAACCTACAATTCCAGCCGCAGCGAGTGCAAACAAATACACTTCCTGGTAGCCGTTAAACCGATCATGAAAGAAGCTGACCGTAATTAAGACAATCGCCAGTGGATAGATACCGAAAAGGACTGGCAATGTAAACGAAATTAATTGCGTAAGCCCGATATTGGCGACAAACATGCTGAATACACAGACGACAATTACGACCAATCGATACGAGAGCTTAGGAAATATCGTCGAGAAAAAGGAGGCGCATGATGACACAAGCCCGACGGAAGTCGTCAGACAAGCAAGAAATACAGCTGCGCCAAGCAATACTTGTCCAGTCGTCCCCATTAGTGAATAAGCAAGCTGTGTTAAAATGACACCACCATTTTCCGCATTCGGAGCGACGAGTCGACTTGTTGTCCCGAGATAGGCTAGTCCGACGTAAACGAGACAAAGTCCGACAGCGGCAATACCACCGGACTTCATCGTGATGGCGGCAATCGCTTTCCGGTCTGAAATGCCCCTTCCCTTAATCGCGTTAATGACGATGATGCCGAACACGAGAGCCGCAATGGCATCCATCGTCAAGTACCCTTGGATGAAGCCGTTAATGAAAGGATGATCGATGTACGGTTCCTGCGGCGGGCCACTTTTGCCGGCAGGCTTGATGACGCCGATTGCGACAATCAAAGCGACAATAGCAAGAAGGACCGGGGTCAGCACATTCCCGAAACGGTCGACCAGTTTATTTGGCTTTAAAGACAGCCAGGCTGTAATAGCAAAAAAGAGGATTGAAAACAGGATTAGTCCAGTCCTTTCCAATGGTTCGGAAATGAACGGAGAAAGCCCCATCTCAAATGAAACCGTTGCCGTTCGCGGAACTGCAAAAAAAGGTCCAAGTGCCAAATAGACAATTATCGTGAAAACAAGTCCGAACAAAGGATGCGCCTTGCCTGCAAGATCCCTCAACTGGCTTCCGCTCAAGGCGACCGCCATAACACCGAGAAAAGGAAGACCGACGCCGGTGATAAGAAACCCAGCGATCGTTATCCAAACATTTTCCCCCGCAAGCTGTCCGACTAACGGCGGAAAAATCATATTGCCAGCGCCAAAAAACAGCGCAAACATTAATAATCCTAACTTAAACGTATCTTTCTTCGAAAAATCATCCATCAATTATTCCCTCCAACTACCAATTACTAACGATCGTTTACGCATAAACTTCGGCAGAAACTCATATATTCCCAAAAAAGTCCATAACTGAAATAACTCACGCATAACCGTTCAAAAAAAACCACCAACTGATTTTAACATAAACATTTCAATAATCTTTCCCTACATCATCAAATATTAAAAAAAGAAAAATTATTAATTTCTGATAATGCTCTTTTGGTAAGTTTGAAAGTATGTTAACATTCAGAAGAGAATAGGATTTCACTAGAATGAATGGAATGAGGAGGAGAAGGGATGTTGAACGTAACAGAAAATCGGTTTGCTAATTACCCTCAACAGCCACATGGGGGAAAACTGGTGGACAAAGTATTGACGGGGGTTGAGAGGGAGGAGGAGCTTGAAAGGGCTAGGCTGCTACCTTCTATTATGGTCGACTTGGAAGCGGTCATAACGCTTGAAATGATCGCGACAGGGGTCTTGTCTCCGAATGAAGGATTCATGAATGAAGTTGATTATAAATCCGTTTTGACTGAAGGCAGGTTGGCGAACGGTACGGTATGGCCGGTTCCCCTCAGCTTTGCACCAATCGGCAATCGCAACAAAGAAATCATCGGAACGCTTTCCGTGGGGGATGAAGTGGCGCTCTCCGATGAACAGAACGAGCCTGTGGCAATTTTGAAAATCGAGGATATTTTTGATTATGATAAGGAATACCGGGCTTCCCATCTATTTGGCACGACCGACCGGAACCATCCCGGCGTGGACGCGATTTACAGACGTATGGGTGATGTCGCGCTAGGTGGGCCGATCCGATTGCTTCGCCGAGTCGATTGGGGACCGTTTGAAAAGCTACGTTTGGAGCCGAAAGATACGTGGCATGAATTTTATGAAGTGAAAAAGTTCCGCTCTGCAGCAGGATTTATTACCGGGGCGAATCCTTTGCACCGTGGCCATGAATATATCCATAAAAATGCGTTGGAAGAAATCGACGGGTTGCTTCTTCAGCCTTTGGTTGAAATGGCAAAACGCGAATATACGCGCCATGAATTCCGGATGCTATCGTATCGAAGCGTGCTGGACACGTATTATCCAAAAGGTCGATCCATCCTCGCTCCACTTAGGGTGACATATATTTTCGCCGGTCCAAGGGAGACGGTTCTGCATGCGCTTATTATGAAAAATTACGGCTGCACACATGCGCTCATCGGGCGAGATCACGCGGGTATCGGCGATTATTATGATAAGTATGCGAGCCATAGCATTTTTGACCAGTTCAAACCGGAAGAGCTCGGAATTGACATTCGGCTTTTCCATGAGGTGTTCTACTGCACGCGCTGTGACAGCCCTGCGACAGAGCAGTCTTGCCCGCATGACAACCAATACCGGATCAATATTTCCGGCACGGGAATCCGTGAAATGCTCCGCCACGGCATTATGCCGCCAAAGGAAATCGTCCGCCCGGAATCGGCAAGGATTGCGATCCAAGGCGTTCAACCGAAAGGTCTGGATGAATTTGGAAGCGCTATCTCGCCTGTAGGGAAGATCGTGAAGAGCATGTTCCCGTTCTATTTGGAGCGGACGAGACTCGGAGGACGGAAGCGGGTTACACCATTGACCGTGGATGATTTGACGAATGACGATCTCGAAATGGTGAATTTGGATGTCCGTGCGAATGCCGACCGGATCTACCGGGAGGTATTCGAGGAGTATACGAGTGTGGGAGATACGAATCGCGGCATGCAGCCGGAATGGGTAATGGATGCGAGAGAGTCGTTGCAAACGCAGCAGCAAATGGTCATCCAGGACCTGGAGGAGAAAGTGAAGCAGGCACCGGCGACCGCTTCGGATGAATTCATGTATCAGGATAAAGAGGAAGCGCTGCGGGAATTGGAAGTGGCGAAGAAGATCCTTGGCGATATTCCGAAAGTGCTCCGCGCTGCCGATTTCGATTATCGGACGTGGAATGTCCTGCCGTATAAACGCTATCGCGGCAGCGACGAGCCGAATGAGGAGAAGCAAGCTGTTGTCTTGAGCGGTTCGGAGGAGCAGGAAGCCCCGGAATGAGCATAACTCTTTGAGCTTGCGCTATAACATAAGCAAACTCGCGCAAAACTTTTATAATGAGCTCTCCGCTTTACGCGGAGAGTTTTTTGCATGAATGTCACGATTTATGATCACTTGTGGATGCATATGATCATTAGTGGAGTTTTATGATCGCTTGTACGGATATATGATCACTTGCACGGATATATGATCACTTGTACGGATATATGATCACTTGCCGTGATATATGATCACTTGCCGTGATATATGATCACTAGCCACGATATATGATCACTCATCAATAAAAAAAGCGCTGGAAACCGGCCGTTCCGGTTCCCAGCACTCTCTTTAGAAAAATGAATGAAAAGGTATATACGATTCCTTGATTCCATGAATCATCGCTCTTTTAATCGACGATTGACTCGTAGGTGCTGCGCGGAATGGGATTTTGTACTTCTTCGCACATTCCTTCGCTAATCCGCTGCTTCGATGGGATGAATGCTCACTTGCAGATATAATTAAATCCGTATTTTTAACAGCTGCTTTGATACGGGTCTTGCTTTCATCTCCACTAAAAATATCTAATGAAAAGTTGCCGCTTTCCGCCAGTGGCATGAAATCCGCACTTCGGAAATCAGCTCCGATAATGACAATCTTTTTGTTTTTTAATAGGTTTAACTCAATATCAGTCCATAGGCTTTCCTTTTTCACTGAACTATCTTTGTAATAACTGGACGGCTTCGGGTCTGGTCTTGCGAGTTCACCCGTCCGTTCCGGATAACACCAGACGACACGAAAGGAGAGGGGGTCCGTTTCATGATAAGCGATTGCCACGACGCTGCCGTCTCGTAAACTATAAGTATCAATATCTCTTTGGCTAATTAAAAATTGATAAGGGGACTCCCCATCCAATTTAATTCTCGTTAGTTTCCCTTCTTTGATCATTTGATCTGCCACTAATAATCCATCTGAAGTCTTTGTGATGACACAATAATCGATTTCAATCCGATTGCTCTCATGTTTGGTTACACTGCTTTTTCTTTTTATGAACACCAGATCTTTCAGATGATCCCCAATCGCTTCAATATAATCCCCATGTTCAAAGCCGTGCATCCGGACAATTTTTTCAGGGACGTATATATCCCCATGCTTTCCTTTTAATATTCCGCCCTTCAATTTTCTTTCCATTGGAGTTCCCAGATTGGTAGAATCGCAACTGCTTGTTACAATCATCCTCTGAGATGTTTCATTGCTCAACTTGAGGGCTTCATCCGGTTCCTTTTTAGGCTCTTCCGGAACGTTGAATGAAGGAATGGAACCCCATAACGCTTGAGACAGTTCGATGAAATCAAATAACTTATTGACCCGTTCCCTTGTTTCCGCAACATTTTCTTTGGTCAGTTGATTGATGCAGCTAATTAGTTCATCTGAAATCTGTTTCACTTTTTCAACTCCTCAATTTAATAATAACTCAATTTTCCCAAGATGCCGATAAAAAAGATTCGACACAATTCGTACTCCATAATGGAAAACAGTACCAAAAAATATTGAAAAATTTTCAAGCAAACTCGTTGTAGACTCACCGATTTCTATGGTAAGCTATTTCCTGTTTTGAATATCTTAAATAGAAATGAAGGCGATATATAGATGGCAGCAGTTGCAGCCAACGGCCCGGGGAAGAAACTGAATTTGTTTCATCTGACGTGGCCGATTTTTCTTGAGTTATTTTTGTTCATGTTGATGGGGTTGGCGGATACGTTCATGTTGAGTGCGCTGTCTGACGATGCGGTATCAGGGGTTGGAGCGGCGAATCAATACGTGATGATCGCCATACTCGTTCTTGAGGTCGTCGGAAACGGGGCTGCTATCGTTGTTTCGCAATATTTAGGTTCGAGGAGATATATTGAAGCGTCAAAGATTTCGGCGCTCGCCGTCTCTTTGAATCTATTAGTCGGGCTTGGAATAAGCGGCGTGTTCATCCTATTCACGAGCCGCATGATGAATGCGATGAATTTGCAAGGGGATGTCCTCGCACATGCGGAAGCGTATTTGATCATCGTCGGCGGAGGGATTTTCCTCCAAGCAATCATCAATTCACTCGCCGCGGTCATCCGTGTGCACGGGTTCACGAAGCAGACGATGTTTGTGTCACTTGGTATGAACATCATCCATGTCGTCGGAAACTATGCGCTCATCTTCGGGAAGTTCGGCATGCCGGCGTTAGGCGTGCAAGGGGCGGCGATTTCATCGGTCGGGAGCCGGCTGATCGCGATGTTCGTCTTTATATGGCTGCTGTACAAGGTGCTTGAATACCGCATCGAATTTCGGTATTACATTACGTGGTCGAAGGACTACATTAAAAAGATCCTCAACATCGGGCTGCCTTCTGCTTTCGAGCAGATCCTTTACCAGGCGTGCCAAATCGTCTTCCTATACTATGTCACGTTCTTAGGTACGGAAGCGCTCGCCGCGAGACAATATGCGACGAACATTTCAATGTTCAGCTATTTGTTCGCGCTAGCAATCGGGCTTGGGACGTCGATTATCGTCGGTCGTCTCGTCGGAAGCGGGGAGAAGGATGAAGTGTACCGGCAAGTTTGGGCATCATTGAAACGTGCGCTCGTCTTCACGGTCGTGTTGGTGGCGCTCGTCATGACGTTCCGCTATCCGCTCATGCGCCTCTTTACAGAAAACGAGCAGATCATCGAGCTCGGTGCATCCGTCTTATTGTTATCGTGTTTGCTCGAAACAGGACGGACGTTCAACATGGTCATCATCAATTCGCTCCGTGCATCGGGCGACGCGAGATTCCCCGTTCTCATGGGGGCCATCTCGATGGTCATGATGAGTCTCCCGCTCGGCTATTACCTTGTGTTCGTACTCGACCTCGGGCTAGTCGGCGTCTGGCTTGCCGTCATCTTGGACGAATGGGTGCGCGCGATCGTCATGTCGCTTCGCTGGAAAAGCAGGGCGTGGGAGAGATATGCACTTGTGGAACCTGTCCCTGAAATGGAAGCAAAACCGGAAATTGTATGATGAAATAAAAAAAGAAGGTCTCTCATTTTATCGAGAGACCTTCTTTTTTTGTTCTGATTACTATCGCTTTTAGAAGAAAAAGAAGGGGAGCAAAGCGAAAGTTACGATCGAGCCAAGTGCAATGCCTGCACCAAAAGCAAATGCACGTCCCCCAAAGCCAAATCCGCCTCTAAATCCGTATCCGAAACCGCCCAAATTCCTCCGACCAAATGGTTCTAAAAAAACTCGATTGCCCCCGACTCCTCTAATGATCCCCCTATGGAATTGTCCATCCCGAGTTCCGATGACGACGGCTCTTCCAATATGCTTATTGCACAAAGAATGATAATTCTGAACTGACATCGTGTTGTCACCCCATCTCACATGAATATATAACATTATATGTAAGGGACTTTTCATCATAGGGGACAAACACACTTGATGCATTCGTTTAGAGCAGTACCCGGTTCAACTACGATAGTCGAGCAATCTCCGATGAGGGTCTTGCCAATAAGTCCTCTGAATGAAAGTCTGTACCCTCCAAGAAGCTCCGGACTAAGTAATAGCCGACAGTGTAACCGGCCATATGTGGATATTGACCCAAGCCATACAGCACTTCTTGATGGACATCGCTCTCTTTCGCGTGATTCCGATTTGGATAGACGAATTCCTTCCATAATCTAGCCAACTGTTTGTCGGAATAAAGTGAGGTCCATAATGAAGTGGAGGCCTTGCCGAATCTTTCCTCGACAGCCATTTCCGCCAACCCTTCAAGGATGACCGTATCTAACAGTGTGTACTCCCGTTCCCGTTTCGGATATTTGTTCAGCCGGCATACATGGTTGTATTCATGCGTCAGTAACGCCCTAATTTCAGTTTCCGTATTGGTAGGGCAAATGAATAAAAATAACTTATCAGTATACGATAATCCCGATTTACCATTGAATTCAAGCATCAAGTCTTTATTCGCGATATCCGATGGGAAAATAAAGATGGGGACAGAAGGACCGTTCCATTCACTTCGCAAAAGCTCCATTTCCTTTGCTGCGATTTCCCATACATTTTTTGCGTATAACTTTTTACCGAGTTCTCTTCCTTGCTTTGCACTCATATACATGCCGAACATCGTTAAGTGATGATGGATTTCTGCAGCGGAAGCAGTGGGGAAGTGTTTAATCAAATACTTGCATACTTTGACAGGGTCTCCTTGAGATTCCGCAATCCACTTGTCTGTCCGGATAACAGCCATGCTGCGACCCCCCTTTTTAATTATCATATTCGACTATTGAGGGGAAGGTCTTGTGAATCAAAACCTACTAAATTACTATGCATTATAGGGATTAATCTGCTATAATCATTTAAACTAAGAAACGCGAAGGAGCTGAACGGTTTGCGTGTAGTGAATAATATAGCCGAATTGATTGGTGAGACGCCTTTAGTGAGGTTGAATCGGCTTCCCGATCCGCAAGGTGCTGACGTGTATGTGAAGCTTGAATATTTCAATCCGAGCAGAAGCGTTAAGGACCGGGCGGCATACAATATGATAATCGAAGCAGAAAAAGCTGGTTTATTACAACCAGGGGATACGATCATTGAACCGACATCCGGAAATACAGGGATCGGAATCGCGATGAATGCCGCTGCAAGAGGGTATAAGACGATTATCATCATGCCGGACTCCTCCACACTTGAGCGGATCAATATATTAAAAGCATACGGTGCAACGGTCGTGCTGACGCCTAGTGAATTAAAAATGCCGGGTGCCATTCAAAAAGCAGAGGAGATTGCAGCGGGAATTCCGAATAGCTTCATTCCGATGCAATTTGAAAATGAGGCGAACCCGGAAATTCACCGGCATACGACTGGACCTGAAATTATCCGGGCGATGGAATCGTTGGACCGCAAACTGACAGCATTCGTTTGTACGGCGGGTACGGGCGGCACCGTTACGGGAACGGGCGAATATCTGAAGGAATACGACAGTACTATTACGGTACATGTAGCGGAACCGGCGGGATCTCCCGTCCTATCCGGCGGGAAGCCCGGGAAGCATAAGCTTGTCGGAACGAGTCCCGGATTCATTCCTTCAATCTTGAACACATCCATATACAATGAGATTTTTAAGATTGAAGACGAGGATGCTTACCAAACAGTCCGTGATTTGGCTGCGCGTGAAGGCTTGTTGCTCGGTCCAAGCGGGGGAGCTTCCGTCTATGCTGCGATGCAAGTGGCGAAACGATTGACACCGGATGACACGGTCGTCTGTATTGCACCTGATAATGGTGAACGCTATTTGTCGAGTGATTTATTCGATTTCTAAAGGAGAGGAATATATGTCCTCTCCCTTTTCATAACATTAATTCCGACTAAACGAATACGGAAAGTCGAGGTGCTAAGAAATGTATGTAACGATCGATGGAATTGAGAAGAGTTTTCTCAATGAAAGAAAAGAGCAAATCCAAGTGCTCGAACACATTGATATCGAAATGGAGAAAGGAAGCTTCGTCTCCATTGTTGGACCATCGGGGTGCGGCAAATCGACGCTCCTCTATATGATTGCAGGGTTGGTGAAGGCGGATAAAGGCAGCATCCGCATTGCCGGGAATGAAGTGAAGAAGCCTGGTCCCGACCGTGTCGTCGTTTTCCAAGAGGCCGGATTATTCCCATGGTTAACCGTATTGGAAAATGTGAAGTATGGCCTGCTGCTGAAGAGGATGCCGAAACAGGAAGCCGAGGCGAAAGCGATTGACATGTTGAAGATGGTCCACCTGAGCAACTATATCCATTCGTATCCGCATCAACTTTCGGGCGGAATGAAGCAAAGGGTTTCGATTGCAAGAGCGTTAGTGATGGAACCGGATATTTTATTGATGGATGAACCTTTCTCCGCGCTCGATGAACAGACGAGAATGGTGCTGCATAAAGAATTGATCGACATATGGAAGAAGACGAAAGTGACGATTTTCTTCGTGACGCACAATATCCGGGAAGCCGTTTTGCTATCGGAAAGAGTGATTGTGTTCGGCACACGTCCCGGTAAAGTGAAAGAAATCATACCTGTTCCGACATCGACGGACGGCGTACTGCCCGATAGTGTGACATTGCATACGGAACAGCGGATTTTAGCCATTTTGGAAGAGGAAATTGAGAAGGTGTTGAAGGAGGAAATGGGTGATGACTACAGCTTTAAGACGAATCATCTTCATCGCAATGATAGCGGTGATATGGGAAGTCACATCTAGACTTTCGGTATTGCCGGATTTCATGTTTCCCCGTTTGACACAAGTGTTGGAGACGCTTTTCAACGGTCTCGTGAACGGGCAGATAGTAGCGGCGATCGGCAAAAGCATGAGCCGCTTGTTGATCGGATTTGCAATCGCAATTGTCTTAGGCGTCATCATGGGCTACCTCATTTGGCGCTATAAGTTGGTCGAGGATACACTCGGCTTTCTCGTCACCGCGTTGCAATCCATTCCGAGCATCGTCTGGTTTCCGCTCGCGATCATTTGGTTTGGATTAAATGATTTCTCAATCCTATTCATCGTCACGATCGGTGCGACATGGACGATGACCGTCAGTGCGACGAGCGGCTTCCGGAACGTGCCGACGTTGTACCAACGGGTCGCCAAAACATTCGGCTCATCGGGGGTCCATTTCATTCGCACCGTCATCTTGCCGGCGTCCGTCCCGCAATTGTTATCGGGACTCCGCATCGCTTGGGCATTTTCATGGAGGGCGTTAATGGCAGGGGAATTGCTTGGCTCGGGCGGAGGGCTAGGGCAACTGCTTGAAACGGGTCGATCCCTCGGTCAAATGGATCTTGTCATATCAGTCATGATCATTATCGCGGTGATCGGGACGATTATGGATAATGTCGTGTTTTTACGTTTGGAGCGTTCTGTTCAGAAAAAATGGGGTCTCGCATGATCCGCATATAAAGGAGAAATGGATAATGAAGAAGTCATTGATTTTGACGTTGTTAACGGTTTTAGTAGTGGGGATCCTATCTGCTTGCGGATCTTCCTCGTCAGGCGGCAAGTCGGTGAAAATCGGGTACTTCCCGAATTTGACGCATATCGCCACGATTGTCGCCCTTGAAAACGGCTACTTTGAAGAAGAGTTTGGGGATGACGTAAAAATCGAAACGAAGACCGTAAGCAACGGTGGTCTGTTCATGGAGGCGATGACGACGAAATCGATTGACGTCGGTACAGTTGGACCTGGTCCATTGCTGAACTTCTACGTGAAAAACCCGACGTTCCGCTTGATATCTGGCGCGGTAAATGGAGGAGCAGTGCTAGTCGCGAGTGAAGGTGGCGGCGTTTCAAAGCTTGCCGATCTCGATGGCAAAAAAGTCGCCATCCCGGTCATCGGAAGTACACAGGACGTCATGCTCCGTAAAGCATTGAAAGAAGTAAATCTCGAAACAACATCGAATGGCGGCACGGTCGAATTATTCGCAGCGGCCCCGGCAGATACCGCTACACTATTCGTCCAAAATTCCGTGGATGCTGCGGCGACGCAAGAACCGTGGGGAAATATCCTCGAAACGCAGGCAAACGGCAAGCTGATCCTCGACTGGGATGAATTTGCATGGGGGAAGGAATCGACAAACACAGTCGTTGCAGCAAGCGACGAGTTCTTGAAGAACAAAGAGTTTGCAAAAGCGTATTTGAACGCCCATAAACGTGCAGTTGAGTTCATCCAACAAAAACCGGAAGAAGCGCAAAAATTAGTCATCAAACATATTCAAGAATTGACTGGCAAGGAAATAAACGAAGAAGAAACAGCTGCGGCATTTGCTAAGCTTGAAGTGACGACAGAGGTGAACGAGCAAGTCATCCAGGAGATGGCGGATATTAGCAAGGAAGCGGGATATGTAACGAGCAGCGATATTGATGGGATGATAGATCTAACTTATTTGTTGGGAGAATGAAATCGATCGTAACGGAACCTGTTACCGGGTTCCGTTTTTTGCAATAAAAAAAGGACCCCTATCTAGTAGAGGTCCCCTGTACTTACGAATCCGCCTTTGCTTCCCGCATGCGCCTAGCCTTGCTCGTAGCAAGTGATAAAGAAATGGCTGCGCATAGGAACGAGATGACAACTACTCCACTACCGACAGTTGGCATACTTGTGACCGAATCGGTATGCCCCAATACGATTCCGCCAATTCCCGAGCCCACTGCAATCCCGACCTGTATAGCGGAATTATTGAAGCTCTGATTGATATCAGACGAAACAGGGTCCGCCTGGATGACGTAATCCTGCAGCGGCGGTGCAAGTGCCCAGCTTAATGCGCCCCAAATCATCATGACGACAAGGAAGAACGGAAAAGAAAATGTCGAGTACGGCAATGCGAATAGACTTAAAGCGAAAGCGCCAATAATAATGAGGATGCTTTTCTTTGATCCGATCCAGTTTGCAAGGTTGCCTCCGAATGCCCCGCCGGCTACGGCCGAAATCCCGAATAAGAAATAGCTCACACTGATCCAATATTGGTTCAGATGCAAATTCTCTTCCAAAAATGGTGTGAGGTAGGCATAAACCGTGTAATGGCCAGCCAACATGAACATCATCGCCAAGTGGGCAAGGACGATTTTTTTATTCGCAAGCGCTTTGATTTGCGCGGAAAGCGGTAGAACATCCCCCTTCTCCATTTTCTCAAGGAATATGGTGACAAGAATGAAAGCACCGATCGAAAGAACAGCGATCCCTAAAAAGACGCTGCGCCAGCCGAACGCATTCGTAACGAGAATACCGAGCGGCACACCTAATACGAGGGAAGAGCTAAGCCCCATGAAAATATAACCGAGCGCTTTCGCACGGTAAGGTGCGTCGACAATCCGCGCGGTAATCGTTAAGGAAAGCACGATGAGAAGCGCTGCACTCAGCGCAGTGATAATGCGGGCAATCATGAGAAATGTGAAAGTTGGGCTGAGATAAGTCACTATATTGCCGGCAAAAAAGACTGCCATTGATAGTAAATAAAGCTTTTTCCTCTCAACTTTCGCGGTCAAAGATAATAAAACCGGACCGGCGATGGCAAACACGAGCGCGTAAACAGTTATGAGCTGCCCAGCCGTCCCGATTGAAATGTTCAAGTCATCTGCAATAATCGGCAAAATCCCGCCGACGATCAATTCAACGAGACCGACTATAATCGTTGATATGGCAATGATGAAAACTCTAAAGTCCATGGGAACTCCTCCTGTTGGTCTATTTATAGTGTGAACCTTCTATGCGAAATAATTATCGGAAAATGAAAAATCCCGACTACAAAGTTTGTTTCCTTTGTAGTCAGGAGTTAATGGTTCCTGGTAGAGACCCTCAAACCGTATTATTGAGGTTATACATATATAATAATCGTATGAAATTTTCCATTCACCAATCTAACATGGCTCGGCAAATATATCAAGAACAATTTCCTTTTCCTTATCCACTATGGTTACATAGAAAGTACCGATTATTTATTTTGGAGGAACCGATATGTACGATCCGACAGTTTTTGAAAATCTGAAAGTGGCATTTGAAAATCGGGTGTATGATCTAGATACGATTGAACGTGAAATAAGGATCATGAACCGAGTAGATCAAATGGATTTAGCCATTCTTGCGAGGAGATTCGCTGTTCAATTTACTCTTTATCATCTAGAGGATGTGTCAGCAGAAATCATTTTGAAGGCATCCTTACAAGATTTAGCGGATGAAATATTGGAAACGCCCGGGGGCAATGCCGGCTGTACATTGACAGTGCACTTTCAAAAGCGCATTCAACATGAAACGGAGCAGTGCCCGCTTATCGAAGAGTCGTTACGTGCCATTTGGGAAAATGAAGTGCTCGTCGTTCAGACGTTGAGTTTCATGTACGGAGGGGATGATTCCGGTTACTTGAATAATATCGAAGTGAAATTCAGGACGAAGATTAATGAGGAGAATATGCGGGAAATACCAGATTTCCTACATAGCGTTCTCGACGCGTTGCGTGTGCTGCATGCCATTTGACGATGAAAAAACTTTGGAAACTCTCTATCTTCATGCGGGAAATCGCTATATAATGAAGGACATATGCGCGTTTGAAATGAGTTATGCGCAAATGCGAGCGTTTATGCGTTAATTTTGCGTTTTATGCGCTTTTTGAAGGTTTTATGAGTGTTTCAACGGCTTTATGCGTGTTTACCAAGATTTATGCGTATCTGGACTGTTTTATGCGCGATAGGATTTTATTCTGACAGAAGGAAAAGGTGTACAACATATGAGTTTATTGACAGTATCAAATTTGAGTCATGGGTTCGGTGATCGGGCGATTTTCGATGATGTGTCGTTCCGTTTATTGCAAGGGGAGCATATCGGGCTGATCGGTGCGAATGGGGAAGGGAAATCCACATTCATGAACATCATCACTCGGAAGCTTGAGCCGGATGCGGGAACAGTCGCTTGGGCGAAGCGGGTGCGGGTTGGCTATTTGGATCAGCATGTCGTGCTTCAGCAAGGGATGAGCATCCGTGATGTGCTCAGGACAGCGTTTCAATATCTGTACGATCTTGAAGCGGAGATGAACGCCTTATTCGCGAAGATGGGGGAAGTCGATGCGGATGAACTCGAGAAGCTGCTTGAGGAAACAGGTCAGATGCAGGACGAGCTGACGAACAAAGACTTTTATATTATTGATTCGAAAGTCGATGAAGTGGCGAACGGGCTCGGTTTGGATGAATTCGGGCTAGAGCGTGACGTCAATGATTTGAGCGGCGGACAGCGGACGAAAGTATTGCTCGGCAAGCTGTTGCTTGAAAAGCCGGATATCCTCCTTCTTGATGAGCCGACGAACTATTTGGATGTTGCGCATATCGAATGGCTGCGCAATTACTTGCAGAACTATGAGAATGCGTTCATCCTCATTTCGCATGATATTCCATTCTTGAACAGTGTCATAAACTTGATCTACCATATGGAGAACCAGCAGATCACGCGCTACGCAGGGGACTATGATGAGTTTTTGCGTGTCCATGAAATGAAGAAGCAGCAGATGGAAGCAGCGTTTAAAAAGCAGCAAAAGGAAATCGCCAATTTGAAAGATTTCGTTGCGCGCAATAAAGCGAATGCGGCAACGAGCCGGATGGCGATGTCCCGCCAGAAGAAGCTTGATAAGATGGACATCATTGAACTCGATGCTGAAAAGCCGAAGCCGCAGTTCGATTTCAAGCTAGCTAGAACGCCGGGTCGTTATTTATTTGAAACGAAAGGCCTCGTCATCGGGTATGATGAGCCGCTGTCGAGAGAGCTCGATTTGACGATGGAGCGTGGCCAAAAGATTGCACTTTCCGGAGCAAATGGAATCGGGAAGACGACGCTGCTGAAAAGCATCCTCGGGGAAATTCCATCACTTGCAGGCTCTGTAGAACTCGGAGATCATCTAGAAATTGGCTACTTCGAGCAGGAGATGAAGACGGAATCGAATCGCACTTGCTTGGAGGAAGTGTGGGACGAGTTCCCGCATTTCACACAGTATGAAGTGCGTGCGGCGTTGGCGCGATGTGGTTTGACGACGAAGCATATTGAGAGCAAGGTGAAAGTGCTGAGTGGAGGCGAGCGGGCAAAAGTCCGTCTCTGTAAACTCATCAACCGGGAAACGAATTTGCTCGTACTCGACGAACCGACGAACCACCTAGATGTCGATGCGAAAGCGGAATTGAAACGCGCGTTGAAGGAGTACAAGGGAAGCGTTCTACTCATCTCGCATGAACCTGATTTCTATGAGGGTGTCGTAACGGATGTATGGAATGGTGAGAATTGGACGACGAAAATGTTTTGATGATAGGGAAGGCACCCGGCGAATTTATCGTCCGGGTGCCTTTTTTAAATGTAGCCGTTAATCCGTGATTTATTTTCTTGGTTGATCTCCTCTTCTAAACCTTCAATAGCTTCTTTACGGCGTTCATTCTTTTCCTTAATTGTAGCAAGCTCTGCGCCTTCAGCAGTTTTCGCTGCTTCATTCGCCGCTTCCATATTGCTGATCGTTTTCTTCAATCGGTCGACATTATCCGCAGAATCATTCGGTAATGGTCTAGGCATGTTTATTCCTCCTTCTTCATTCAATGCAATAGTCTTTCCTAATGATGAATTTTCATGTGCAAACTGGTAATCTCACAATTTTTTAAGCCGACCCCCATAAATCGACAAGAACCTTCGAATAACTAGTATGTCCGACAATAGGGCAAAAAATTGACGAGGTGATTTATTCATGAAAAACACATGGAAGAAGACCGGAGCAGCATTACTTATCGCAGGATTGACAGTAAGTGGGACAGGCTATGCGCTAGCAGATAATGGAATCGTTCGCGACCTTACCACTCCAAGCAAAGAAGAATCATTACAAAATCTAGAAGTGGTTGTCGAACCGGTTAAGGAAGTCGTAGAAACAACTGACACAGAAACAGATGCAAACAAAGACGCTGACACAGAAACAAATAACATCACTGATCCTAAAACGGAAACAGATAAAGAAGATGGAGCAGAAGTATCAGGCAAAGAAGAAGCGACTGAAAACGAACTCCCTGAAATTCCAGAAGGCTATACAGCAGGAAATCTTGCTGCGCTAGCGAAAGCATATGAGCAAGCTGGAAGTCCAACTGCAAAGGCGGCCATCAAACGTAATATGGAGCGCTCCATTGCAAAATGGGAAAGCAAGCAGCCTGTAGCGGAAACTCCTGAAGAGGAAATTAAGGAAGAAGCACCGGACACTGAAGATACGGCAAAAGTTGAAACGCCAGTGAAAGAGGAAGCACCTGTAAAAGAAGAGAAGCCGGCTAAAGTGAAAGAGAAAAATCCACAAGCTGAATTGAATGCAAAACACAAGCAACAAAAAGAAGAATTGAAAGCTGCCCAAAAAGCGGAGCGCGAAGCATTGAAGGCAGAGCGTAAAGCTGCAAAGGAACAGCAAAAACAAGAGAAAAAAGAGAAGAAAAACTAATTTACCATAGTTTAACGCTTTCCATTTTCCGTTGCCCCACTTACAATCAAAAGTCGGAATTGATGGGAACGGAGGGTTATTGATGCTTTTGTCCATCATACAAGGGATTTTCAACAAGAAGTCTGATACACAATTGAATGAGCTTGTATGGAAGGCGAAGAGTGGCGATGAGGAGGTCATGAACGAACTTCTCATCGCATTTACTCCGTTCATGAAAAAAACGGCTTCTTTCGTATGCAATCGATTCATTGACGATAGCGATGAGGAATTCAGTATTGCGATGGTCGGATTTCACGAAGCGGTTTTGAAATACAAACCGGAAGAAAACGCGTCGCTGCAGACATTTGCCCATTTGATCATGAAGCGACGGCTGATCGATCATATACGAAAAGAAGCGGTACGAACGGCAAACGTCCTTTTAACCATAGACGATGACGTAGATGCGAAGCCCCGTGAATACGCCTTCGACGAATCATCCATCTTCTCTTATTCAGAAGAACGCCGGGCTGAGGAACGACGGGAAGAGATGGCGGAATACGCCACGTTGCTGCAGGAATACGGCTTGTCATTCCGTGAACTTGCTGAAGTTTCACCGAAACATGCCGATTCCCGAAAGACCGCTTTTCAAATTGCGCAAATCATGGCAGAGACTCCCGAGTTTTATGAGCACCTCTTGGAAAATAAAAGACTGCCAATGAAGCAGTTGGAACATATTGTTGAAGTCTCGAGGAAGACGATCGAGCGGCATCGGAAATATATTATTGCAGTTACGTTGCTATTGAACAACGATTTTACATACATAAAGGAATACGTAAAAGGGGAACTCATATGATGCGGACATATAGAGGCATTGTTTGTGAAAAGAAAAATAAATATATGGTGTTCCTAACGGAGAAAGGCGAATTTTTGCGTGGAGTCCCGATCGGGAATCCGCCCGCAATTGGGGAGGAAGCCGACTTCACACTCGTTGCTTCGTCTTTTATTGCGGGAAGAAAAGCGAAATCGCGGTTCGTCGGAGCCGTTTTCGTCGCTGCAGCCCTTCTGTTTATCATCTTGTCGTCATTGAATCCTTTGAATGAAAAAGTGATGGCGTATGTCCAACTGGATGCTGGGACGGCGATGGAATTTGGAGTGAACCGGGAAGGAAATGTCATCTCCTTGCGTTATTTGAATGAAATGCAGAGCGAGCTGGAGCACCTGGACGGATGGAAAGGCCATCCTATCCTCAACGTGCTGGACATGGCTGTATTGCAATTATCCGTTCACGACAAGAAAATCATCATTACGACAATCTATCCGACCCGCGGAAGCGAACTGGAGACACGACAGATGATTGGTGACGCAGTGCGGGAAGTTCGTGGAAATCATGACGAACTGAACATGCAAATTGAGGAAAGTACGCCGGAAGAAAGAAAAGTGGCGAATAAGAAAAAAATGTCGATTCACCAATTAAAATCAATAGAGATTGAGAAGAAACCTGCCGACAGTACAGAGCAGATTGAAACAAAGCCTGTACCGGAGCAAAAACCGAAGAAGGAAATCGTTCCTCCTAGTCCACCTCAGCAAAAGAGGATTGAGAAGGAAAATGAGAAGGAACGTTCAAATAGATCTGGGAATCATCAAGGACCGCTAACTGAAAAACTTGAAAAGAGCCCGAGCAAAGGGCGAAGTGAGAATGCGCCCCCTCATGCAAATCAACATGGTACGCCTCCTCACGCGGATGAGCAAGGACCACCACCACATTCGTCATCCATAGATAAACAAGTAAAGGACAATCAAGGTCCACCTGCCAAACAACAAAAAGAAAATTCATCAAATGAACATAAACAAAATCCGCAAAATAAAAAATGAGGCTGTTTCAGATCGTCAGTAAAAACTGATGATCTGCAACAGCCTTTTATTGTTGATTTAAAGTAATTTCACACTTCCTTCAAAATCGCTTCCACGGTCGATTCGACTTCTGCACGGTTCATCTTCTCCTGGCCGACTTGCAATGCGTTGATCGTCCGCTTTGCAAGGGCAAGGGGGATTTTGCAGAACAGGAGGATGTTTTTATTTGAAATCGACTCGATATACTCATCGGCTTTTTTCAAATTCGTCTCTGCGTAGCCGAACAGGTCATTTCTGTCCCAGCCATCCGGCAAGAAACGGACGCCGCGCTCCGCATCTTCATCTTGATTGCGCAGCATGTTCACCGCCTGCAATCCGCGACCATAACCGATCGCCAAGTCCCGATCTGTCTTTGTACCGTCATACTGTTCCCAAATATCGGAAAGCATCACACCAACGAGACCCGCTACATAATATGTATAGTCGTCTAAATCCTCTTTCGTTTGAATCAAGAAATTCTTGCCGACCCATTTTGCCATTCCGTCCGCCATTATGCTCGTCGACTCTTTCACTTTGGCGACAATACCTTCCGGGCATACGGCGAGCCAATCTCCGAGGCGCAATGTCACTTCAGGCAAAAGGTTTTCATATGGCTTTAGGAGAGCACGATAAGCGGCAACGTCAAAGAAGTCATTTTCCAGCAGTTTGCTCGTCGACTTCAGCAGATGCTGCTTGCTTTCCGGGTGCAGTTCTTCATGATCCTCTATCTCATCAATCGCACGCATGCATAAATAAGCGGAGCCGACTGTCTTCCGCAAAGTGGGATTCAGCATTTTAATCGGTATATAAAAGGTTCTGCTCGTCAGCTTCAATACGTGCATCGCTTCTTTTTGCAATTTCGCTTCGTTCATAATGGGGGTCCTCCTTCATTTCTTGAAGCAGTTCTTATGAATATCATACACTATTACATGAAGCACTTGCCATCCTTACAGTAATGAAATAAATAAAAAAGAGAATCTTTCTCAAATTCCCTATTGACAATAAATTAATGGAAATGGTATCCTCAATAAGTAAGTTATTCTAATTATCAAAAGGAGGTACGGAACATGAAAAACACAATTGCTATCCAACTAAACTTCATATCGAGTCCGTGCCTGACAAATCTCTCTTTCTAATTGTAGACCGAGGAATGGCATGGTATGCCGTTCTTTTATATGAGCACACGCTTATGCAAAAGGCGTGTGCTTTTTTGTGTCTTCATTTGAAGGAAAATTCGGTGTTTTCACGCTTTGCGTGTAACATATAAAAAATTGAAAAGGAGTGTTTCCGATGATGAATGTAGGGCAACAACGGAAAGTATTGAAGGTGGAGTCTCTGGAAAGTGGGTAGCGAAGCAGCCCGCAGTTGAGTTGATTCAAATAAAAAACAAAGGAGGAAAAGCAAAATGATTATTCAATATGCAAAACATGAACGAACTAAACAAAAAACTACGAAAAAATTGACGGAGTGGGAATCTCCAAAATGGATAGATATCATAAATGGCGGCACAACAGGTGAACGCCGATTGTAATCTTGTTTTAGGTTCCTCTCCAAGAGGAGAATAATAATTATGCATTTCATTGATAGAGAAGTAGTTCAACGACAAGTGGAAGATATGCGACAGGAAGTCGAACAGTATCGACTCGAGCAGAGAGCGCTCAAGCGGAAACGGAAAGAGCGGAAAACCGTTCCTTTCTGGATGATTTTCTTCAGCTTCTTCAATTAATAAATGGAACGTCCCCTGAGGCAAATGGGGGACGTTCTTTTCGTTTGAGCATATTTTTTAAAAAGATATCTTGAATGTGAGATAATCGATGAGTCTACATTAGGAGATGCATACCTTCCAATAGTGAGGTCATGCTAAGCAGAAAAACGAAAAGGAGTCCTCCATCATGACAATTTCAGTAAAAGCGATTATCGGCAGTACAAGCTCCACTTCATACAACTTGAAAGTGGTTGAGTATTTAAGGAAGAAATATGCGGGTCAACTCGATATTACACCTGTTTTCATTAATGATGTCGATATATTTTCCGTTGATATAGAAAGCAACCAGCCAGAAAACGTGAAGGATTTCTTGGATAATGTGAGAGATTCGGATGCGGTCCTTTTTGCAGTTCCGGAATACAACTTCTCCATTCCAGGGGCAATGAAAAATGCTGTCGACTGGCTTTCTAGAAGCAATTTCGCAATTAAAGACAAGCCTGCATTCATGATCGGCGCTTCAATGGGCGTGTTGGGAAGTGTCCGCGCGCAAATCCACTTGCGTGAAATCTTGACGAACCCGATGCTCTCTCCAGCACTATTGCCGAATAATGAAGTGTACATCGGTTCCATCCATGAAAAGATGGATGAAGCGGGACAATTGACAGACCAAGCGACAATCGACTTCTTAGATAACGTCGTCAACAACTTCATCGCGTTCTATTCGCAAAGAAAAGCTTTGGCTGAAATCAATTCCTAATAAATAAGGCCGTCTCATTCACCGAGACGGCCTTTCTTTATTGCTGACTCACAGCTGTCGTCTCCGCGGCAATGGCGAGGGCTTGCTTAAGATCGTCGATCAAGTCCTCAGCTTCCTCCAATCCGACAGAGAGGCGCAATAGACGCCTATCGACACCGCGCTCTTCCCGCACCTCCTCGGGAATTTCCGAATGGGTTTGCGTCGTCGGATATGTAATTAAGCTTTCGACTCCACCGAGACTTTCGGCAAATGTGATGAGCCGTAAGTTTTGCAAAAGCGGATCGACCCATTCGCTTTCCCGCACCCTGAATGAAATCATGCCGCCTTTTCCGGCATAGAGTACGTCATCGACGAGCGGTTCGCTTTCCAAATAGGAGACGAGTTCCTTTGCGTTGGCGTCATGCTGTTTCATTCGGACATGCAATGTCTTCAACCCGCGGATGACGAGCCAAGAATCGAACGGCGAAAGCGTTGCACCGATCGCATTATGGTTCTCTCCTAAACGGTTGCACAATTCTTCTCCTTTTGCGACGACGAGCCCTGCAAGCACGTCATTATGGCCACCGATATATTTCGTCGCGCTATGGATGACGATGTCCGCCCCGAGCTCGATCGGGCGTTGGTAATACGGAGTCAAAAACGTATTATCGACGATGACGAGCAAGTCGTGTTTTTTTGCGAGCTCCACATACTTTTCAATGTCGATTTCCAGCATGAGCGGGTTTGTCGGTGTTTCGATGAAAATAGCTTTCGTTTTTCCAGTAATGAGCTTTTCTACTTCCTCGACGTTTTCAAAAGACGTATACGAGGTCCGGATGTTATACAGATTGGCGTATTGGTCAAACAAACGGAACGTCCCGCCGTACAGGTCGTCGGGAGCGATCAGTTCATCCCCCGATTTGAACAGGGACATGACGAGCTGGATCGCCGCCATGCCCGAACTACACGCGTAACCGCGGTCGCCGTTTTCTAAATTTGCGATGCCTTCCTCAAGAACCGTCCGGGTCGGGTTTTTCGTTCGTATATAGTCATATCCCGTGGAAAGTCCTAATCCATCATGCTTGTAGGCGGTCGAAAAATGAAGGGGAGGGTTGACCGCCCCAGTTCTCGGATCGCTCTGATTTCCTAGTTGCACCAATTTCGTGTTAATGCTTTGCTTTGTCAAGTTGCCCATCTCCTTTGTCTATTAAAAAAGAGGCCTCTTCAATTAAGAAGAGGGCCTCCAACATCGTTGAAATCAATCTTCTTATCTTCGAGACGTTCCACGCCTTTTGGAATTAGCACCATACCAATATCGGGCTGGTTGCTGAGACTTCATCGGGCCAATCCCTCCGTCTCTCTTGATAAGAATCAAAATATGCAATTGTTAGAAAAATGATTTATTTAAAGTTATCATGTTCCTTGTTAGATTGCAAGCCTCTCCGGAGGAAAAATTTCTGGGGACTTTTGCTATAATGTAGGCATGTTGAAAGACGAGGAGGATTCCATTGGCTTGGCTTTATGTTTTATTGGCGGCGATCGTTGAGATATTCTGGGTGATTGGACTTCGGTACTCCGATACGGCACTCGAATGGACGTGGACCGTCGTTGCCATTATCATCAGTTTCTATGCAATTATTAAAGCTTGCGAGACGCTTCCGTCCGGGACGGTATATGCAGTGTTCACCGGCTCGGGTGCGGCGGCGATTGTCCTTATAGACTTCCTGTTCTTCCATGCGGAGTTTTCCATCGCAAAGGTGATCTTCATCGCGATTATCATCATCGGGGTCATTGGGATTAAAATGACGACGGTCGAATCCGGTGAAGCAGCGGAAGGGGGCGATTGAGATGGCTTGGGTATATTTAGTCATCGCCAGCTTAGGTGAGATTTTCGGTGTCATGGCCATTAATCTTTATTTGCAGAAAAGGTCGTGGCCCCGTCTGTTGCTAATTATTGTGACATTTTCGGTCGGTTTTTGGTTTTTGTCACTTGCGATGCGCGATATTCCGATGGGGACGGCGTATGCGATATGGACGGGACTCGGTGCCGCGGGTGCGGTGCTGATGGGCATTATGTTTTTCAAGGAAGCGGCCGGATGGAAACGGATGTTTTTCCTCTGTTTGATTATCGGAGGGGCGGTCGGATTGAAGTTATTTGGATGAAGGAGGGAGCGCTGTGGCGAAGCAATATGATTTTACGGAAGGGCCGCTTGCGAAGCAGCTGATCTTCTATTCGGCTCCGATCATTTTAACGAACCTTTTGCAAGTGTCGTATCAATTCATCGACAGCCTATGGGTCGGGAATCTGATTGGTGCGGATGCGCTTGGAGCGGTCGCGATTTCGGGCACAGTCGTTTTCACCGTCCTCTCATTTGTCATCGGCCTGAATAATGCGGCGCTCACAATCCTCTCCCAGCAAAAGGGGAGGGGAAGCGAGACGGGATTGCGCAATTATTTGAACGCTTTCGTCGTTCTACTTGCGATCATGTCCGTCGTCTTAAGCTTTGCAGGTTTCTTTTTAGCAAAGCCGATCTTAGCATTGCTTGGAACTCCTGAGTCGATGATTGACATGGCGACGTCCTATTTGCGTGTCAACTTTTTCGGAATCCTGTTTCTGTTCGGCTACAACTTCATCAACACAGTGTTCCGGTCTGTCGGCGATTCCAAGACACCGATCTATTTCGTGTTGACCGCCGTCCTATTGAATACGGTGCTAGATCCGATTTTCATCGCCGTCTTCGGATGGGGCGTCCAAGGAGCTGCGATAGCGACGATCGTGTCCCAAGGAGTCGCATTTGCGACTGGCGCCATTTATTCCGTCCGAAAGAAATTGGTGCCGTTTTCGAAGCCGCATATCCCGGCGAAGCGGGAAGTGCTTGCTATTTTGAAATTGGGCATACCAGCGGGCTTGCAAATGAGCGTCATTTCAGCTGGCGTCATGGCGATTATGAGTGTCGTAGCTTCTTTCGGCCCGGCAGTCGTTGCAGGATACGGTGCTGCGCAGCGGCTCGATAGCGTGATCATGTTGCCGGCGCAAGCGATTGGAACGGCAGTGAATAGTATGGCTGGGCAAAATATCGGGGCTGGAAAATGGAACCGCGTCCACAAGATTACATTCATCGGCTTTCTTTATAACCTTGGCATCATGTTCGCCATCGCGGGAATCGTCTACGCTTTTGCGGGGGCTGGTATCCGCCTTTTCATAAGTGATGCGGATGCCGTCCGTTTTGGGGCGGACTATTTGAAGATGATTGCATTTTTCTATCCTTTCCTAGGCATCAACTTCGTGTTGAACGGGGCAGTCAGGGCGTCAGGGGCGATGTTCCAAGTGCTCGTGCTCAATATCATCTCGTTTTGGATATTGCGTTACCCCGTCACATACTTCCTGTCAGGCTTCATGGGAGAGAAGGGGATAGCCGTCGGAATTGGCGTCAGCTTTGTCATTAGCAGCATGATCGCCTTTCTTTATTATCGGTACGGAAAGTGGAAGGAAGCCGAAATTTTCGGGGATTGAAGCGAGTTATACAGGTTTACGGAGATGTTTGATTATGTTATTTTCCGTCGAATTGAGGGTAAATAGTGTATACTGGAACTATCAGAAGAATGCGGAAGAAGGAGATTTGGCATGAGTTCGAAATATGCAGATGACAGTTTGGCACTACATACAGATCTTTATCAAATCAACATGATGGAATCATATTGGGCGGATGGGATCCATGAACGGAAAGCGGTATTTGAGCTATACTTCAGAAGCTTGCCATTCGGGAACGGCTATGCGATTTTTGCGGGGCTCGAGAGGATCCTCGATTATTTAAAGGACTTCCATTTCAGTGAAAGCGATTTGACCTATTTGAAGGAGGAGCTCGGCTACAAAGATGACTTCCTCGCCTATTTGAAGGATATCCGTTTCACGGGCGATGTTTATTCGATGAAGGAAGGGGAACTTGTATTTGCGAACGAACCGATTCTTCGAGTGGAATCGACGTTAGCGGAAGCCCAGCTAATCGAGACAGCGCTTCTCAATATCGTCAATTTCCAGACGCTCATCGCGACGAAGGCGAGCCGCATTAAGCAAGTCGTCAAAGATCAAGTTGTCATGGAGTTCGGAAGTAGGCGAGCGCAAGAAATGGACGCGGCAGTTTGGGGAGCGCGCGCAGCAGTCATCGGAGGCATCGAGGCGACGAGCAATGTACGTGCCGGCAAACGCTTCGGCATTCCGGTTGCGGGAACGCATGCCCATTCATTGGTTCAAGCGTATCAAAGCGAATACGAAGCGTTCCACTCTTACGCCAGACGGCATAAGGACTGCGTATTCCTCGTAGATACGTACAATACGCTGAAAATCGGGATTCCAACGGCTATCCAAGTCGCGAAAGAGCTTGGCGATCAAATTAATTTCATCGGCATCCGCCTCGACAGCGGCGACATCGCGTTCCTTTCGAAGGAAGCGCGAAAAATGCTTGATGCAGCCGGTTTCCACGATGCGAAAATCGTCGTCTCAAATGACTTGGACGAGTACACGATCTTGAACTTGAAAGCGCAAGGGGCGAAGGTCGATGTATGGGGGATCGGCACGAAGCTGATCACTGCTTACGATCAACCAGCTCTCGGCGCGGTATATAAAATCGTTTCAATTGAGAATGAAAAAGGTGAAATGGAAGATACGATCAAAATCTCTTCTAATGTCGAAAAAGTGACGACACCTGGCCAGAAGAAGGTCTACCGCATCATCGACCGGGAGAACGGCAAAGCGGAAGGCGATTACATTACGATGCACGATGAAGACCCGACAGTTGAAAAAAGGATTAAAATGTTCCATCCGGTACACACATTCATTTCCAAATTCGTCACGAACTTCGATGCCGTGAATCTGCATACGAAGGTCGTCGAAGGCGGCAACGTGATCTACAAAAATCCTACGTTGAATGAAATGCGCCAGTTCGCCCACGATAATTTGGAATTGCTATGGGATGAATATAAACGCTCTTTGAATCCGGAGGAGTATCCGGTCGACCTGAGCCAGAAATGTTGGGACAATAAAATGCGCAATATCCGTGAAGTGCAGGACAAAGTGGATGAGTTTTCAATGAGATGAGGAGGTGCGGAAAATGACTTTTCAAGAACAGGTCATTGCGGAGCTGAAAAGCATGCCGTCAATTGACCCTCAGAAGGAAATCCGCAAATCGGTTGATTTCATGAAGGAATATGCAATGAAAAATACATTCGTCAACGGCTTCGTCCTCGGCATATCGGGCGGGCAAGATTCATCGCTCGTCGGAAGGCTTGCGCAGATTGCTGTCGATGAGTTGAACGAAGAGAACGAGACGGACCGCTATAAATTCATTGCCGTCAGACTTCCGTATGGGAAGCAGTTCGATGAAGACGATGCGCAGGACGCGCTTGATTTCATCAAACCTGCCTTGCTCTACACGGTCGACATCAAAGCCGCGGTTGATGCGAGCGAACAGGCATTATTGAAGGCGGGCATCACCATTTCCGATTACACGAAAGGGAATGAAAAAGCGCGGGAGCGGATGAAAGTCCAATACTCCATTGCAGCGGCGCATAGCTGTGTCGTTCTCGGGACCGACCATGCTGCGGAGGCGTTGACCGGCTTTTACACGAAGTTCGGAGACGGCGCAGCCGACCTCATGCCGATCTACCGATTGAATAAGAGGCAAGGTCGCCAATTGATGAAGGAACTTGGATCTCCTGAGCATTTATATATGAAAGTGCCGACAGCGGATTTGGAAGACGATAAGCCGGCATTGCCCGACGAAGTGGCACTCGGCGTCACATATGATGAGATCGATGATTTCCTGGAAGGGAAGCCGGTTTCAGACGCCGCGCTTGAAACGATTGAAAAGCATTATAAAAGATCGGCGCATAAACGTCATTTGCCGATCACGATATTCGACGATTTTTGGAAATGAACACGAACCTGCCATCGAATTGGATTCGGTGGCGGTTTTTTTGCGCTATAACCGAGCTTGGAAATTCTACATCTTATTGTAGAACTGTGATTTTTACGGTATTATAAAGTTACATTTTGTAAATTTTCGGACATGTTATAGAGAGAAGCTGGAATGGGAGGAAAAAGAATGACAATGACACATGCACAAGTGATCGACAAAGTTCTCGCGAATATAGATAAGGTGATGATCGGCAAGCGGGATATTGCGGAATTGAGTGTCACCGCCCTGCTTGCTGGCGGACATGTCCTATTGGAGGACGTGCCCGGCGTCGGGAAAACGATGATGGTGAAGGCGCTGGCGAAATCGATTGGAGCCTCCTTCAAACGTATACAGTTCACGCCGGATTTACTGCCATCGGACGTCCTTGGCGTATCAATTTACAATCCGAAGGAAATGGAATTTGAGTTCAGGCCGGGTCCGATTGTCGGAAACATCGTCTTGGCTGATGAAATCAACCGGACGTCTCCAAAGACGCAAGCCGCCTTACTCGAGAGCATGGAAGAATCGTCCGTCACTGTGGATGGGGAAACGATTCAAATTCCGCAGCCGTTCTTCGTCATGGCGACCCAGAACCCGATTGAATATGAAGGGACATACCCTTTGCCGGAAGCGCAATTGGACCGGTTCCTCTTCAAGCTGAAGATGGGATATCCAAAAAGGTTGGAAGAAATTGAAGTGCTATCCCGCGCGGAAAAATCGGTGCCGATCGATCATCTGGAAACCGTCCTCACGATTCACGAATTGGCGGAGCTTCAAAAAGCGGTGAAAGAAGTGAATGTCGACCATACGATCAAAACGTATATCGTCGACTGTGCATCAGAAACCCGCAATAATCCGCACGTCTATCTTGGAGTCAGTCCGCGTGGGTCGCTTGCGCTCATGAAATCATGCCAAGCGTACGCGCTCATTAAAGGACGGACGTATGTGAAGCCTGACGACGTGAAATATTTGGCTCCTTTTGTGTTCGGCCATCGGCTTATCCTAAAGTCGGAAGCGAAGTACGAAGGGATTACCTCAACTGAAATCGTCGAACGGATCCTCACAAGGGTGAGCGTGCCGATTGACCGGGTCGGATCGAAATGAACAAAGGGAAAGAATTGCTATCGATGACAGGCCGCTTCGTTTTCATAGTCGGCCTCTTCTTTTCCGTCTATGTCTTCGCGATGTTCCAAGGCGGCAAAGTGAGCTGGACGATCTTTTATATGCTGACACCTTTCCTCTTGTATTCAATCTCTCTATTTGCCTATCCTATGAATAATATTAAAGCCGAGCGTATCATCCGTACAAAAACGATCGAGAGCGGCGGGAAGCTTGCCGTTACGGTGAAGCTCGAGCGGACGTTTCCTTTCCCTTTGTTGTATACCGTTGCGATTGAAAAATGGGCGGACCCCGCCATGGTTATCAAAACGAAAAATCGAACGAAGCAGATTTTCCTATTCGGCTTCAAAAAAAATGTAGAGTTTTCCTATGAAATCGACAAGCTTCCGAGAGGGGAGCATATTGTGGAAGGCGTTGAAGTAGAAGTTTCCGATTTTTTCGGATGGATTCAAAAACGCACATTCATAGAGTTGAAGGATGCTATTCTTGTTTATCCGAATACGACCTCGATCAAATACGTGCCGATCAATGCCCAATATGATCGCGGTTCTCTCGTATCCCCGTTTTCGCTCGTCAAGGATACGACGATGGCAACCGGGGTGAGGGATTACCAGGCGGGGGACCGGGTCACTTGGATCCATTGGAAGTCGTTCGCCCGTACACAAAATTTGATGACGAAAGAATTTGAAGATCGGCAATCGGAAGATATAATCGTGCTGCTCGACGGCAGGGAATCAGATCTGTTCGAAGAGCAAGTTGAACTTGCGGCATCCATCGTTGAGGAAGCTGCAAACCATCAGGCGAATGTCGCTTTCGCTTCGGCGGGGGAGGAGACGGTCGCTTTTCCTTTCATCCATTCAGCGGATCAGCTGCATGATGTATTTGTGCATTTGGCGAAAATTAGGCCAGTCAGAACGGAGACGGTGCAGCCATTGGTCTACTCGTCACTTTCAACGACTGCCGGCAGCGTCGTGGTAGTGACCGCAAATCCCGATTGGACGTTCATCCAGTCGATGACAAGCCTCGTGAATAATACGAAGTCGGTCATCTGTTTCGTTCTCGTTGACGGTGAAAGGGCATTACCTTCGCAGCTTCAAGAGCAAATCAGGTTTGCCAAAGCGAAAGGCATTACGATACATGCATTAAGTAGAAGGCAATTTTCAGAGGCTTTTAAGGAGGTGGCGAGTTGATGAAAGAAGGAAGGACGGATAGGCGCGTCCTTATACTCATGTATGTGCTCGCCTTCATCCTGCTCTGGGAATGGCTCTTGCCTGTCATTGAATTGACCGATACGGAATATATAGGGGTCTTCCTTTATTTCATCGCGATCTCCTTCCTATTTGGATTGCTGAGGATGAGATGGTGGCTCTCCATTCCGCTGAAGATCATCTACCTATTTTGGTCGATTCATTATGTGTTTTTTAAGACTGCTATGTTCTCAAGAGAAACCGTCGCTTTGCTCACCGATGATCTTCTGTCGAACTTCGGTACTATCGCGGCGTGGAATTGGGAGGGCATTACAAACCCATTCCGGACGGTTCTCTTTTTCGTTCTATTATGGATGACAATTTACTTGATTCGCCATTGGATCGAAGTGCGGAAAAGCATCCTCCTTTTCTACGCATTGACGGTCGTATTCATCGCCGTTTTGGACACTTTCAGTTCCTATTCGGCGGACGGGGCGATTTTCAGGATCATGGTATCAGGACTGTTATTAATAGGATTGCTGACGATTTCTCGCATTTCCGAGAGACATGGACGGAAAATGGGCACGGGAATGTTCGCCACGTTTTCAATTCCTTTATTATTCGCGGTCATTTTCAGCAGCGCATTCGCTAGCTTTATGCCAGATCAGGGGCCAGTTTGGGCCGACCCTATCCCTTTTTTGAAATCGGTTGTGCAAGGGGAAGGGATTGGCAGTGGCAGCCTCGTTTCAAAAAGTGGATATGATTCGGATGACTCTAGACTTGGGGGCGCTTTCTCGCAAGATGACACTGTCGTTTTCAGGGCGACTGTCCCTAAAAAGCAATATTGGAAAATCGAAACGAAAAATACGTATACGTCGAAAGGCTGGGAGCAGCAATCCCCCGAGACGATGCCTATGAATGTCGTCCCTGGGGCATTGCTTGCCTATGATGGTTCGGACGCAATGATTGAAGGCTCGGAATCTCTTCGGGCTGACATCAATATGAATGAACAATTGCCTTATCTCGTCTATCCGTATGGCACATACAGCATCCATACGCGGACGGACGTCATCTTGCAAAATCAGGTGGAGACGGGCCAGTTCTGGGTGATGAAAGACGGGGAAAAGATGGAGCTCGATTCGTTCGCAATTGATATCGTCGAGCAAAAATACAGCTTGAAGGCGCTTCGCGAAACATCGATGGATGACTATGCGCTTGAAACTGTTGATTTCACCGAATACTTGCAGCTGCCTGAGCAATTACCGGACCGTGTCCGTGAATTGGCACTCACTATTACTGGGAAAGAGGAGAACGTGTACGACAAGGCGAAATCGATTGAACGCTATTTCGCAAGAAACGGATTTGTGTATGATCAGCAAAACGTGGCGGTTCCAAGAGGAAATGAGGATTACGTCGATCAATTTCTGTTCGATACGAAACGTGGATATTGCGATAACTTTTCAACATCCATGGTCGTCATGCTGCGCGCATCCGATATCCCTGCGCGTTGGGTGAAGGGGTTTGCTCCGGGTGAAGCAAAAACGAATTCAAGAGGGAAAATCGAATATAAAGTAACGAACAATGAGGCGCACTCGTGGGTGGAGGCTTATATTCCAGGGTTCGGATGGATGCCTTTCGAGCCGACGATCGGATTTTCGAATATGACCGACATAGAGTATGACCTCGAACTGGATATGAGCGACCCGGAAGTGCGGGAAATGGAAGAGCGTGAGAAGCCCGAAGTTGACCGGACGGAAACTCCTGCAAAGAAAGAGGAAGATGGCGGTATTGCCGCATTCTTCGAAAAGACGGGTAAGTTCCTGCGTGAAAATGCGTGGGTCGGAGTCATCGGGATTGCCGTCGTTTTATTCATTACATGGAAAGTGTATACGCATAGAGGGAAATGGATCCCAAAACTTCTTATAAATGCTTACCGGAAAAGGAAAGTTGATTGGGTAGTGTACACGAAGCAATATAAAAGCCTATTGAAACAGCTGGATCGGTTTGGATTCAAACGGACGGACAGTATGACTTTATCCGAATATGCGAAAACGGTCGATACGCACTTCGGGGGCAGCCGGATGGGAATGCTCACGGAGGCGTACGAACGGGGACTGTATGGTGGGTATACGGCTCACACCGATTGGGCAGTCTTGCAGGAAATATGGGAAGATTTAATCAATAGGGCTTCCTGTTGATTTTTGCATATCGGAGGCGTAAGATTGAAAAAAAGAACACCGATATGCCCTCATATATGTCTGATAATATGGTTCGGACGTTTCTACCAGGCCACCGTGAACGGCTTGTCTATGAAGGCGGGACAGCTATGTCTGTTTCTGCCTGCAGTAGAACGATGAGACGCGTAGAAAGAAGGACTTTCTTACGCGTCTTTACTCATTTATGAGATTTCGGAAACTAAATGGAAGAGGTGGATCAATTGTCGACGGCTCCATTATTGATCGAACAGGAAAAGATTGTAGTATTGAATTACGGTAACGCATATAACCAACTGATCACACGCACGATCCGTGAGTTGGGGGTTTACAGCGAATTGCATCCTCATACGGTTACTGCGGAGGATATCAAAAATATGCAGGCTGTTGGAATCATCCTTTCCGGCGGATTGAAAGACGTTGATTACGGAATCGACGCTGACATCTTCAATCTAGGTATCCCTGTACTCGGAATTTCCTCCGGTGCGGAACTGATTGTAAAGCAATTCGACGGAAAAACTGGAGTTGCGGAAGATGCCGCGGTCGTTCAGGAAGTCAACGTCACTCCTGCTTCGAAGCTGTTTTCGGGACTTGCAGAAAAGCAGTCCGTTTTCATGGGCAAAGGCAATACAATCTCTGAATTGCCGGCAGGCTTTTCGGCTATCGCTACAGGCCAGGATGGCGGGACAGTCGCTTTTGCAAACGAAGAAAAACACCTTTACGGCACCTTGTTCCATCCGGAAGCCCCGCAATCTGGTGAAGGTAAGGAAATCCTAAACCAATTCGTATTTGCCGTTTGCGGCGCACAGAAAAGCTGGACGATGAAAAGATTCATCGATATCGAAGTCGAGAAGATCCGTTCGCAAGTTGGCGAGAGGAAAGTCCTTTGCGCACTTAGCGGCGGCGTCGATTCATCTGTTGTTGCGACGTTGATCCACCGAGCAATTGGCGACCAGCTTACTTGCATTTTCGTCGACCACGGTCTACTCCGCAAAGGTGAAGTGGAAAGCGTCGTCGATACATTCAGCAATCAATTCCATATGAACTTCATTAAAGTCGATGCACGCGAACGCTTCTTGGACAAGCTGAAAGGCGTCACAAATCCTGAGGAAAAGCGGAAAGTGATCGGCAATGAATTCATATATGTATTTGACGAAGAATCCGCAAAGCTCGAAGGAATCGATTTCCTCGCGCAAGGTACGATTTATGCGGACATCATCGAAAGTGGAACGGCAACGGATGAAGTGATCAAATCCCATCATAACGTTGGCGGGTTGCCGGAAGACATGGAGTTCGAATTGATCGAGCCGTTGAAAGCATTGTTCAAAGACGAAGTGCGCGCAGTCGGAGCAGAGCTCGGCTTGCCTGCTGATATCGTGCATCGCCAGCCATTCCCTGGACCGGGCCTCGGCGTTCGGGTGCTTGGGGAAATTACGGAAGAGAAGCTTGAAATCGTCCGCGAAGCCGATTGGATTTTGCGCGACGAAATCGCGAAAGCGGGACTTGACCGTGAGATCTGGCAATACTTTGCAATCCTGCCGGACATCCGAAGCGTTGGTAAGAGGAACGATAAACGCTCCTACGACCATGCGATCGGCATCCGCGCTGTTCATTCCGTTGACGGCATGACAGCAGATTGGGCGCGCATCCCTTGGGATGTCCTCGAAAAGATCAGTACGCGCATCACATCGGAAGTCGACCACGTAAACCGTGTCGTGTATGACATCACTGCAAAACCGCCAGGCACGATCGAGTGGGAATAAGCAAAATTGAATAACTGCATCGTATATCTTCGGGGATATGGCCCGAAAGTCTCTACCGGAACACCGTAAATGTTCTGACTACGATGATTGAATTAAAGGCGAAAATCGTTTTAATTTGGTTGTCATAGGGAAGTATACGAGTAATTATCGTATACTTCCTTTTTTATGTTGATTATCAAACTGGATTTCCGGCCTCTGGACGCTAAATGACGACTTTGATTTAAAATTACATAAAAGGGCGGTTATCATGAAGAAATACTTTGAGTTCGAAAAGCTAGGAACCAATTATCGGCGGGAAATTATCGGGGGAGTTACCACATTCCTTGCGATGGCATATATTTTGGCGGTCAACCCGCTCATGCTTTCATTAGAAGGGATTCCTGATCTTCCCGATGCGATGCGTATGGATAAAGGCGCCGTTTTCGTCGCTACAGCATTGGCTGCGGCAGTTGGTTCACTATTTATGGGGTTAATTGCTAGATATCCGATCGCATTGGCACCGGGTATGGGATTGAACGCATTTTTCGCGTTTACGGTCGTACTCACTTATGGAATTCCATGGCAAACAGCATTGACAGGTGTATTATTCTCTGGACTTATCTTTATTATTCTATCGTTATCAGGTTTGCGTGAAACTATCATTAATGCCATCCCAGCACAATTGAAATATGCAGTTGGCGCGGGTATTGGACTTTTCATTACGTTCTTAGGATTGCAAAATGCGAATATTATCGTCGGGGATCCGAACACACTCGTAACGCTTGGCGATTTATCTGCAGGACCTACATTGCTAGCGATCTTCGGCTTAGTGATCACGGTCATCATGATGGTGCGACAAATTAAAGGTGCTATCTTCTACGGAATGATTTTGACGACGGTATTAGGAATGTTAGTCAGCCTGATTGATGTTCCGACAAAGGTAGTTTCCAAAGTGCCGTCCGTCGCTCCGACATTCGGCGCTGCATTCGAAGCAATTTTCAACGATCCGGCATCATTGATGACGACTCAATTTCTCGTCATCGTCATCACGTTCCTATTCGTCGACTTTTTCGATACGGCAGGGACACTAGTTGCGGTAGCTACACAAGCCGGATTGATGAAGGACGAAAAATTGCCACGTGCGGGCAAAGCTTTGCTTGCTGACTCATTGGCAACAGTAACAGGCTCGGTATTCGGAACGTCGACAACGACTTCTTATATCGAATCGACTGCAGGGGTTGCGGCAGGTGCCAAAACTGGACTTGCTTCTATTGTAACGGGAACACTATTCTTGTTGGCGCTGTTCTTCTCTCCATTATTGTTTGTCATCACTCCTGAAGTGACAGCACCTGCACTCATCATCGTCGGCGTGCTCATGGTATCGACACTCGGCAACATCGAATGGTCGAAATTCGAAGTCGCGGTACCGGCATTCTTCACAATCATTACGATGCCATTGACATACAGCATCGCAACCGGAATCGCCATCGGCTTCGTCTTCTACCCGATCACAATGTTGTTGAGCGGAAGAAGGAAAGAGATTCACCCAATCATGTATGGCCTCTTCATCATCTTTATCCTATACTTCATTTTCATTAAATGAAGTAAGGGAAGATGGGAAGGCGAATGTGTAACGAAGAGAACGGTTCTTATGGACCGTTCTTTTTTTATGCATACATACTATTAATTGAATAAGGAATAGATCTGCTTTTGAAATGTAATAGTGTAAATGAATTTGGTGGCGATGCTGTTATGATGGGCTTTTCTATAGAAGAAATGAATCAGGTGAAAATTATTCACCAAAACTGTTGACACTTTAAAAACCATTTGGTATAGTAATAAAGCAGTCGAGAGAACGACACAAACCGACAGCTTAAGACATGAACCTTGAAAACTGAACAGCAAAACGTCAACAAATAAAGTCTTGTAGCCGACCTCGTCGGTGAAAAGACAAATCGAATCTTCGGATTCGAAATTGACATCTTAAATGATGCCAGCAAGAAACTCGAGCTACTCGAATTTCTCTATCATGGAGAGTTTGATCCTGGCTCAGGACGAACGCTGGCGGCGTGCCTAATACATGCAAGTCGAGCGAATTGATGGGAG
>NZ_JBFEGM010000009.1:0-170378 GCF_047228845.1 Sporosarcina pasadenensis
ACTCTTTGAGCGCGGAACTCGACTCTTTGAGCGCGGAACTCGACTCTTTGAGCGCGGAACTCGACTCTTTGAGCGCGAAACCGTCGACTTTGGGCGCGCCAGCAACTCCACTCAAAATAAAAAAGCGAACCACGGATAATCACCCGCGGTTCGCCTTTTCTTATGCCTCTACAGTATCCCGTGAATACCGTTTCTTGAACACCAATGCAAAATAGCCAAACGTAATCGCCAAGCATGCGACCATGAAGCCGATCAGCACACCGTTGCTCGTCCATAGATGCGCCATATCCCCAGTGGAGATTGCCGCCTTGAAAGCTTGGACGGAATACGTCATCGGCAGCAACGTATTGAACACTTGAAGAGGTTCAGGAATTAATTCCAACGGGAACGTTCCCGCACTCGTCGTCAATTGCAAAATCAAGACGATGATCGCCATGAAGCGGCCCGGGTCAGCAAATAGCGACACCAGCATTTGAACAATTGCGATGAATGTGTAGCTTGTAATAATCGCTGTCAAAATGAACAACGGCAAGTTAACCGTCTCCATTCCGAGTCCCCACTTGATAATGCTGACCGCAACAAGAGCTTGGACGAGCCCGACAATTGCAAGGACCGATACCTTACTCGCCATCCATCCAAAAGCGCCGGTCGGCTTAATCGCCGGTTCAACGAGCGGAAAGACGATCGACAGTAACAAAGCCCCCACAAACAAGCCGAGCGATAAGAAGTATGGTGCAAATCCGGTACCGTAGTTCGGCACTTCATTGATGCCCTCTTTTTCAACATCGACAGGAGATGCCGCCATTTCATACGTTTTCTCATTCGGATGCACTTCACTCGCAGTCGCATTCGCTTCCGCAAGTTTTTCCTGCAACGTAAGTGTTCCTTCATCCAACGCCTTCATGCCGTCTGTCAATTTCGCCGAGCCATCCGCCAACTCCTTCGATTTCGAAGCGAGCGTGCCGGTTCCTTCTTTCAACGTACCTGTGCCGGCATTCAACTCATTCAATCCGGATGAAAGGTCGGATGAACCTTTTTGCGCTTTCGCAACACCTTCCGAAAGCTGTGCAAGCCCGGAAGACAAATCTCCATTGCCTTGCGCAAGAGCAGAAGCACCTTCCATTAACTTAGCGGAAGAACCGTTCAATTGATCAACGCCCGCAAATGCTTGTGCATGCCCGTCGCGTAGTTGACCTGCAGCGCCGTCCAATTGGGCAGCCCCTTCATGAAGCGCAGCCGTTCCCGACGAGAGCTCAGCCATGCCGCCTGAAAGTTCCGCACTTCCCTGTTGCAATTGGCTTAACGCCGCTTGTAATCCGGCTTGCTGTTCCTCCGGCAATGAAGCTAAAACCGGGGCCAATTTCTCGGATAGGTCGTTGATGCCCGCATTCACATTTACTGAGCCTTCCGCAAGCTTTTGGGCAGCCCCGTTCAACGCAGCCGATTTTTCATTCATGGTCCCAACCGCTTGCCCGAACTCGACTTCCTTTTGTGCAATTTGAGCATAGCTATCCCTCAACTGCTGAACACCAGCCGTATAGTTGGAAATGCCGTCTTTCAAATTCACAGCACCTTCAGATGCTTGAACCGCTCCCTTATGGAGATCCGCAACCCCCGTAGAAAGAGCGCCGATTCCTTTATTCAAATCAGCAGCACCTTTCGCAGCATCCGCAGTCCCCTTCGCTAAACGGTCCGAACCATCTTTCAATGTCACTGTGCTAGACGCCAATGTTTCCAAATAGCCTTTCAACTCATCTGTGCCTTTTGCAAGCTCCCTTGCACCATCATGCAATTCGCCTGCGCCATCCGCAGCTTCGCCGAACCCTTCCCCCATCTCTTGAAGCGAATCAAACAAATGCTCCGCATACGTCGAAGCGACCTTGTCATTCACTTCCGCACGAATCCGCTCCATCGCCGTCTCTCCGATTTGAGCAGACAAGAAGTTGAAGCCCTCATTCGGCTTGTATACAATCGTCAACTTCTCAGGGTTCTCGTCGAGCAAAGTTGTAGCGTGCTCCGAAAAGTTCTTCGGTATTTCAATCGCGATATAGTAGTCCTGATTTTTCAAGCCTGCCTCCGCGTCCGCCTTCGATACCTCTTGGATATTGAAATTATTGCCTTCCATCAGCTTGTCGACTAATTCGTTCCCTAGAGCAAGCTGTTCGCCATTCATTTCGGCTCCTTCATCCAAATTGACGATCGCCACAGGCAATGCGCTCATATTGGCGTATGGATCCCAAAACGCCCATAGGAACATGCCCGCATATAACACCGGGATGAAAAGGATGGCAATCATCGGCACAAGCAACTTCCTTGTACGAAGAAGCTGCTTCCATTCCGCGAATATCATTGATTTCTTCATTCATCATTCCTCCATTTGTACTGACTGACTAAAATCCTCATTTGGTCAATTGTGAATAAAAAAAGAGTCTCAAACTAAGAGACTTGTAAAAATGGTGCTGCGTAATAATTCCGCAATCCGTTCTTCGGACAGCTCTTCGCCCTCATGGGTTTTCCCCCAATCGACGACAAGTGCCATATACGACTTGAACAATAGGTATGCAACAAGTTCACTGTCGCATGGCTTCAGTTCACCTTTATTGACCGCCCGTTCAATTTTCGCTTTTATATAAGATACAATTTCATTTTCAATTTCGGCGAGCACTTCAATGACTGCCGGTGTGCGCAATTCTTTTCCTTCATCAATCATTTTGGCGTACAATTGATGAGTCTCCCGGAATTTCAACATTTGCATGAGCCGCGCATGCGCATTTTGTTCGAAAGAAGCGCCTTCGACTGTCACCGCATCGGATGCCACCCGCATCTCTTCGACCATTTGCAGGACGATTGCGTTAAACAGCTCTTCTTTATTCGCGAAAAACGTATAAATCGTTCCTTTGCCGACATTTGCTATTTTGGCGACTTGGTCCATCGTTGTCGCTTTATAACCGAATAGCGAAAACGATTTGGCAGCTGCCTCCATGATTTCTTGCCTGCGATCCACTTCCCCACCCCACTTCACTGACCAAAATACCATTCCGGTCATCTAGTCATTATAATACTCCTATCCCTAGCGGATTGCAACAAAAAAAGAAGTTATCATAGTTTCACGATAACTTCTGTGCCGTCCTTCGCCTTGACGTTTACTAAACCCAATCCCTTATGATTTTTCAACTCGGTAACAATGGCTCTCAATTCCTTTTTATCGATTGGCGGAATGGCAAAAACCTTTTCCTTATCTTCCGAATGCTCCACAATCCATTTGTTAATGAGTTTTTGAAGGCGCTCAGAAGACATGATCATAATGCCGATTGTCAGAAACACATAAGGAATCGGGATGAATAACCGCACCTTATCTGTCTTCACTTTGACGCGCATCATTTATTCGATAAAAACGGAAACTGTATCGCCGTCTGCCGACTTGACGTCGACGATTTGTCCGTCCAATTCATTATCAATCGCCTCGATGAGCACATCAATATCAATGTCCTTCACGTATTTTTCGGATTGAGGAATGTTCCCCGCAATGTTATGGCCCGCCTTCAATAGAACTTTGATGAGCTTGATCGGCAAATTGACAGAAACATTATCGTTATCCGCTGAAACGACACGGATTTTCAATGTCTTATCCGTATATGCAGTCGGTTTGGATGACGGTCCACTACCGGATTCCCTGTCTTTTAATACTCCGATCAGCTCAGATGCCTTCGCGGCGTCAACTTTCCCCTCTTGCACCATCGTCAACACTTTTTCAATTTCCGTTTTCAACATGAACTCCCCCTATTCATCTTTTAACAGCCGGATTGCTTCTTCCGTCGTGATTTCCCCTCTTTCCAACATGGCGACTACTTTCTTCTCATCCACCTCACTCTTCTTTTTCATTTCATATCCGAGTGAACTGACAACCTCATTCAGTTTGCCTCGAACAGTCGGATATGAAATTCCGAGTTCCTTTTCAACTTCTTTAATATTTCCCCTGCACGCCAAAAACACTTCGACAAAATGGAGCTGTTCCCCCGACAACGCAGCCAACTTGGACAGTTCAAACTCATTCTCAATGGATGTATGGCATCGGGTGCAATGTAGCTTCGTAACTTTCAGCGTTTCCCTGCAGACAGGGCAATGACTAATAACGGGATATGCCATAATAATCTGAATTCCCCTTTCATTTGAATCCATCATATCCCAATCATTTAAAAAAAGCAAGCATGATATTAATTATTTCAACTTGATTATTAATAATCTTAATTCCTAAGTTGGATTTTATTATTATTCTTAATTATTGAATGAAAAATAAAAAGGCGAGGGAGATTTTCATGCCCCTTCACCTTTTGTGTAGTAGAGAATTTATTTTTCATTCATTTTCAATCAACCATTTCTCATAATAGGCATTCAGTTTTTCCTGCAACGATTTAATCTTCTCTTCAGTTGATTCGTAGTCATTCCAGTCTGTTTCGCTCGATAACTTCTTTTCCAATTGCTCAATTTGAAGTTCTAACGCCGCGATTTCTTCTTCCACATTTGTTTCTTTTTTCAGCTTAGGCTTCTTATCGACAATCATTTTCTTTGAAGGCTCAGCAACTTGCGTTTGTTGCATTTCGTTCCATTTCTGCCTCGCCCAGTCGAACGGGCCTTCGAACATCGTCATTTCACCGTCTTCCAGCCATGCTGTGCGGGTAAATAATTTATTCAAGAAGTACCGGTCATGCGAAACGGCGAGAAGCGTTCCCGGAAAATCCTCCAATGCGTCTTCCAGCACTTCCCGTGATTCAATGTCCAGATGATTCGTCGGTTCATCCAATATGAGAAAGTTCACGTCCTGATGCATCAATTGTGCGAGCCGCAGCCGTGTACGTTCCCCGCCGCTCAAATCGCCAATCCGCTTGAACACATCTGGTCCGTAAAACATGAACTTCGCGAGAATATGCCGCGCTTCGCCTTCCTCCACGCCGACCTCTTTCCGGAATACGTCAAGCAGGCGTACTTTCGGATCCTCGATAGCAAAATGCTGTGAGAGGAATCCTACCTTCACATTGCTTCCCAACTTGCATACTCCTGCATCAGGGGCAAGCTCGCCAAGAAGCATCTTCAGGACAGTCGATTTTCCGCTTCCATTCCTTCCAACAATCGCCGCCCGGTCCTTCCAGTACACTTGCAGATTTGCGCAACGCAACAATTTGTTTGCTCCGAATGATTTCACGGCTTCTTGCATGATGACGACTTCCTTGCCACTTCTCGGTGCCGCCTCAAAGGACAAAGCCATTTTCCGTGGATCGATCAACGGCTTACGCAACTTCTCCATCCGTTCCAGCGCCCGCTCCATATTCCTCGCTTGCCGATGAAGTCCCGCATTCGGCGGATTCGCTTCATTCGCCCAGATCCGAAGCCGCTTGATCGCTTCTTTCATTTTCTTGATTTTCTTCTGCTGTTCTTCATAGTCCTGGAATTCGCGCAGAAGACGCTCTTCTTTTTCTTGGACGAATGAACTGTAATTGCCGGTATACAGATGCAGATCCCCATCTTCAAGATCCGCTATCTTTTTCACGACGTTATCGAGAAAATAGCGGTCATGTGAAATGATGACGACCGTCCCTGTGTAGTCCGTCAAATACGCCTCCAGCCATTCCACCGCGAATAAATCCAAATGATTCGTCGGTTCATCTAATAGGAGCAAGTCAGGACGAGTGAGCAGCAGTTTCCCTAACATGATTTTCGTCTGTTCCCCGCCGCTCATCTGACTGAATTCCTGTTCGACAAATGCCCGTAATTCCAGACCGTTGATGATCTTTTCAATTTCCGAGTCCATTGCATATCCGTCACGACGAACAAATTCATCTTGCAATTGTCCGTATCGAAGAAGCAGGCGATCCATGTCCGCTGTATCCGGATTCGATAATTCCAATTCCATTTCAGACAGCTGGTGTTGGATGACCTTCAATTCTGTAAACGCACTTTGGAGTACATCATATCCGGTCACCGGCTGATCGAATGAAGGGATTTGCGATAAATATCCGATTTTGGAACCTTTTTTATAATGGATGCGCCCAGCATCCGGCCGTTCGACATCCGCAATGAGCTTGAATAACGTCGTTTTCCCGCTTCCGTTTCGTCCGACGACGCCTAATTTGTCACCTGTTTTAATGTCCAATGAAAGATTTTCAAAAATGGTGTTGCCACCAAGCATTTTGCTTACTTGTTGTATTGTACAGATCATAATTTTCCGCTTCCTCTCTGTTTTACAGCTCAGGAAAGCACAAAAAAGACTGCTTTATAGCAGCCTTCCTCCAAGAAATATTGCAAGGAATGATGTGCTAAACAGCTGTGTGATTACTGAAATTGGCTAAAAAAGGGCATACGTATCCCGTTGATGGCAATTTCATGAGTAATCGCACACGAAGTGGATAAATATTCCAGTAAACTTTCACGTGCATACACAGTGTCCAACATCATTCCTCACCTCCGTCCGATAGTAGTAAGAATAGTTTAGCATGAGTTATTTCTTTTCACAATTGAATTTTTCTATATTTCAGGATTTACGACAAACCCCATGAACAAGACAACTCCCGTTTCATTATCCGTAATCACAAAGAAAAATGGTCGGTTCACATCCATGACGAAAGGGTCGTCGGGCGGTGCAGAAGTTTCCTCTATTTGTACACCAGTGACCGCAGCCGCTTCCGTTCCTTTTTCATTCACATCGATATATGTTTTTTGCTTCACCTTGCTAATGAATAGGGAGTCATCGCCTTCAACCATCTTGCTGAAATCAGCCCTGTCTGTGAAGGCACTCTCCATGCCGAGGGCTTCGAGTGCATCATTCAATTCCGTTTCATACTCGATTTTAAACTTGGGAAGCAGAAGCGTCCCTCTCATGCTTCCGAAATTGGAACGGAGCTCATCCCACTTTTCAGCCGACAGCGTAGTTTGAAATTCTTCAAAGCTTTTCTGTTCATTCGGAAGCACGATTGTCATGCTCATTTCGCCGTCCCCGTACGGAAGTTGAACTGCTTGGAATTCATTGTTGACCATATAGGGCAACTTTTTTTCAAGCTTCATGAAAGGCACTTCTTTTTCGGTTCCATCCGTCATTTGAAAATCATGATTTTCCGTGTTCTTCTTATCGAACGGATATTGCCAATCGCCTTTGAAATAAATGGCGTTCAGCAGCATCACAATGAGATTGTCGTCTAATGGACCATCGACCATTTTGTCAATTTTGCCTTTGGTGGCCTTCTCCACCCAATCATTGATCTGTTTCGCCGGATCGCTGCTCTTGATGTCAATTTCCTCGATCTTCGCGTTGAAATAATCCTTCGTCCGTTGAGCAAACTCTTCTTGGAAATGAAATTCTTCGTTAATCCAAATGGAATTGGCGACTTGTAGTTGGATGGCCTTGGAATCCTTATTCATTATCGTTACGAGGGATGCATTCGCTTTATTCACATCGTTCGGATCAGTCCCCTCTACTTGCAAGACTTTCGCGATTTCTTCCTTCGTAGTGCCGTCCGCTCCGTTATACACCATTGCTAGAGCCATCAATAGACTAGTAGGGGAAATGAACAGATTTCCGTCGTCATCTGCTTCAATTTCCTTAAATAATTTAAATCCTAATTCATTATTGGGGGCTACAATCTTTTCATAATCCTTATCGCCGAATTCAACACCTTCTGCAATTTCAAGATTTCCTTCATTCGACGTTCCACATCCCGTCGTCGACAGTAGAAGGCTCATTCCCACAAGAGAAGCGGTAATTTTCCTTTTCATATCAATCACCATCCTTGTACACGTAGACTTCTCGGAGATGGAAAAGGTTACAAGTTTTCATCATGAGCCGAATTGATTTCACGATTTAATTTCTCCGTATAAGCGTTGATTTCTTCTTTACTTGCACTATCAATAATGAATGGATCACCGATTGTAATGGTTGCTTTTCGGTATTTCCAAACATCTTTTAGATCTGCAGGCCCTTCATATGTAACCGGAACAATCGGCACTTTCGCCAAACTAGCAATAGTGATGGCTCCTCGCTTTACCGGAGCATTCTCAGCTGTCCTCGTTCCACTCGGAAATATCCCAACAACCTCCCCAGACTTCAGTAGTTTTACAGGTGTTTTAATACTGCTAGGTGATGGGTTCTCTCGGTCGACAGGAAAAGCGTTAATGCTCGTTAAGAAAGCGGCAACCATCCTCCTTCTAAAGAGCTCTTTCTTCGCCATAAAGTGGATGGGCCGAGGCAATGAAATGCCAAGCGCAATAATTTCCAGCCAACCACGGTGAGCGCACGTGATGACATATCCCCCACTCGCAGGCAGGTTTTGAGTATTTTTCAATTCAATTTTTGCGATGAAGAAAAAAATGATCTTCGCCAATGTGGCTGTTAATTTATACATGTCATCCTCCAGTCATCATCAACGTATAGAACCTTAACCGCAGAAGTGATCATATATCATGACAAGTGATCATATATCGCAACAAGTGATCATAAACCACCACAAGTGATCATATATCGCAACAAGTGATCATATATCGCAACAAGTGATCATAAAACACCACAAGTGATCATATATCGCAACAAGTGATCATATACCACCACAAGTGATCATATAGGCGGGCGGTTCCCCATAATAAAACGCCAAGAGCGATGAGGCTCCTGGCGTTTTTCACCACTCCATTAGTCAAACGGCCATTCCGGCAGCATATTACTCAACTTCTTATCTTCTCGATAGCCCAATACGTATTCTGCCTGCATGATCGTATGGATTTCGCGCGTTCCTTCGTAAATGACAGGCGCTTTCGAGTTGCGCAGGAAGCGGGCGACCGGGTATTCGTCCGAATAGCCGTATGCGCCGTGAATTTGGAAGGCGTCGTCTGCGGCTTTATTCGCAAAATCGCATGCTTGCCATTTGGCGAGGGACGTTTCGCGTGTGTTCCGTAGCCCTTTATTCTTCAATTCACCTGCACGGTAAACGAGGAGGCGGCTCATTTGGTAGCCTGCTTCCATATTGGCGAGCATTTGCTGGACGAGCTGGTGCTTGCCGATTGGCTTGCCGAATGTTTCACGTTCATGGCAATATTTCACGCTTTCCTCGATGCAGCCCATGATGAGACCAACCGCGCCCGCCGCCACTGTGAAGCGTCCGTTATCGAGTGCGGACATCGCAATTTTGAACCCTTCGCCTTCTTGACCTAACAGGTTTTCGGCAGGGATGCGCATATCTTCGAAAAACAGCTCGCCCGTATTGCCTGCCCTAATGCCGTATTTGCCTTTGATCGCTTTCGATGAAAAGCCCGGCGTCGTGCGTTCTACAATGAATGCACTGATGCCATGGTGCTTCTTCGATTTATCCGTATACGCAAAAACGAGGAAATGATCCGCTACGTCACAAAGAGAAATCCACGTCTTCTGTCCATTAATGACGTATTCATCCCCGTCGCGTACGGCAGTCGTGGACATCGCCGCAACGTCTGAGCCCGCTCCTGGTTCCGTCAAACCGAATGCACCGATTTTTTCACCCTTCGCTTGCGGCACCAAGAATTTTTGCTTCTGCTCTTCCGTTCCCCATTGCATGAGCGTCATCGAATTCAATCCGATATGGACGGAAACCGCTGTTCGGAATGCCGTATCACCGCGCTCCAGTTCCTCACAAAGGATGGCAAGCGAGTTGTAATCCATCCCGCTTCCCCCATATTGTTCCGGTACACAGACGCCCATGAATCCTAAGTCCGCAAGTTTTTTCCAAATCGCCGGATCGAATCCGCCCTCCGCATCCCACCGTTGAATATGCGGCATAATCTCTTCATCTACGAATTGACGCGCTGTCTTGCGCAGCATTTGCTGTTCTTCTGAAAATCCAAAATCCAATTCCCACAACCCCTTTCCCTTACTAGCTATTAAACGTGAGCTTCTTGTGTTTTAACCGTTTCCTCAATGACAACGCCGCGTTTTTTCATCTCTTCAATGTATTCTGCGCCAGGCACGATATTTTCAGGTGGATGGACCCCTCGTTTCGTGATCGTGCCGTTGCCAATCATTTGCGCGACAATCGAGATCGTATTCGCTGTCGCACGGGCCATCGCCGTTTCATTCACCGTCAAATCCTTCTTCGTCACCATGTTATACTCGTATGTTGCCGGCACCCCGTGCGCTTCGCCGCTGACAATAACGCGGAGAAGGACGGCATCCGATTTATCCCCCAATCGTAATTGTGGGGATAGATGCTCTCGCATGACGTCGCGCACTTTCACTTGTTTATCGCCGACTGCCACTTCATTTTCGCGGGACAATAAACCTAGATCGACAAGCAATTGGAATTTCTCAGCATGCCCTTTGTAACGGATCGTCTTATATTCGAGTGTCTCCACGTCCGGGAATGTCTTCGTCAACGTCGATGTACCGCCGGAAGTATGGAATGCCTCGAGCTCGCCGAATTCATCGAAATGGATCGTTTCCACTTCGGATAACGAAGGGACTTCAAGCAGTTGCCCATTACGGATGACATGGGAAGGGTCTGTATAATGGTCAAAAACGCCTTCCAACGAGAACACGACATTGTAATTCAGCGGAGGCTCCGGCTTAACAGGGATTCCGCCTACGTAAAGTTTGATGCTCTCCACTTTGTCGAGTTTGCTTGCGCCATAGCCTGTCAAAATGTTGATCATGCCCGGCGCCACCCCGAGATCCGGAATGACCGTCACCCCTTTCGCTGACGCTTTTTCAGCCAGTCCCAATACAGCGTCGGTCGCTCCGCCGATATGTCCTCCGAGGTCGATGGAATGAACCCCAATATCCACCGCAATTCGCGCAACTTTTTCATTGAATGTGTAGAACAGCGCATTGATGACGACATCCCCAAGTGCCATTACTTCCTGCAGCTGGAGGTCATTTGTCGCGTCCAGCTGCAAGAGGTCCAATTTATCCGACATGAGTTGCTCCGCGAATTCTTCCGCCGGCCTCAAATTCAAGTCAGCCAAATACACTTTTGTCACGTCGTCGCTTTTCACGAGATCACGCACTGCCTCTTTCCCCATTAAGCCTGCGCCTAATACAACCACCTTCATGTGAACATCCCCTTTATTCCGAAATTATTCCGTGTCGATTTGCGCCCGTTGCAGTTTTCCGCTGAAATCGACGTAAATGCTCTTCCACTCCGTGAAGACATCTAGCGCCGCGACTCCGGAATCCCGATGTCCGTTGCCCGTTCCCTTCGTCCCTCCGAACGGAAGATGGATTTCCGCCCCTGTCGTTCCGGCGTTCACATAGACGATTCCCGTATCGAGATCTCGTTGCGCCCGGAATACTTTATTCACATCTTTCGAGAAGATGGAACTAGATAAGCCGTAAATGACACTATTGTTCACTTCGATCGCCTCGTCCAGGCTGCCGACTTCAATGAGAGAAACGACAGGTCCGAAGATTTCCTCCTGCGCCAATCGGCTATCCCATTTCACATCAGTAAATAACGTCGGTTCGAAGTAATGGCCTTTCGCAAAATCACCTTCTGTCAGCACACTCCCCCCCGCCAACAGCTTCGCACCTTCCTCTTTTCCAATTTCGACGTAGCTCTGGATTTTCTCCAATGCCTTTCCGTTGATGACCGGCCCGATTTTCACAGACTCGTCCAACCCGTCCCCGATCGTCAAATGCTTCATCGACTCCAATAATTTCGTTTCCAACTCTTCCTTAACATCTTTATGCACGATGACTCGGCTGCATGCGGTGCATCGTTGCCCTGCCGTTCCGAATGCGCTCCAAAGGATTCCTTCCACCGCCAAGTCGATATCTGCGTCATCCATGACGATGACCGCATTTTTTCCGCCCATTTCAAGAGACACTTTCTTCAAATGACGCCCGCCTGTCTCAGCGACATGACGCCCTGTTTCCGTCGACCCCGTAAATGAAATGACACGGACATCCGGATGCTCGATCATTGCCGTTCCGACTTCAGTCCCCGAGCCGAATACGATATTGGCAACACCTGCTGGAAGTCCAACCTCTTCGAAAATACGTGCCATTTCATACGCCATCATCGGCGTTTCTGTAGCCGGCTTCCAAACAAATGTATTCCCCGCGACAATCGCCGGGAACGATTTCCACGTCGCAATTGCCACCGGGAAGTTCCACGGCGTAATCAAACCGACAACCCCGATTGGTGCACGCACGCTCATCGCGAATTTATCCTGCAGCTCGGAAGGGACCGTTTCCCCAAACAACCTGCGGCCTTCTCCCGCCATATAGAATGCCATGTCAATTCCTTCCTGCACTTCCCCGCGGCCTTCTTCGATGACTTTCCCCATTTCACGTGTTAACACTTGCGCTAAATGCTCTTTTCGTTCCTTCATGAGATTGCCGATTGCATATAAATAATCCGCCCGCTTCGGTGCAGGAACGAGCGCCCATTTTTTCTGCGCTTCCTTCGCCGCCTTAACAGCCAGATCCACATCTTCGCTTGTCGATAAACGCACTTGTGCAAGCTCTTCCCCATTTGCCGGATTCGTGACAGCTGTATACTTCGCTCCCCCGCTATCTTGCCAAGTACCTCCAATAAAATTGTTCAATTGCATGATTCCATTTCCCCTTTCCAACACGAACTTTTTTCGCAACCGCTTACAATCTATCTATTTCGACATTATCTACCTGAATTCCTTCTTCAATTAAAATAAAATGCGGAATAATCCGTAAAAGGTGAAATGCAAATATAGAAAAAGGCGTAGACGAGTTGTCTACACCTTTGTAAATTATTTTATTCCTGCACAGTCTTCGTTTCTACAGAAACATCCGCAGCAGGTAATTTCATTTCATCATGTTTCAGAGGACGGACCCTTTTAATGAAGAGAGTTAGAATCAAAGCGGCAACAGAAATGAATGTTGCAATCAGGAAGGAGTAATTGATACCGTCCAGCATTGCCTTCAAGCCGATTGCATGCTCCATAACGGCCAATTCGCCTTTTTCCGTCGGCATATTACCGGCTGCAATGGCATCCTGCACTTGAGTTGCGCCTGATTTCTCCATCCGCTTCGTCATGATCGTAAGCAGAATTGCAGATCCAATTGCACCGGACACTTGCTGCAACGTATTGTTCATCGCCGTGCCGTGCGGATTGGATTTCATCGGAAGCTGGTTCAAGCCGTTTGTCATGATCGGCATCATGACCATCGACATCCCGAACATCCGGATTGTATATAGCGCCATTAAATAGTAATACCCTGAATCTAATTCCAGTCTACTCAAGTAAAACGTCGTAACGACCGTGATGACAAGTCCGACGAGTGCAAGGACCCGCGCACCATATTTGTCGAACAGCCGGCCGGTGATCGGCGACATGATTCCCATGAGGACCGCACCTGGAAGCATCAATATCCCTGCTTCAAACGGCGAAATGCCCCGCACTTCCTGAACGTAAAGAGGCGTCAGGATCATCCCTGAGAACATTGCGACTGACAAAACAATCGAAATGACGGATGCGAGCGCGAACATCGGGTATTTGTAAATTTTGAAGTCCAGCATCGGATCTTCCATCTGTAATTGCCGGATGACGAACGCGATCAGCGCTACCGCCCCGATTGCAATCGTTCCATAAACGATTGGAGCGTCCCATCCTTTATCCCCAGCTGAGCTGAATCCGTATAATAGACCGCCGAAACCGATGCTCGATAATACGAGTGAGAAAACGTCAAGCTTCACCGACGCATTCGGCGTAATGTTCTTCAACTTCCAAAGCGCAAAGACGATTGTCAGAATCGCAAACGGTAACACGATTTCAAAAAGTGTGCGCCATGAATAATGTTCAACAATCCAACCTGATAATGTCGGTCCGATCGCAGGCGCCGTGAACATGACAAGCCCGAACATCCCCATCGCAGATCCCCTTTTCTCAATCGGGAAGGCGACAAGCATGACGTTCATGAGCAACGGCATCATCAAAGCGGAACCAGATGCTTGGATCATACGTGCCGCAACGAGCAAGCCGAATGTCGGTGCAAAGATGGCAAGACCCGTTCCGATCGTGAACAACGTCATCGCCGTCAAAAACAGCCTCCGGTTCGTAAACTTCTGCACAAAGAAGGCACTTGCCGGGATCATAATGCCGTTCACGAGCATATAACCGGTCGTTAGCCATTGTACGGCTGAAGGCTTCACCTGAAACTCATTCATAATGACGGGCAAGGCAATATTCAATAATGTATTGTTCAAGATGGCGACGAACGCCCCAAAGAATAAAATCGCAATCATTCCGTAAGGAGGCTTTTCGTGCATCTTCTTAATATCCATTTCCAATAGAATTCCCCCATTCAAATCAATCTCTTTCTATACACAATTTCATATTTTATACCCTCAGTCTAAAATAATCAAATGCAGAAACCGTTTTCATATAAAAAAGTTCCCCATGCTATCATTGCAGTGCTTTATTTGATAAAATAAATTTATACTCGTGGTTCAAATCGAAATTATACAGGGTGATATTAATGAATGATCGTAAACGCCAAGTCATGTTAATTGCAAAAAAACTATTTATCGAGAAAGGATTCACATCCACTTCCATTCAAGACATTTTGGAGGAAGCAAAAATCTCCAAAGGGACTTTCTATAATTATTTCACTTCCAAAAACGAATGCCTTATGGCCATATTGGAAGATGCGCATAACGAGTCGGTCATCCGTAGGCGTGAACTGCTCGTCGGGCGTAATAAAAAGGAAAAAGACATATTGGCTGAGCAGATCCTCGTCCGTATGCAAGTAAATCGAGAACTGAATTTACTCCCGATCTACGAAGCAGTTTTTTTCTCCAACGATCAGGAGCTCCGGAATTTTGTCAAAACGTATCATCTCAGCGAATTGAAATGGCTTGCAGGCCGCATTGTTGATGTCTACGGCAAGGAGGCGGAGCCCCATTCATTCGATTGTTCCGTCATGACATTAGGAATGATTCAGCAACTCCGCCATTTTTGGACCGCCGGATCCTCTAAGGAACTGGACATCGAAAAGCTTGTTCACTTCACGTTCAGGCGGTTGGACGCCCTCCTATCCGATATGATTGAACAGAAGGATGTCTTGCTTGAAAAGCATATGATTACACCTTTAGGGGTTCCTTCGGGAGAATTGAAGGAAAAAATCCATGACGAACTTCACTCATTAAAAAGTGAGTTGGAGCTGGATGAAAGCAACTTGGAATACACAGACTTCCTCTTAACAGAGTTGCAAGCCGAAAAACCACGAGCGGCCCTCTTGGAAGCGGTCGGCCGTTCATTCCGCGAAGCTAGCAACGGCACGAAACTGGTCGACCGTGTGAATGAAGTCTTGTATTTACTATGGAAATATATCGATTTGATTAATACAAAATGATGAAACTTTCGAAGGAGTCCGCCGTACAATTAGTCAGCAACTAAACTTGAGGAGGCTATTTCATGAACAATCACGAAATCGATTTCAAGCTGTACGGAGACGATATGCAATTTGTAGAGGTCGAACTCGATCCGGGCGAGACGGTCGTTGCAGAAGCGGGTTCCTTAATGATGATGGAAGACGGAATTGAAATGGAGACGATTTTCGGTGACGGCTCAGGTAATTCCGGCGGCGGAATTATGGGCAAGCTTATGGGAGCCGGAAAACGCTTGTTGACCGGAGAAAGTTTATTCATGACGACATTCACGAATGAAGGATCCGGTAAAAAGCATGCCTCTTTTGCTGCACCATATCCCGGCAAAATTATCCCGATGGATTTAAGCCAACTTAACGGCAAGATCATTTGCCAAAAGGATGCGTTTTTAGCGGCAGCAAAAGGCGTTTCTGTCGGAATCGAATTCCAAAGGAAAGTCGGCGTCGGCTTTTTCGGCGGCGAAGGCTTCATTATGCAAAAGCTTGAAGGGGACGGCATGGCTTTCGTCCATGCTGGTGGAACGATCATCGAGAAGACACTTTCCCCAGGCGAAACACTGCGTGTCGACACAGGTTGCCTCGTCGCCATGACGCAGGACGTCAATTATAATATCGAAATGGTGAAAGGCGTCAAGACGGCATTGTTCGGCGGCGAAGGATTGTTTTTCGCAACGCTGAGAGGACCGGGTAAAGTATGGATCCAATCCTTGCCATTCTCCAGACTTGCAAGCCGCGTCTTCGCTGCAGCACCGCAAGTTCCAGGCGGCGGATCACGTGACGAAGGCAGCATTGCAGGCGGGTTGTTCAATATGTTAGGCGGGAAATAAAAAAACCAGAACGTCCCGAAATGGGCGTTCTGGTTTTTGCTTTTTAAACGTCCCGATAACTCGCCTCAATTGACCGATAACTGTCAGGAAATGACCGATAATAAAAACACCCGGAACCATACCGGGTGTTTTGAACCTCACCTATAGCAATAAATACGCAATCGGCGTCACAATTACGATTGTCAAAATGACGCGTTGCACCCAAATTGCGATGAGCTGTGGAATGGAAATCGGAATTTCCGTCGATACGATACACGGCACGACCGCCGAGAAGAAAATAATCGAAGAAACTGATACGACCGCAATGACGAACTTGACGACCAATGCAGATTCCACGACGAGCAACGCCGGCAGGAACATTTCCGCGATTCCGAGCGCACTTGCTTTCGCAACTAACATCGGCTCCGGCAACTGCAGCGCCCATGTGAACGGATAGAAAATGTAGCCAAGCCAGTCGAATACTGACGTGAATTCGGCTAGTACAAGCCCCAAAAGACCGATCGACAAGATGGAAGGCAAGATCGCCATTGCCATCAATAGCCCATCCTTTACGTTGGCAACAATGTTTTGCGCGAACGTCGGCGCCTTTGAAACGGTCTCCATCGCTTCATTCCAAGCAGCAGCGAAGCGTTTCCCTTCCGGCTTCACTTCCGGCTGCGGAGTCGAACCTTCATAATACTCGTTCTTGATTGAACGCAACGGCCATAAATGAACAGTGATTGCTGTGACGATAAATGTGACAACCAATGTCGTCCAGAAATACAAATTCCACATGCTCATCAAGTCGAGCGTCTTTGCGACGACGACCATGAATGTTGCGGAAACTGTCGAGAACCCTGTCGCAATGATGGCGGCTTCCTTCGCCGTATATTTCCCTTCTTTATACACACGGTTTGTAATCAAAAGCCCCAATGAATACGAACCGACAAATGACGCGACGGCATCAATCGCCGATCTGCCCGGCGTCTTCCAAATAGGACGCATAATCGGCTGCACGAGGACGCCGACAAATTCCAACAAGCCATACCCTACTAATAAAGCGAGGAATACCGCACCGATCGGGACTAATAAGCCTACAGGAATGACTAACTTATTCAACAGGAATGGCCCCATGCTTGGTTCAAACAGCCATGCAGGTCCAAAGTTGAATACGAGCATGATGCCGACAACTAAGCCGATCACTTTAAAAAATGAAAAGACCATATCGACAGTCGATTTTTTCCACGTGCCTGAAACGAACGGATAAACCGCCCCGGCTAGGATGACGAGCAATGCATAATACGGCAGCGCCCCTCCAAAATGCGTTTGTATCCATGTGACAATATGATCCAGCATGATGGAATTCTTTTCACCAATCGTAACCGGAACGAAAAACATGAATGCCCCAATTGCGCTAAAGACAAAAAACTTCCACATACCAGGATTCGATTGCGTTTTCACTTTCTCCCCTATTTGTGCCATGAACTTTCCCCCTTCTCCTAATGTTCCAACAACTCCCATTGAAAGAAAGCCGTGAATGAAACTCTGTCTCTGTTCATTCACGGCAAGGCCTTATCCTACGACCTGTTCTCCCTTTTTCCAAACCTTATCGACATGATTTACGCCGAATAAATATTGAAGCTCCTGGTAGTTCGAAATATTCCACATGACGACGTCCCCTTGCTTCCCGACTTCGAGCGAACCGACTTTGTCCTCCATCCGGATTGCACAAGCGGCATTCATTGTTGCCGCAACGAGCGCTTCCGCCGGAGTGAGCCGCATCGAGATGCACGCCAAGTTCATGACGAGCGGCATTGACGTCGTCGGCGACGAGCCTGGATTGCAGTCCGTCGAAATGGCGACGGCAACGCCTTCATCGACCATTTGACGGCCTTTCGCCGCTTCCTCACGCAGGAATAAAGCAGTTGCCGGCAATAAACAAGCGATTACTCCCGCTTCCGCCATCTGCTTGATCCCTTCGTCAGACGCCTTCAGCAGATGCTCCGCCGAGATGGCGCCGACTTTCGCCGCAAGCTCCGCCCCGCCGTACGACTCGATTTCGTCCGCGTGGATTTTCGGAATCAACCCGAGCTTTTTCCCGGCTTCCAAAATGCGTTCCGATTGTTCGGGCGTGAACACGCCGACTTCGCAGAACACATCGTTGAAGACTGCCAGCTTCTCTTCTGCCACGACAGGAAGCATGTCGTTAATAATACTATTAATATATTCATCTTCATTGCCTTTATATTCTTGTGGAACGGCATGCGCGCCCATGAATGTCGGCACAATGTCGATCGGATGGGTTTCATTCAACCGCTTCGTTGCCCGAAGCTGCTTTAGCTCCGTTTCCAGATCAAGACCGTAGCCGCTTTTCCCCTCGACAGTCGTCACTCCGTGCTTCAGGAATGAATCGAGCCGGCGCGAAGATTGCTCCACCAATTCATCTTCCGTCGCCTCGCGTGTCATCCGCGTCGTCGCATGGATGCCCCCGCCCGCATTCATGATTTCCATGTATGTCGCGCCTTCGAGCCGCATTTCAAACTCACGCTCGCGGCTGCCCCCATAGACGACATGCGTATGCGGATCGACGAGACCCGGCGTCACAAGACGTCCCGTTGCATCGATAACATCCGCTTCGGATGCCCGGTCTCCGTACTGGCGCTCCAATTCCTCAGTCGTCCCGATCGCTGTAATGACTCCATTTTCAATCCACACACTGCCGTCTTCAATGATGCCTAGTTCAGACATTTCCTTGCGCTTACGCGGCTTATTCTCTCCCGCAATCGTCGCTAGTTGTGCTGCATGTTTAATCCAAATTGGTTTCAAGAATTTCCACCTTCCATCATCGGGATGTTAACCCCTTTTTCCTTCGCTGTTTGAATGGCCAAGTCATAGCCTGCATCGACATGACGTGCAATCCCCATTCCTGGATCTGTCGTCAAGACGCGGTCAAGGCGCGCTTCCGCTTCCTTCGTTCCGTCCGCAACAATGACCATGCCAGCGTGCTGGGAGTAGCCCATGCCAACGCCGCCTCCATGATGGACAGATACCCAAGTCGCTCCGCCTACCGCGTTAATCATCGCATTCAGAATCGGCCAATCCGAAACGACATCCGAGCCGTCCTTCATCGCTTCCGTCTCACGGTTCGGGGAAGCGACAGAACCTGAATCGAGGTGGTCACGCCCGATGACAATCGGCGCACTCAGCTCGCCACTTGCGACCATGTCATTGATGATCTTCCCGAAGCGCGCTCGCTCGCCGTACCCTAACCAGCAAATCCGTGAAGGCAGGCCTTGGAACTGGATTTTCTCCTGCGCCATTCGGATCCAATTGCAAAGATGTGTATTGTAGCTGAATTCACGTAAAATGACTTCATCCGTCTTCCGGATATCTTCCGGGTCTCCGGAAAGCGCCACCCAACGGAAAGGCCCTTTCCCTTCACAGAACTGCGGACGGATATAAGCTGGAACGAATCCAGGGAAATCAAATGCGCGCTCAACGCCCTCGTCCTTCGCTACTTGGCGGATGTTGTTCCCGTAGTCGAACGTGATCGCGCCTTTATCCATCATCTCGACCATTGCAGAAACATGCTTCGCCATGGAAGCTTTCGACCGTTTTACATATTCATCCGGATTCGAAGCGCGTAGCTCCGCCGCTTCTTCAAGCGACATGCCGGATGGAATATAGCCATTCAACGGGTCATGCGCAGACGTCTGATCCGTCAATACGTCCGGATTGAATCCGCGTGCAATCATTTCTGGCAATAAATCCGCCGCATTCCCAAGAAGACCGATGGACAACGCCTTCCCTTCCGCCTTCGCCTCTTCCGCAAGGCGGATCGCTTCATCAAGAGAATCTGTCTTCACGTCGGTATAACGTGTTTCAATACGGCGATCGATCCGCGTTTCATCGACTTCGATGCCGATGCAGACGCCTCCAGCCATCGTGACTGCGAGTGGCTGCGCACCGCCCATGCCGCCGAGCCCCGCCGTCAACGTAATCGTTCCTTTCAAGGACTGCCCGAAATGCTGCTTAGCTAGCTCCGCGAACGTTTCGTACGTCCCTTGCACAATCCCTTGCGACCCAATATAGATCCAGCTTCCCGCCGTCATTTGCCCGTACATCATCAAGCCCTTCTTGTCTAGCTCATGGAATGTATCCCAATTGGCGTAAGCTGGAACGATATTCGAGTTGGCAATCAACACACGAGGCGCATCTAAATGCGACTTGAAAATGGCAACCGGTTTCCCCGATTGAACCAATAACGTCTCATCGTTCTCCAGTTCTTTCAATGAACGGACAATCGCGTCAAAGCTCTCCCAGTTACGCGCAGCCTTGCCAATCCCCCCATAGACGACAAGCTTCTCCGGATGCTCCGCCACGTCAGGATGCAAATTGTTCATGAGCATCCGAAGCGCAGCCTCCTGCTGCCACCCTTTCGTATGTAGTTCCGTGCCTGTATATTGAACGACTTTCTCCACTGTATCCGCTTTCATTTTATAACAACCTCCCTTTCGTTACTATCATTCTATAAGGAAAGTTCAGTTAATTGTTTATGAATTAAATGTATTTTTATACTTTATTGACAATCAACGTGTTGTTTTGTGAATTATTTTGATGATTATTAATAAAAAGCGAGCATTTCTTGATTCAATCAAGAACCTGCCCGCTTTGTTTATTGTTATAGCAACATCCTCAAAAACGATTCGAAATTCACGCCTGCCTCTCTCGGTATCTGTTCCTTCGCCGTCGCTTCGATGGCAGCGGTTAGGAAACTCTCCGCCAGCTTCATCGTCTCTGCAACATCTTGGCCGCGCATCATGCCCCCCATGATGATGGATGCAAATAAATCACCCGTTCCGGAATAGCTCACCCCGTTATATTCCTGAAGACTGTGAAACGAACGGTTCGCGTCGATATACATATTGCCAACTTGTCTTGATTCCGTAACGGCTGGCGGGTTCAAGCCGGTAATGATGACTTTCGCGTCGGTCATTGACTGTAACTGGCGCCCCGCCTCCTCAATCGCGAATATATAATCTTCGTTAGCTTGATAACTCTGCAACTTGTCATATGGAAGGTCCGTCAACAAACAACACTCCGTTACGTTAGGCGTAATGATATCCGCGCGCTTCACGAGTTCCTTCATATAGCCAATCAGCTCATCCGTAAAAACGTCATACAATTCTCCGCGATCGCCCATTACCGGGTCGACTAGCAGCGATGTCCCTTCCTTGTAAAACGTATGTAAGAATGAAAAGATATTTTCAATCTGCTCTTTTCCTGTCACGAAACCCGTATGAATACCGTCAAAAGCAGCGCCCAATTTGCTCCACTCGTCTACGAAATGATTCATCTTCGCTGTCAAATCTTCGCAATAATAGCTCGGATACTCAGTTTGCGACGTCAAGATGGCTGTGGGCAGCGGAACTGCCTGTACACCCATGACGGACAATACCGGAATCGCTGCCGTGAGCGAGCATTTTCCGAAGGATGACATATCTTGGATGACCACAACTTTCTTCATTGGAATTCCCACCTAACTCGTCGATTCTTTTATATTCTACATCGTACCACAACAAGGAAGACGCAGAATCAATGACGAATCATTTTTTCACAAATCCATCTGACCCCTACAATTTATCCTGAACTGATACTTTTTCGATGGTCAGTCATTTGATAAAGTTAAGTTATTCGAAAAATCCTAATTAGTGAGGAAGAGGAAGCGCAAATGCAAATTACACAACGCCAAACCCATGCAAAGACGCATGCTAAAACATTTGACTTAGTACTTACGGCCATTTTGGCAACGCTTGTCCTTGTTTCAACGATGTTCATTAATATTAAACTTCCGATTGGCCAAGGCGGCCTAATCCATTTAGGGACAGCTATGCTGTTCATCATAGCCATTCTATTCGGTCCAAAAAAGGGAGCGTTGGCCGGAGCTATCGGAATGGGCTTATTCGATATCTTCGGAGGCTGGCTCATTTGGGCCCCAACGACCATTGTCGCCCGTGCCTTGCAAGGCTATATCGTCGGTAAAATCGCTTGGTCGAACGGACGCCGGGGAGATAGCATCAAGCTCAACATAGTAGGAGCTATCGCATCGATGCCGGTCATGTTGGCGGTGTACTATGTCGGGCAAGGAATTATGTATAACAACTGGGTGGCGCCATTAGCATCCATACCAGGTGACATCATTCAAAACGTTGTCGGGCTGATGATAGCAATTCCGCTCTGTATCGGGCTGAAAAAAACACCGTTCTTCCGGAAGAAATACTAAAATAGAAAAGCAGCGAAGAAAAGTTATTTCTTTTCTTCGCTGCTTTTTCTTTCAATTAGGATCTATCTTATCCTGAACTGATAAGGCGTCACGTCTGTCTCTTCTTTAAACCGACGGCTGAAATAAGTCGCATGGGTGAAACCGGTCGAGTGGGAAACTTCGGCAATCGGCAAATCAGTCTCTTTTAACAAACGCTTCGCTTCTTCTATGCGGGTTTTCAGCAATGCCACGCTGAAAGATTCGCCCGCTTCCGCTGCATATTTCCTGCTCAACGTACTTTTATGAATCCTCAACTCTTCCGCACATCCCTCCAAGTTCCAAGAAGCATCCCAATAATTAGCCGCAATTCGTTCTTGCACTTTATCGGCGAGTGACCTCTTGCCTTCCACAATTCCTTCAGTACTTTGAAGCAGCTCTGCAATGAAGGATAAGAATGACCGAATGATATGATACATGACCGGCTCCCGGATAACTGTTTCAAAAACCGTATGGTAATCGTGCTCAACCTTCTGCGATTTCAAGGATTTCGCCGTCATATACCGGCGGATTTGCGCAAGGATGCTCGTCAGCCGGACACGGACCATTTCAGGATCCGGGAATGGCGATTCAAGTGTAAGGAAATCCTGTTCCATCCACTCCCGGATCTCCGCCACTTGCCGTTTCTCAAGCATCTCCACCCACTTCCGCTGCTCGAGCGGCGATAAAAACGGATCCATATCCCGCCAATGAAAACCCTCTTGTTCGATCGTCAAAATATCGTAACCATCATAAAAAATACGCTCGTGATACTTGCGCATTTTCTTATAAAGTTCCCGATACGTACGGTTCTGGCTTTCATCCGCATGCAAATAAACCGTCAGCAAGGCGTCCGACTGTCGTTTCCATTGCGCGAAAAAGATCGAATACGCTTCTTGTAGCACGTGCACATCTTTCAATTGATGGACGACGAGTACAAAATCCGAAAACGGGAAGATGTCAAATGCAGTCGGAAAATCATGCAATTCGAGTTCGCGGACGAGATGGTCGAGCTCTTCCAACCGTGATGGCGCGATTAAACTTAAAAGCACTGGGGTTTCCGCTTTTGTTTCGCCGATGAGAAAATCTTCGTATGTGACGACTGCCTCCCGCTGTTGGATGGGACCTTTTAGCTGCGTCCTTTCATTCCGCCAGCGGAAACGGATCTGCTGAACTTGTTTGACGAGCCGATCGGGCTGGAACGGCCGGAAGAGGATGTCTTCCGCTTTCAGGGAAAGCGCTTTATAGACTGTTTGGAATGTCCTTTCGGAGGAGATGCCGAGCCAAATTGCGTGTGGTGGCAGTTCGAATTCCGCTGTCATGATGTAGTTCATGTCGATGATGTAGAGGTAGGCGTCGTCAGCAGAGGCCGCCCCCTCCGCAATCTCCACTTTGACGTCATTCCATTGAGAAGTAAGCAGCCATTTTAGCCCTTGCGCTTCGAGTGGATCTTTAATAAGCAGTCGTATTTTCATGCGATCACCTTTTTCCGGGTTTGATTTATTTGAAACTGCCATTATACTGATGGCAAGAAGTCTTTCATTTCAGAAAGGATGGGTTTCGTGAATAAAGTCAATGAATCTATTTGGACGGGTCGGACTGACGATACGGGGGACCGCGCGAGTTTCCGTTATCATCAAGTCGTTGAACTGGCTAATATCGAGCAAGTTTCTGGCGGATGCGCCATCATCGGGTTCGAATGCGAGGAAGGCGTCAGGCGGAATAAAGGGCGTTTGGGCGCGGCGGAAGCTCCGAATGCATTGCGCGGCGGGCTTGCGAATCTTCCATGGCGTTTCTCGGAAAACGCTCGGATTTTCGACGTCGGCAATATTGCTTGCGACGGCGAAGACTTGGAGTCTGCTCAACAGCAACTTGGCGAAGCGGTGGCGGCAATCCTTGCGAAAGATGCTAAGTCGGTCATCCTCGGCGGCGGCCATGAAACGTTATATGGACATTATCTCGGTGTCCGCAAAGCCATTGGCAAGGATGCAACGCTCGGCATCATCAACATCGACGCGCATTTCGATTTGCGCCCGTATGACGAACAGCCTTCATCCGGTACGATGTTCAGACAGATTTTAGAAAGCGATCCGAATGCCCGCTATTTCGTCGCCGGCATCCAGCGATACGGAAACACGCAGGAGCTGTTTGACCGGGCGGATTTGTTAGGCGTTACATACGTGCACGAAGACGAAATGATTCCTGGGCATCTCGATAAGCTGATGGAAGCGCTCGAAGATTTCATGGCACAGCATGACGCGGTGATGCTTACGTTATGTACGGATGTGTTGAATGCGGCATTCGCTCCCGGCGTCAGCGCCCCTTCCCCGTTCGGGTTGGATCCGTCCACGGTGCGCGCCATCATCCGGAAAGTAGCTGGGCATGGGAAAACGCGTTCCTTCGATATTTGCGAAGTGAATCCCGCTTTGGATGAAGGCGGACGTACTGTGAAGCTCGGCGCTCATTTTGTGAATGAAGCGATTGTAGGTTTGATGAAATAAATGATAAGAAGTTGCCCGCCATTGATTGCTCGGCGGGCTTTTTTACTCAAACGACACGGTTTTTCGGCTCTTTTCCTTCCAGCACATCCGTGATTGCATCGACATTCAACTTCATCATGGCGTGGCGCGTTTTGACGCTTGCACTGCCGATATGCGGAACCGCTGTGACGTTCGGCAATGTGAGCAATGGATGGCGGATCGGAATCGGTTCCGTTTCAAAGACGTCCAGTCCAGCCGCGAAAATCGTTTCGTTTTTCAACGCATCATATAAGGCCACTTCATCGACGATGCCTCCGCGTGACACGCTGATGAGGGTCGCCGTTTTCTTCATGAGCGACAGCTCCCGTTCACCGATCATCCCTTTTGTCTCTTCCGTGAACGGGGCTAGAATCACCACATGATCCGAGCGTTTCAAGAGGTCGTCCAATTCGGCGAACTCAAACCCGTACTCCTCTTCCGCTTCGGGCTTCCGGTTACGGTTATGGTAGAGTACATCCATGTTGAACCCATTCGCCCTACGTGCAACCGCCTCACCGATCCGGCCCATACCGATGATGCCGATTGTTGTCCCATGCACATCCATACCGGCGAAGCCCATCGGTGTCCATGACAGCCATCCACCTTGCCGCAACTCCTTTTCAGCAGAGTTGAACTGGCGCGCTGTCGCAAGTAGTAGTCCGAATGCGAGATCCGCCGTCGTTTCTGTAAGCACATCAGGCGTATTCGTCACGATGATGCCTTTCTCCTTCGCCGCTTCCGTATCGATATTGTTGAAGCCGACCGCCAAATTCGAAATTACTTTCAAATTCGTCGCACTTTCCAGCATGCCCCTGTCAATCGTATCGGATAGCATCGTCCAAAGCGCGTCGACTTGCGCAATTTCTTCCCTCAATACCGCTTTTGTCACCGCCACCTCTTCCGAATCCCACATCCGGACAGTGTACTTCTCCTTTAGCGGCGCAACGATTTCGTCCGGTAGCTTCCTTGTAATAAACACAGTCGGTTTCATTCCAGCCCCTCCAGTTTCTCTTTTTACCTATTTTAGCACAATTCAGTCGGTTCATTTTCCCCCTTGCCCTTCGCTCCGAAAAGTTATCAATCATTTCCGGGCGGATATCGATCATTTCCCGACATTTATCGATCATTCGGGCGGACTTATCGTTTATTTCCCAATATATATCGATTATTTCCCGAGAGTTATCGTCATTTTGTGACCTTTGACCTATCTCTAACACAATAAAAAGTGCCCCGCATTCTAGCGAAGCACCCCTCAATCATCCACCAATATAACTCATATCAATCTTCTTCCGGTTTTTCACTGTCTGTTCCGTCCGCTCGTCAGAATAGCGGTCCGCACGGTGTTTCCATACGCCGATAATTGCATCCAACAACTCTTCATCCGACTTGCCGCTGCGGATCAACTCCCGTAAATCGAACCCGCTAGAAGCAAACAAGCACGTATACAACTTTCCATCCGACGACAGCCTTGCCCGCGTGCAAGTCGAGCAGAACGATTCCGAAACCGATGTGATGAAGCCGACTTCCGCCCCGTTGTCCAAATAACGATATCGCTTCGCCACTTCGCCGTAATAGTCCTCTTCAGCAGGCTCCATCTCATATTCCGCACGCAACATTTCATAGATTTCCTTTTTGGTCACGACACTGTCGAAGCTCCAACCATTATCGTTGCCGACGTCCATGAACTCGATGAAACGCAATGTAATGCCGCGCTCCTTGAAGTACGCCGCCATCGGAAGGATTTCACTTTCATTGACGCCTTTTTTCACGACCATATTCACTTTGATCGTAAAGCCGATATCCTTTGCCCGGTCGATATTGGAAAGGATGAGATCGGGTTTGATTCCACGTCCGTTCATTTCACCGAAAATGACGGGATCGAGCGCGTCGAGGCTCATGTTGAGGCGACGGAGTCCCGCGTCATATAAGGCTTGCGCGTATTGACCGAGCAGCACGCCGTTCGTCGTTAGTCCGATGTCCTCGATCCCTTCGACTTCTGTGAGTTTGGCAATCAAAACCGGAAGGCCCCTGCGCATTAGCGGCTCGCCGCCCGTCAACCGGAGCTTCTTCACTCCGAGAGACGCAAACAGTTTCGCGAACCGTTCCATCTCTTCGAATGAAAGCAGTTCACTTTTTGGCAAAAATACATAATCATCCCCGAATATCTCCTTCGGCATGCAATACGTGCAACGGAAATTACAGCGGTCCGTCACCGAAATCCGCAAATCCCGGATCGGCCGGCCTAATTTATCTACAATCGGATTCACTTTCGTCAACTCCTTTCTAAGATGTCCGGAGTATTCGCATTCATGAATATCCGATGAGCGTCGTCTTCCGTCAGCAATTCGCCTTCAATCCACCGGACTCCATGTTTCTCCTGAACGTCCATGACCCGTCGCTTTCCGTTTTTAAGCGCTTCTTGCAAATCCGGAAGTGCTGCGGCATCCCATACCGATACGAGCGGATGATATTTTCCGTCCAAAACGACAGCCGTCACACCCGACCTATGACAATCGAGCAAACGGCCGATTACGTCGGCCGTCATGAAAGGCATATCGCAAGGCAGAACGATATAGCGTTCAGCACGCATCTTCTCCATTCCCGACAATATTCCCGCTATCGGTCCTTGCCCTGCAAACGGCTCCACATCTGTCGTCACAAGCATGCCTTCAGGAAAACGGTCCACCAGTTCGGGACGAGTCACGATGACAATTTTTCCGCAGTATGGAGACAAAGCTGCAAGCGACCATTCATAGAAAAAACGCCCCTCCCATTCAGCAAACGCCTTCGGGGAACCGAATCGACTCGACAACCCTCCAGCAAGAACAATGCCAGCCGTTTTCATCAACCGCCGCTCACCGGAGGAATGAAAGCACAAACATCACCCGACTTGATGACGTCATCTTTCAAAGCGTACTCTTCATTCACAGCCACTTGGACATTGTCCGCACCGAATCCCGGGTACGATTCCTCCGCCCAATCAAGCAGTTCAGCGACCGTCATCGAATCGCGGTTGAGCGTCTCTTCCCCTTTACCCGTCAACTCACGCAATCTCGCAAAATAATTCACTTTGATCAATTTTGTTCAACCCCCTTTTCAGGATATTTCTTCTGAGCACCAATCCACTCTTCCCCGTCTTCCCAAATTTCCTTCTTCCAGATGGGCACGACTTCTTTAATACGGTCGATGGCGTATTCATTCGCCTCATAGGCCGCTTTCCGATGCGGCGACGAGACCGCGATGACGACGGCGATATCCGAAATTTGCAGCTCTCCAATTCGATGGGCCATCGCGACGCGGACGCCCGGCCATTTCACTTCCATTTCCGCACCGATTTCCGCCATCTTCTTTTCCGCCATCGGGACGTAAGCTTCGTAGGAGAGATAGAGTGTCTTCACTCCATGCGTCCACTCCCGCACATTGCCGGTAAAGACCGTGACAGCGCCGGCTGAAGGATGAAGCACATAATCCATATATTTTTGAACCTCTATAGGTGTTTCAACGATTTCATATTGTTTCATCGCCATCTCCCTTTCCGACCCAGTGCAAAAACCATTCGTCGATCTGCTCCGCATGATCCCGCGAATGAAAATGGGGACAATCTGTCTCAATTTCAGGACACCCGATGACGAGCAGCTTACCTTCCAACTGAGACAATGTTTCCCACTCTTCCACATTTTTCAGAAGAACAACTTTGTCCCCAATTTCACCTTTATAACCCTCGATCAATAACACATCCGGATTGCCCATCGAGACCATTTCTTTGATTCTGGTAAACTCCGGTTCCTCGTTCCAAACGAATTGAACTGCTCCGCCGCCCGCTACGAGCGTCGCATCCGCACCATTTGCCAAAAATTGCGACGTATCGGTCGAGGCTGCGCCCAAGTCCGGCTTACCGCCATGCCCATGATGCTTCAGCACCGCAACCGACAAATCGTTCTTCTTCAATAAACGGACCCATCTCGCAATCAATGTCGTCTTGCCGCTATTTTTATAGCCGACGACATGTAATGTCTTCACAACGTCCACTCGCTGACACCTTGCTCACTGCCGACCAACAGAATATCGACTTCGGCCCCCTCGACATATCCCCTCGTCCCGCTCGGCAAGACGATTAGGCAATTCCCGCGTGCGATCGACGATACGGCGTTCGATTTATTGAATCCTGCAGGCACTGCGATTACTCCATCTGACGTCAACTTCCACGTCGCCCGGATGAAACGTGTGAACGGATTCGGCTTCGTGAAATCTTCGCCGAGTTTTGCGGTCATGTGCGGCATATAAGGGGTTGTTCCCCCCATCATCGCAAGGATTGCGGGTCTTGTAAACAGTTCGAACCCTGTGAAGCAGGCGGAAGGATTACCGGAAAGGCCGAATAAGAACTTGTCTCCGAGAACCGCAACAGTCGTCACACTGCCGGGGCGCATCGCCACTTTGTTGAATAAAACCTTCGCGCCGAGCCGCTCGTAAATCGCCGGCAAATAATCATAATCCCCGACGGAAACGCCGCCCGTCGTAATGAGGAGATCTGTCTCTTCAATCGCCTTTTCAACAATTGATGTACAAGCATCCAGATCGTCCGCCGCCATCCCGTACGACTTATAGTCGATGCCCATCCGCTTCAATTGCCCGCGAATCATCGGACCGTTCGAATTCCGGATTTTGCCTGGCTCGAGTTCATCCGCTACATCTAGCAGCTCCGTCCCCGTCGATAAAATACCGGCAACCGGACGTTTTGCGACCTTCACTACCGCATAGCCGAACGTCGCAAGCAAGGCGACTGTGCCGGGATGGATTAGCGAGCCCGTTTCGATCAACAGCTCGCCCGCTTTCGCATCCTCGCCTTTGTACGAAATATTCTCGCCCGCTTCAAACGGCTTGCGCAATGTGAATCCGCCATCCGTTTCGACCGTTTGCTCGAGCATGACGACCGCATCCGCGTTTTCCGGAATTTGCGCGCCTGTCATGATCCGATATGCTTCCTTTTCACCGATCGGCTTCTCTCCGACATGACCCGCACCGATTTCCCCGACGACTGAGAAAGAAATCCGGTTGTCGCCCGCTGCACCTGCAGAATCGAGCGACCGTATCGCGAATCCGTCATAAGGCGATCGATCAAAAGGCGGTACATCGTGCTTTGCGATGATCGGTTCAGCCAGCACTCTTCCGTAAGCAACCTCTAAGCTGACCATTTCCGTCCCGATCGGCTGGGCATGGTCCATCACTAACTGGACCGCCTCGGCGACAGGAATCGGTTTTCTCATTTCCACCATTGCGAACACTCTCCTATCTTCTGATATACTAAAATTTACTATGTTTGAAGGGAATGAATCCATTGTCTGAATTGACACACTTCAACGAACAGGGACATGCCAAGATGGTTGACGTTTCCGACAAGGCGGTGACGACGAGAACCGCAATCGCCGCTTCATCGATCATTGTAAATGAACTGATCCACTCGCAAATCACCGAAGGTACCAATAAAAAAGGGGATGTCTTCGCCGTCGCGCAAGTCGCTGCAGTCATGGCTGCGAAAAACACATCGTCCATCATTCCAATGTGTCATCCACTTGCCCTTACCGGCGTAGATGTCCGCTTCGAATGGAAAATTGACGAATCTAAGCAGCATTATGAAGTGCTCATCGAAGCGGAAGTAAAGACAAAAGGCGTCACCGGCGTCGAAATGGAAGCGTTGACGGCAGCCTCCGCCGCGGCCCTCACCATTTACGACATGTGCAAGGCGGCCGGCAAAGAGATGGTTATTGGCCCGACGATGCTGCTGAAAAAGACTGGCGGGAAAAACGGCGACTTCGAACGGACGGCGCGTGAATGAGAACTTTTTGACGCTGAATGAGAACTTTTCGACGTTAAACGAGAACTCCTGGCGCGGAAACGAGAACTCATCAGCGTTAAACGAGAACTCCGACCTCAAGATCGAGAACTTTTTTGCGCTGAATGAGAACTCACGACCAACCGATCACTTCCGATGCTTCGTCAATTCATGGACGATATGATGAAGCTCCGGAAGGATCAGTTTTTCCATCGCCAATTCCACTGCTTTAGACGAACCCGGCAATGCGAATAAAACTTGTTCCTCAATCGCCCCTGCAGTTGCCCGGCTCAACAATGCCTTCGAGCCTACGTCTTCCGTATAGCTCAAAAACCTGAACAATTCACCAAACCCGTCGATCGTCTTCGTAAAATACGGCTTCACGGTTTCAATCGTGATGTCCCTATATCCGATTCCCGAACCGCCCGTTATGATGATCGCCTCGACAGCCGGATTTCCGAGCCACCGCTCCACATGCCGCACGATTTGCTCCCGCTCATCAGAACAAATCTCGTATCCTGCAATATGATGGCCAGCGTCTTCCGCCATCCGGATGATCGTCCCCCCGCTCTTATCCGTTTCCTTTTCCCGCGTATCGCTCACCGTCAACACGGCAATCCCAATCGATTTCTTCTTTTCCGCTTCTGTTAGATGTGACAACCTATCCACCCCCTCACCCAAAAAATTGATGATACAGTTTCCGGCCTTCCTTCATATCTTTCAACCCATGAATGAGCAGCCTTCCGTTTTGGAATAAAACGCAACGATACCCTTCCGCATGGAATTCCACAAAAAATGGGGTCGTCCGATATTCCGTCCCCAATCGCTCGGCCACTTGTACTCCGTCCGTGACTGACAAAGGTCTTCCACCGTCTGGAATAATCTGTACGGTCTCCCTTCCGCAAAGGACAGCATAATGGGTGCCTTCCGGTTGATTCAATGAAGGATATGTAGGTGCCTCGCCACACGTTTCACAATTTACGTTCCGGATCCGCGAAATGCCCGCTTCCGCTTGGGTATTGTTCCAAACATCAAAATGCAATAGCTTCGTGATCATCGCGTCATGATTGCCGGTCAGCCACTTCAACGCCTCCGCGGACTGCCTTGCCGCCACGATTTGGACAGCAGGCGCAATGATGCCAGCCGTATCGCACGTTTCATTCACCGACGGGAGGACCGGCAGCAAACAACGGAAACAAGCCGACCGACCTGGGACGAACGGAAAGACAGTGCCCGAACTGCCGACGCAGGCGCCGTGAATCCAAGGAATCCCCTTCTTCCAAGCGACGTCGTTCATAAGAAGCCTCGTTTCAAAGTTGTCCGTCGCGTCCATGATCAGATTGGCATCTTCCGCGAGCTTTTCAAGCAAAAAACCGTCCACATGATCGAGTACTGTCCGAATCTCGCAATCTTGCCGGATTTCTTTCAGCCTCCGCTCGGCAGCGACGACTTTTGGCACCCCTTCTAGCGCGTCTTGTTCGGTAAACAGTTGTTGCCTTTGCAAATTGGACAATTCTACGTAATCCCGATCCGCAATTGTCAGTTTGCCGACCCCCGCCCGGACTAGCGTCTCAGAGATAGGGGAACCGAGAGCCCCGCAGCCGATGACGATTACGTGCGCGTTCTTCAATAATGCTTGCCCATCCTCGCCAATCGGCTTGAAAAGCGTCTGGCGCGAATATCTCTTACCCACCCTGATTATCCCCTTTCAAATTCACACATCTAGCTTCAATACACATTTCATACATCCCTGTCGTCAAACTCGCCCTACGTTAGAAGTTCAGAAACTTCTTTCGTAACGCATATTCCACAAGTTCCGGCCTGCTTTTCAAATTCAGTTTTTCCATTATCTTCGCTTTGTGCGCTTCCACCGTCTTGACGGAAATATAAAGCATTTCAGCGATCTCTTTATTCCCATATCCTTTCGCGACTAGCGGAAGGACTTCGATTTCCCTTCGCGACAAGATTTTATACGGATCCGTCTCGGCTTCATCGACATCCTTTTTCACGAATTGCCGTACGAGGGAGGTTGCCATGGAAGGGTGGATATAAGTTCCTCCGTCATAGACCGTCCGAATCGCCGACAACAATTCCTCGTCCGGGGAGTTTTTCAATACATAACCAGATGCTCCGTTTTTCAATACATGGAAAAGATACTCTTCATCATCGTACATCGTCAGGATGACGACTTTCGTTTCGGGAAAATCCTCTTTGATCTTCCCTGTTGCAATCAAACCGCTCTCCCCGGGAGGCATGCTCAAATCCATGAGCAGAATGTCGGGGCGGTGCTTTGCCACTTGTTCATACGCTTCCAATCCGTCCGCCGCGGTCGCTACTACTTCCATATCGTCTTGAAAGTTCAATATGTGCATGAAACCACTGCGGACGACCGCATGATCATCGGCAATGATGATCTTCAATCGTCAACTCCTCCTTTAGCAACCGGGACTTCCAACTGGATGACAGTCCCTTTCCCGATTTCGGAACGGATTTGAAGGCGCCCGTCAACGAGTTCCGCCCGTTCTTTCATGCCATAGATGCCTAACCCCGTACCTTTCGGGTCCATATTTTTCAAGTCGAACCCTTTTCCTTCATCCATGACAATTAAATGAAGCAGACCTTCCGCTTCATACAAGCGGACAACCAGTTCATCGACATCCGCATATTTCAGCGCGTTGAACACCGCTTCCTGACAGATGCGGTAGACGATTGTCTCGATCTCGCCTTCATACCGCTTGGATTCAAGTTCCGGATGGAAATGGACTATAAGGCCATAGTTCTTTTCAACCCATTTGAAGTGTGTGCGGAAAGCGGCTTCCAAACCGAGATCATCGAGCGTGGCCGGCCGCAGTTCGACGGACAGATGGCGGATGTCATCCAATAACCGCATGAGCGAGCCTTCCGTCTGCTGCACTTTCTTCAAGACTTCCTCTTCGATGTTCATATATTTCAAGACGCGCAAATCGACCAATGAACTGAGCATTTCCTGCGCCACGCTATCATGAAGCTCTCGCGAAAGTCGTTTTCGCTCGTCCTCCTGGGCTTTGATCACCCGTTTCATCATCAGCTTCTGATTCAATTCCTCTTGTGTTTTGAATTGGTGGGTCAAATCCCTCAGCATGAATACACGGATTCCCGTCTTTGCATCAATCGTCTGGATGCTCCCGGAATAAGGGATGACGCCCCTTCCTTTCGTATCAAAATATACTTGGAAGGAACTGATGTCCTCGTCCGGGTTGGCCATATAGCACGCGACACACGTCAACGGGTCATCGGCGCTCGTATAGCCTTTGCACGCTTTGCATATCGCTCCTGCGCTGCCCGCTATCATCTGTTCGTAGACATCTTTATCCAAGATCTCTTCCGCCGCAGAATTCATTGCTAACACTTTCCCTTGACGATCAAAAAAGAAGATGGCTTCATCGGAATTCCCGTATAGTTTCATTAACAGATCTGACAACTGCACATTCTCAGTCCGACTCATCGTTCACCATCTCCTTATTGTAAAATGGACCGAACTCCTCTCCGATCTCCTGCTTGAATTTCTCAAACTGCACATCCGTCAGCTTCCCGCCCGTCCGGTATCCGACAAGTAATACGCCCTTTACACGATTGTGTTTATAGAGGGGTATCGCTCCGAAGCTTTTGAGTCCTTCCGTTGCGACAATCGGATAATTAAACAGATTGTCGCCGCTCCATTCTTCATCCACATCCCCGACAAACACCGGCTTGCCCGTCTTGAAAACGAGTCCTGCCAGTCCTTTGCCCGATTGCAATGTAATGCGTCGATAGCGCTCGTTCCGATTCCCCGTCACATACGTCCATCTCAATTCAAATCTACGTTCCGGCGATTGGACGAGCGCGATGCCGACGAAATCAAATCCGAATAACTCTTTCAAACGCTCAATTTCTTGCTCGTAATTAAATCCTGCCTGATCTTTCATCACCATTGCTCCCTATGGACAACTCTTTATCTTTTACGTGTATTTACGGACAATCTTCTATACAGAAATAAGGATTAAACCTCTTTATCCTTATTCTACACGTTATCTACTAATCAGAATAGTTTTATAAGGGTTTTCCCGTAAAATCGAGGCATATTCGAAATTGTTGTCCATTTTAAATGATTGCTCATTCATAATTGAAATAACTGGTATAATACTTCTAACTAAATAGACTTATAAACGGGGGATGTTGGGTGTCACTTCAATTTATTAATGCAGAAAAACGGATTCATGATTCCGTCGTCTTTCCTGCATTTGATTTGTCGATAGAACCAGGAAAATTAGTTGCCGTTTATTCGAGTGTCAACGTCCGCGAGCAGCTAATTGAACTGTTGCTTGAAAAATCAAAGCTGTCGAATGGTGAAATTCGAATTGGGGAAAGCGGCATCTCAGAAAGCAAGTCGAAAATCGGCTTTTACTTTCTTCACGATGGCCTCTATGAACGGTTATCCGTTGAAGAAATGATTCAATTCACGAAGCGGCTTTACCTATCAAACAAGCCAATCGGGGAAGTTATCCAAACCGTTCAATTGGATTCAAAACGCCGGGTGAAAATAAAGCATTTATCTTATTCGGAAAGAAAACGTGTCCAGCTTGCCTGCTCACTCATGCAGAATGCAGCAATCCATATCTTTGAAGAACCTGACCAAAATCTTGATTTGGAATCAAAACGGATTTTCCTTTCCGTACTGCAACGGCTGAAACAAGAGGGCCGCAGCGCATTCATATTAACGGGAAATATGGAAAGTGCAGTCACAGCTGCCGATCACATCTTCCGCTTGGACGAAAATGGGCTGCATACCGTCCAAATCGAAGCGGATGAAGAATCAAATAGGGAGATTGAAAACTCTTCTCCCGTCGCAGAATCCATATCACCTGTCCGTTTCGAAAAGATTCCTACGAAGGTCAATGAAAAAATCGTCTTATTCGAGCCGCCGGAAATAGATTATATTGAAAGCAATGAAGGACAATCCTTTTTACATATTAAGGGGGAATCCTTCCCTTCCCCTTCAACGTTGAATGAATTGGAAGTGCGCTTACTCCCCTTCGGCTTCTTCCGCTGCCACCGATCGTACATCGTGAACTTGCAAAAAGTTCGGGAGGTAATCACTTGGACGAGAAACAGTTACAGCCTTGTTTTGGATAACAATGATAAATCGACAATTCCTTTATCGAAAACAAAGATGGTAGAGCTAAAAGAGATGCTTGGATTATGAATTTGTAGAAAATTGTATTATTTCCTCGGAAATATTTTGACAGAATCCGACGATTCAGCCTTGGAAATGCTCCGTTCATTATTTGCAGCGGGAAATCGAATACAATTCACGATCCATTCACCTGGAATTTCGCTCTATTCGCCCTCTGCTAGACTCTTTTCATCCGAGAATTGATGTTGTTAATTTTATTTTCACTTATTCTGAAAGTACAAATAAGAAATAGGAGGATGGGAATGGATAACATTATTGAGGTGAACAGTTTAGCAAAAGTCTTTGCGAACCAAACAGCAATTGAAAGTGTCGACTTCCAAGTGAAGAAAGGGGAAATCTTCGGATTCCTAGGACCAAGTGGCTCTGGAAAAACGACAACGATAAAAATTTTGACCGGCCAATTAACACCTACTAGCGGGATTGCGAAAGTGTTCGGAGAACCCGTTTCACAGCTTAAGAAATCAGATTACCGCAGGCGGTTCGGGGTGCTTACAGATACTAGCGGCTTATATGGAAGGCTATCGATCTACGATAACTTAAAACTGTATTGTGATTTATACGAAGTGCCCCACTCAAAAATTGATGAGGTGCTTGACGCTGTTAATTTGAAACAAGAGAAATCGAAGAAAGTGTCGACTTTATCAAAAGGAATGACTCAACGTGTGACACTTGCGAGGACTTTGATTCACGAACCGGAATTGCTATTCCTCGACGAGCCGACGTCCGCGCTCGACCCGACGAATTCTCTTCATATCCATGAGGGTTTGCGGGCTCTTAATGAAAAAGGAACGACGATTTTCCTGACGACGCATGATATGCATGAAGCAGAGTCTCTCTGTGACAGGGTCGCTTTCCTAAATAAAGGGAAAATCCAGCTTCTGGGCACACCGGATAAATTGAAAAAGAGCTATTCCGATTTGACAATCACAGTAGAATTGACAAATGAAGAAAAAGTGATCTTGCCCGCAGGCTCTGAAGGTGCAAATCAATTATTTGAGTATATGAATACGAATCAAGTCGTTACAATCCATTCGAACGAACCGACATTAGGTGACATTTTCGTACAAGTGACAGGGAGGAAGTTGGCATGATGATTTCATTGAAACGCATGAATGCGATATTTCAGAAAGACTTTAAGGATTTTTCACGGAATTTTGCGGTATCGACAGTCATCTTCGTCCCCCTGTTTTTAGCCGCTTTTTACGGTCGAATGGGAGTTGACTCGATTGAATCCCATTACATGCTTATCAATATGACGTTTGGAATGGTAGCCGCATTTGTCCAATGTTGTTTGATTGCTGAGGAGAAAGAGAAAAACACATTGCGCGGTCTCATGCTATCCCCAGCTAGCACAGCCGAAATCCTAGGCGGGAAAAGCTTGTTGACATTCATTTTCACGATGGTTATCGTCTTTTTCACTGCCTATTTGGCAGAATATAAACCTGCTAATATTGCTGTCATTGTCGTGGCGGTCGTCTTATCTTCTTTCTTCTATATTGCATTAGGGACGCTGCTCGGCCTCTATTCGAAGTCGGTTTTGGAGGCGTCTGTCATCGTCATGCCGGTTATCCTCATCTTTTCGCTCGGCTCGTTCATTCCGATGATTGTGGCGGAATATCCGTTTTTAAAAGCGGCTACTTATTTGCCGAACTTGCAATTAATCGAATTGGCGAAAAAAGTAGAGGCGGGAGCTGGCTTCTCGGGCGTGCTTATCGAACTAGCTATCATTTTAGGATGGGTCATTGCAGCTATTATAACGACGGTTGTCATCTACCGAAAACGGATGGTCGATTAATCTGAAACAAGCGCTCAGATTTATTGTCGGGTTCATTGTCGGTGTGCTTGCCATCATCATCTACAAAATGTTTTTTGCTTGATTGACAAAATATTGTAAGGGGCGAATGAACCGTGGGGAGAATTGTTATTCATTCATTGAATGTAGGCAAGCCACGTGACTTGCAGTTCGGAAAAAAAGAAGTAACTACCGGAATCAATAAAAAACCGGTTACAGAGCCCATCTATTTATCTACACTGAATTTTACCGGTGATGGGCAAGGCGATCTCGTCAATCATGGCGGAAAAGATAAGGCTGTTTGTGTATATCCGTTCGAGCATTATTCATATTGGGAGAGCGAATTGGAAAAGCCGCTGCATTCAGGAGCATTTGGTGAAAACTTGACCTTAAGAGGGTTAACTGAGGATGAAGTTTACATCGGGGATTCATTTCAAATCGGCGAAGCTGTCGTGCAAGTGAGCCAGCCGCGGCAACCTTGTTATAAGCTGTCGATCGTTCATGAACGCAATGACATGCCAGTGCTTGTGCAAAACATAGGCTATACAGGTTATTATTTCCGTGTGCTGAAGGAAGGTATCGTCTCCCCTTCCGACGAGTTGGTCCATATTTCGCGGCCCACTTTAGCCATCTCTGTGACCGAGGCAAACCGTCTCATGTATCATGATAAAGATAATATGGAAAGCATCCAAAATCTGCTGAAGTTGGATGAGTTATCGGAGAGCTGGAGAAAGACGTTTCTGAAGCGGCTGGCTGGCATTGAAGCCATTAACGACGGAAAAAGTAAGAACGCAAGCTACTAAAAATAGCTGCGTTCTTTTTTCATTATAAATCATCAAAGCCATTCAAATCACTCGTTTTCACATATTGCCTCGACGTCTGTTCGAAGAAATCCGTTTTCGTATCGTCAAAGTTATCGACATACGCTCGGATCCATTTCATCGGATTGTCGGTGAATTCCGGGTAAATCTCACTCAATCCAAGCATTCTAAGCATTTTATTCGCACGGTACTTCACATAGCCTGCCATTTCGTCCAGGTCGATTCCATCAATCTCCCCTAGCACATAACGGCTCCAAATGATTTCCTGCTCGACCGAATGGCGGAATTGATCATAAATCCATTCCGTGAAAGCTTGGGTATTGTACGCAGGGTTTTCAGCAAGCGCGGCGCGAAAAATGTCACTGATCGCCTTGCCGTGCTGCAATTCGTCCCGATTGATGTAGGAAATCATTGTCGACGTGCCAACCATTTTCTGATGGCGTGCAAGGTTATAGAAAAATGCAAAGCCGCTGTAGAAAAACAAGCCTTCCAGCAATGTCGTGTACACCATCGCCTTCAACACCGTTTCAATCGTTGGATTCTCTGCGAATTCGTTGTAGATGTCGACAATCCGCTCGTTCCGCTTCATAAGAACTTCATCGGTGCGGCCCATTTCAAATGAAGCCATCTGCTTGTCCAACGTCGTTACCGATGACAGGACGTACGCGTAGCTATGGTTATGCTCGCTTTCCTGATCGGCGATCGTTGCCATGATGGATTTCACCGAAGGATCGGTTGCGAAATCCGCGATTTTCATGGCGATTACGGTTTGGGGTCCGTCCAATGTCGCAAGCAATCCGATGATCTTAAGGAAAGCTTCCTGCTCCGCTTTCGACAAATTCGGAAATTGTTTCACATCCTGCGTCATATCGACTTCATTCGCCGTCCAAAAAAGGGAGCGGATTTTTTGTCGCAATGTGTAGAAATGAGGATGGGCAAGGTCATTCCAATTCAGAATGCCGCTCGCTTTCCCCCCGAATATCGCTGTTGATTTATTTTGATGTGCCGGGTTCAGCACTTTAACGCGTGTAAGTGTCGCCAATGTTGTAAAACTCCTTTCGACCATTCAATGACTTTTTGTTCCTGCGTACCACGAGGGCTTTGCTCGATTGTAAGAGGTTCAACTTCAGAATCATAAAACCGCGCCAGTTTAACAGCGGCATGGCAAAAGAGCTCATCCCCTCCAAACTGTGTATCTCCGGTTCCGAAGACGTAGACGTTTCTCGGTTTGAACCCAATATCCGCGACAAAATCCTTCACTTCGTCAGGCGTGGCACCCTTGTCCCATGTGAATGAACCGAGAATCATTGCATCGACCTCGCGTGGATTCGGCAACGGGCCGGTTCCAATCCGATGCATGGTTACGTCCATTCCTTCCGACAGCAGCGTCTCCTCCACTATTTCTGCCACTTCCTCCGTATTGCCGCTCCACGATGCATACGCAATCAGGAATGACACCATTCGCACTCCTCGATATCGGAAGCTGTCGACCTCATGTAATACGTCGTCTTCATGCCTGATTTCCAAGCCTGCATATGCAAATCGAGGAGGACGGACGCACGGATATTGTTCGGCACATAGACGTTGAAAGAAATTGCCTGGTCAATATGGCGCTGTCTTGCCGCATTCTGCTTGATGGACCAGCGCTGATCGACAATATACGCGGAACGGCGGTACACATCATATGTGTTGTGATCGAGATCCGGCGCAATGACCGGCAGCTTGTAGTCTTTCTTTTCCTCGTGATAGAACGCTTTGAAGATTGGATCGATGGAAGCTGTAGATCCTGCGATGACGGACGTAGAGCTATTCGGCGCAACCGCCATCAAATAACCGTTTCGGATGCCATTCGTCGCCACGTCGATTCGCAATTCCCGCCATTCCTTCGAATCGTATCCACGTTGTTCGAAATAAATCCCGTTTTGCCAATCCGATCCTTCGAATAAAGGGTAAGCCCCTTTTTCACTCGCCAATTCCATCGATGCTTTGATCGTTAAATAGGCAATTTTCTCGTATAGTTCATCCGCATAGTCAACTGCCTCATCCGATTCCCATTGGATATTCTTCAAAGCGAGCAGATGGTGCCAACCGAATGTTCCGAGCCCGATGCCGCGGTATCGGCCATTGGTCCGTTGCGCCTGGACGACCGGAATTTTATTCAAATCGATGACGTTGTCGAGCATGCGGACTTGGATTTTGATGAGTCGCCCCAATACGTCCGCAGGTACTGCACGTCCAAGGTTGATGGACGACAAGTTACAAACGACGAAGTCTCCCGGTTTAGAGCGTGTTACTACAATATCGTCCTCAAGCGTTACAGTTTCAAACTCAGTCGGACTCATATTTTGCATGATTTCTGTGCAAAGGTTACTCGAATACACCATCCCTTCATGCTTATTCGGATTGGCGCGGTTTACTTCATCACGGTAAAACATAAATGGCGTCCCTGTTTCAAGCTGGCTGCGCATGATACGTTTCATAATTTCAATCGCCGGCACGGTCTCCTTCGTCAATTCAGGGTGGTTGACACATTCCTCATACTTCTGACGGAATGAACCGCTTCCCTTAGTTTCATCATAATGATCCTCAAGCGAATACCCCATTACAGTCCGCACTTCATGCGGGTCGAATAAATGCCAGTCGTCTCGTGCTTCGACTTGCTCCATGAATATATCCGGCAGGCAGACGCCCGTGAAAATATCATGCGCACGCAAGCGATCATCCCCGTTGTTCAGCTTGAGATCGAGGAATGTGAAGATGTCCTTATGCCACACATCCAGGTAGACGGCAATTGCACCCTGACGCTGGCCGAGTTGATCGACGCTGACGGCCGTATTGTTTAGTTGCTTGATCCATGGAAGGACGCCGCTTGATGCCCCTTTGAACCCTCTTATCGAAGAGCCGCGGGAACGGACCTTGCCCATGTAAACGCCGATGCCGCCACCGTATTTCGATAGATTGGCAATATCAGTATTGCTGTCGTAAATGCCTTGCAGCGAATCATCTACAGTATCGATAAAGCAGCTCGACAGCTGTCCATGCGGTTTGCCCGCGTTCGCAAGCGTCGGCGTCGCGACCGTCATATAGAGATTGCTCATCGCCCAATACGCCTCGGCAATTTTATCGAGACGATTTTCCGTTTCATTTTGCATGAGCGTCATCGCAATAATGAGCCAACGTTCTTGTGGAAGCTCGACTGGCTGTTTGTTGAAATCAACTGCAGCATAACGATCCATCAACGTTTTCAACCCGATGTAAGTGAATAGCTTGTCCCGCTCTGGCTTTATGATTTGACCAAGCTTCTCCAATTCATCACGTGAATATTTTTCAAGCAATTCTGTTGTATACAAGCCTTTCTGAACGAGCCTCTCCACATGCTCGGCAAAATTCGTGTAAGCTTTCGTGCCCCGCAACTGTTCCTGACGAGAATAAACTTCCTGCAAATAGATCCGCGCAGCTACAAATGTCCAGTACGCTGAGGCTTCGTCAATATTGCTGAGCGCCTCCAAAATCATTGCTTTCGACCAGTCAGAGTCGGTACCTTCAGGATGACGCTCTCTCCAGCGTCGACTCGCTGAAATAAGCGCTTCCAACTTCTCCGCCCCAAATTCAGCTTGCAGCTTGTCCATAATGTCTGTTCTTTCAGTAATGAGTGTCATTCAATCCATCTCCTTTTAGCTTTGAAATGAAAAAAGCGATGATTCCACCTCTTCGGTGGAGTCATCGCTCATGGTTTTTGATTAGGAAACAGATCGGGATTCGCTTGAAAAATGAAAGCAAAGAACCCGCTCGCTTCCACCTCTCAACCCCCGAAGAAAGTGTCGCTTGACGATGGACGGCAGGTCTACTGGCTAACGCTTCCTCCTTCCGTCTCCCTTCCCGCTAGCCAAAGCTGCAGTGGTTTTGAGACGGTCGTCTGCGTTTACAGTTGCGGGGACAGCTCCGATTTGCGGATTCCCTATTAAACCGATAACGGTACCATTCCATCGTTCAATACTATATGTTGTGCCTTATGTACATCTACTACCCTAACATGTTGTGTTTTAATCGTAAATAGGTAGAAAGATATTTTATGAGTTTTAATTAAATTTTCGGGTGACCACAGGAATTTCCGGTATTGCTGGTTCTCCCAACACTGTCGCTTTGGTCGCAGTCTTGCGACTCAATCCTACAAAAGTAAAATAATTTACAATTCACTCTATACTTCCATAGACTAGTATGTAATGATACACATAAAAAGGAGGTATTGATGATGGCTGATTTAACTGCAATGATGGCTTGGACGTTTACGGAAGAAGTTGCTGTTCCCGACGAGATTACGGATTTGCTCATTGACGGTGAAGTGGCTGAGGTTGCTTATAAAACAATCCGGGACGTTGCGGTTGTGACAAACAAACGATTTATCATCGCGGACAAGCAAGGGTTAACAGGTAAAAAGGTGGAGATCTACACAATTCCATTCAAGTCGATCAATATGTATTCCACTGAAAATGCAGGACGGATCGATTTTAATGCTGAAATTGAATTGTGGACGAAGGCAGGAAAATTCAAATTGAATTTGAATAAAAAAGTCGATGTCCGTAAACTCGATAAAATCATAGCGAATGCCATACTTTAAATGACAGAGCCGTGCAATTGGATCCACGGGATCATTTGTCAGGGAGAAAAAATCAAATAACAAACTACTCGGAGACACAATTCAAAAATAAATTAGGTGTCTCATTTTTGCTACTGCATCAACACTAGTTGAAGATGGAGTTTATCACAAAAAATAAACTGAAACAAAAGGTCGGGTGTGTATGATAAAAATGCGAATAATGACTGGGGCCTATCTTTTTTGTGACAATAAACTTTTGATGTTGAAACGTTCCAAAGATAGAGCATTAGCATCTAATTTATGGACTGGAATTGGTGGACATGTCGAAGCTAATGAACATAATAATCCTGAAGAGTCTTGTTTAAGAGAGATTTTCGAAGAGACGGGAATAAGAAGGAATGAAATAGAGCAACTTAAACTTCGTTATATATTAATGCGAAGAAGCAAAGATGAAATTCGCCAACACTATATTTATTTCGGAAATACATCAAAGTTGAATTTTATAAATTCAGATGAAGGTGCTCTGCATTGGATAGACCTTTCGAAGATTTTAAACTTAGAAATGCCTTTGACCGTTAGTCATATGCTTAATCATTATTTCAATGATCCGAATGAACAATCGGTGTATATAGGGTCAGTTAATCACTCGAAGATGGAATGGTCTTGTCTCGCTGAATAGCTTCACTTCTTTATTTAATAAAGAGGTAGGTTAGTGGAAATAATGGAGGCTATATATGAAGAATGCATTAGCTGTGTCTTTTTTATTGATTATACTAATTCTCTCTGCATGTAATAATGTAGTCGATAATGAACCAGAAGAAAGTATTGATGCTTCAACTGATCAAATTGACGGTAGAGACAATAAGGCTCGAATCCTAAAGGTTGATACAGATTTAGAAGTGAAAAACGGATGGCATATTGCTCCAGAAGGTGTTCATACAATGACTATCTCTGCGGAAGTAGAAAATGTTGAAACGATACTATTTTGGATAACCCCAACAGGAACAGGGACTTGGGGGGAAAGAACTCTTATTGGCCACGACATAGATGGAAATGATGGATGGTCTATTGAATGGGAGTTTGGCGATAGGACATTCCACGACCATATTACTGTTCAGGCTTTGGGAAGCGATTTTGCAACACTAGCAAGCGAGACATTGAATGTTCATTCTGTTAACGAGGCGGATGGGGAATAATTTAATATGATATTCATTTATTACTTGAAGAATGTTGATCTGCTAACAGCCGAAGTTCATCATCAAATTGTCATAGTAAAACTGCACCTCCAATTGTCAGATGGGTGTCCAACAATTGGGGTGAAGTTCAATTTATGAGCGTTTTTAATTTCTATTGGTTAGTTTCTGTTGTAGTAGAAACGATTAGGGTCCTATTTACACTCAAATAGCGATTTTCTCCCCGTCAACCGAACCCGTTATCGGATGCCTGTCTTTCATTTACTCAAATCAATTGGTGTTAATGCCTTAGTTTCTTTAATAAAAACAAAACCATCATACCGGCTGCCGACTCTCGATGACACATAATTACCATACGCTTCGAATTCCGGATTATAGACAACCCCGATGGCGCGATGGCCGATCCATTCGTTGAATAAATGACGGTTCTCCTCTGTAAACAGAATGACTTGATCCTCTGCTTTTGCCGCATGCATATGCCCTTCCCATGAATTGAACTTGGCGGGTGGCACATTCATCTCTTGAAACGGTTCTCCCCAGCTTTCGCCGGCAATGACGGTCCCTTCATACGTCCCAAAGCCGATGGCAAATGTGTCTTCCATTCCATATTTCTCCCGGACGAGCTGCCCGACGTTAATCATATCGTGGTCGGCCATCGATGTTTCGGACGCATCGCCGACATGAGTGTTATGTTCCCAAATAATAATTTTGGCGTCTTCCCCGTGATAATTCAAGATTTCACCGATCGCCTCCACCATATGCATATCGCGTATATTCCACGAGATGGCGTCGTCCTGCATCATCGCTCGATAATACGATTCCGCATTTTTCGCAACTAATGCATTCATCGTCACATTCAAGTCTTTCTCCTGTTCATTCGAATAAAGGTCTTCATGACTGCGGATCGTAGTCAGCAAGTTTGTAACTTCCCGGATGCATTCCTCCGTGAAATGGGCGGTCGACAGCGCATAGTGCTCCGGCATCCGGTTGTACGGCTCAAAACAGGAGAATGCCTTTTTCGCCAACTCTAGATCCATTTCATACTGTGGATTCTCCCGCAGAAAGCGAAGCACTTCATCGATGGATTCATACAAGCTATACATATCGATGCCGTAAAACCCTGTTTTTTCGGCTTCTTCCTTGCCGTCATTATCGACTTTCAACCATTCAACAAGCTCCTCGACTTCTTCATTCGCCCACATCCACGTCGGCCAGCGATTGAAGGACTCCGTCAAAACTTGACGAGCAGATCTCCCTTCTTCATCAAACCCTTTCACATATCGATTGACCGACTGAGCAGATGGCCAATCGCCCTCCACCGCAATGATGGTAAATCCTTTTTCCTGAATCAGTCGTTTGGATAAAGCCGCCCGAACTTTGTAAAACTCTGAAGTTCCATGCGTCGCTTCACCTAGCATGACAATTCGGGCATCTCCAATTCTGTCCAAAATAGTATCGAGCGCTTTATCATTTAACGGGAGTGAATGCTCCTGTATCGCAGAAATCAGTTTTTTCGACAAATCAATCCCTCCTTCATCAATAGCATACCCATGGGGTCTTGTCGGAAACCGGGGGAGTGTTCATCGCAGCGCAAAAAGGTTATCACCGACTCTCGGGCCTTTATCACCGACTCGGGGCACTTTATCACCGACTCTCGTGAATTTATCACCGATTGACTACAATTCAAGGTGTTTTTGAATGAATTTGCTTATCGTTTGCGCATTTTTTCCATGCCAAAAAGGTTTATCACCGTTCAAGCATACTTTATCACCACTCAGATGCACTTTATCACCGCTTAAGCGACGTTTATCACCGCTCGGAAGGCGTTTATCACCACTTTAGCGGACTTTATCACCGTTCGCCCGATTTTCCCCATAAAAAACAACCGCCTACAAGAGACGGTTGCCCAAACTTCTATCGGTCCTCAACTTCCAACGGTCCTTCCCCGTCATCCGGCAGCAGCTTGAAAACCCACTTCCCTTCTTCCTCGTCAAAAGAAACTTCCTCGATAACAACAAAGCCATTGGATAATCTCTCACCCGCCAATGCTAATGCCTTCGCAACGGCCTGCGACTCGGAAAGCTTTGCATTCACCGGCTTATAGTCCGGCATAATCTCGACAAACTTCGCGCTTCCCTGTCCAGGATACGATTCCATTATCGGACCGGACCTTTCCACTTTTACACGTTGGCCGATTTTCAGCTTGTCGGCTTCCGGGAATTTATAATACACAACGTCTACAGTTCCCCCTGCGACAAAAATTCTCCCATCACCGGCGGCCAAGATGAATCCCCCATCTATTACCGGAGTATCCGTGTATGTTTGTTCAGGAGCAATGATAGTCGATTCCCCCGGCTCCGCAACCATCCTTCCGTCTTGCGTAAAATTGATTGTATGATCGGCGAAAAGCTCACGTAGCTCCTGTTGCTGCCCCGGTTTCAGGAAATCATGGGTAACTTCAATATCGCCTGTGATGACATCGACGTACAGACCGAATGAACCCCGTTTCGATTCAATTCCTTTTAACGCTTCCGCGACTTCATCCTGCAAATCGTAAAGCTCCTTTTCCGTATGAGGACTGCGGAATATATAGATCGGTTCCGCCAAAATCTCGCCTGCATCCACTTTCGGCTGCAGCTGATCAAGCAATTGATGAACACGTTCATCCGGCTCTTTGACTCCAATCCACACGCCGGATTGCTCAGCACCTTTCGTCTGTAGTTCAAAGAAGATGACGCCTTCTTGACGAATGCCACCTTCGCCGTAGACTTTTTCCACCGCCTCGATGGCAGCGGGTCCCTCAATTGTATTAACGTTCAAATCCTCCACCGTTTCTATCGTAGGCTCCTCAAACTCAGGGGGCGTTTCTATAGTGGCCCTCTTGTCCCGCTTAGGCGTCTCTTCAACGGTTTGCTTCAGTTCGGCAATAATTTCGCGCCCACTCACTTTTTTCAACGTTGGCCATTCGCTATCTTCAACAGAGCTATTTTGCGGGGACGCATCCGTTCCACATCCTCCCAATATCAAAGCAGCACCCAATAGTATTGACACGCTATATTTCATTCCAAAACCTCCCATTCACTAAGTTAGACGGATGATTTGTTTAAAAGTTACGACTAAAACCCATTGACACTCTTTCTACGATTTGATACATTCAACTACAATATCGATGACGAAGAGAGTAGTGATTCCTTACTTCTATAGCGAGCCGGGGTTGGTGGGAGCCTGGCGGGGTAGATTCGTGAAGCGCACTTCTGAGATGCTTTTCTGAATGAAGTAGGAGAAGCCGGTGTCTCGCCGTTAGGAGAAAGGGGCCTCTATCCAAACATAACAGGGGCAAATTGAGTGGTACCGCGGAACAAGCTTTCGTCTCATTTATTGAGATTGAAGGCTTTTTATTTTTCCTAAAAAGGAGTTCGTGCAAATGAAAAAGGACATCTTGCAAGCTTTACAGACAGTCAGCCCAATACAATTGGAAGAGCATATGCTGGAGCGCCCAGCAAATTCAAAGTTAGGCGATTTTGCATTACCTTGTTTTCCATTCGCAAAAATCTTACGGAAGTCACCTGTCACCATCGCGGAAGAAATCGCAGCTTCCGTTGAACATCCATTAATCAGCAAAGCTGAAGCAGTGAATGGGTACGTCAACCTATTCATGGACCGGAAAGTCATTGCAGATACGCTCCTTCCAACGGTCCTGCATCAATCCGCCACATACGGTTCCTCCAATGAAGGCAACGGCGGTGTCGTGACGATTGACTTGTCCTCACCAAACATTGCGAAGCCGTTCTCGATGGGGCATCTGCGTTCCACGGTCATCGGAAATTCCATCGCTTTATTGCTCGAAAAAAATGGCTACCAACCGGTGAAAATTAATCACATCGGCGATTGGGGCACGCAATTCGGGAAGCTCCTCACAGCCTACCAGAAATGGGGCAACGAGGAAGAGGTCCGTCAAGCACCGATCGAGACATTGCTGAAGCTATACATCCGATTCCATGAAGAAGCAGAGGTAGACCCTTCTTTGAACGATGAAGGGCGCGCAGCTTTCAAAGCGCTCGAGGACGGCGATGCCGACGCGCTCGCCCTTTGGGAATGGTTCAAAACCGAGTCGCTGAAAGAATTTCAACGGATCTATGATCTGCTCGGTGTCACTTTCGATTCCTATAACGGTGAAGCGTATTACAACGACAAAATGGAGCCTGTCGTGCAAGAGCTCCAAGACAAAGGACTATTGGTCGAATCGGACGGCGCCATGGTCGTGGAACTTGAAGAAGGCATGCCGCCATGTCTCATCAAGAAATCGGACGGAGCGACGTTGTACGCAACACGCGATTTGGCAGCTGCCATCTATCGAAAAAACAAGTACGACTTCGTCAAATCCATTTACGTCGTCGGGAATGAACAAAGCCTTCACTTCACTCAAGTGAAGCAAGTGCTTGGCAAAATGGGCCATGACTGGGCAAGCGACATCGTGCACGTGCCGTTCGGGCTTATCTTGCAAGGCGGCAAGAAGATGTCGACGCGTAAAGGTAAGATTGTTTTGCTCGAGGAAGTTTTGAAAGAAGCGATCGAACTTGCACAGAAAAACATCGAGGAAAAGAACCCGACACTAGCTAACAAATCCGAAGTGGCAGAAGCTGTCGGTGTCGGCGCCATCCTTTTCAGCGACTTGAAGCAGCACCGGAAACATGATATCGAATTCGATCTTGAATCGATGCTCCAGACAGAAGGTGAAACTGGGCCATACGTTCAATATGCACATGCGCGGGCGAACTCCATCTTGCGCAAAGCGGGGACTTCCAGCAAGTTCGCGATTGACGAAGTGAATGATTACGAATGGGATACGATCAAGCAGCTAGAGCAATTTCCCCAAGCCGTCAAACGTGCAGCGGAAGAATTGGATCCATCCGTCATCGCAAAATATGCGGTTGACCTAGCCCAGGCGTTCAACTCGTTTTACGGGAATGTGCAAGTCCTATCCGACGAAACCAACAAGCAGTACCGCACTGCGCTTACCGAGTGCGTCGTCATTGTATTGAAGGAATCATTACGCCTGTTAGGCATGAAGGCCCCCGAGGAAATGTAAATTCAAAAAAGCAATTGTCCCACCATTCACTGGCAGGACAATTGCTTTTCTTCATTCATTTTTCCAACAGTCAGCACCCTTTAAACTAGGAGATGCTTTAAACACGGGGTTTTTCCCTTGTTTCCGTTGTTTCGTATAATCATCCAACACACGGAATGCGACTTTTCCAAGTGCCAAGATGACGAGGAGATTTATAATTGCCATCAATCCCATGAACAAGTCCGCCATGCTCCAGACGATATCCACTTTCGCGAGAGCACCGAACATGACCATGCCTAGGACGAGAATTCGGTAAAGCGTCATCCACGACTTATGTGTGTTGATGAATTCGATATTCGTTTCACCGTAATAGTAATTTCCAACGATTGAGCTAAACGCGAAGAACATAATCGCGATTGCGACAAAATATGGCGCCCATGAACCAACGTGAACAGCCATCGAAGATTGTGTCAGCAAAATGCCGCTCTCTTCCCCTTTATCATACAGACCTGCAAGGATGATGATGAAGGCTGTCGCTGAACAAATGATGATCGTATCGAAAAATACGCCAAGGCTTTGAACAAGCCCTTGCTTTGCTGGATGCGTCGCACTCGCCGTCGCCGCAGCGTTCGGCACACTTCCCATACCAGCTTCATTGGAGAATAAACCACGGCGAATCCCTTGCAACATGGCTGCGCCGATACCGCCGCCAGCCATTTCCTTAATGCCGAAAGCATGCTCAAAAATGAGTGCAATCATTGCGGGTACTTCTGTAATATTAATGGCAACAACGTAAAGTGCAATAAGCAAATAAAACACTGCCATAATCGGAACAATTGATTGTGTCACTTTAACAATCCGCTGCACGCCGCCGAAAATAATAATTCCAGTCAGCACGACAAGAAACAGTCCGACAACCCAATACGGAAGATTGAATACATCATGGAACGATTGACTGATTGTGTTCGATTGAACAGAGTTGAAGATGAAACCGAAACACATTGTGAGGAGAATCGCGAAAACGATGCCGAGCTTCCGAAGGCCTAGCGCCTTCTCCATATAATAAGCCGGCCCTCCGCGGAATGTGTCGCCGTCCCGGACTTTATAAACTTGTGCAAGCGCACTTTCAATAAACGCAGTCGCCATGCCAATAATGGCGATGACCCACATCCAGAAGACCGCGCCTGGCCCGCCAATCCCGATCGCCAGCGCAACCCCGGTTACGTTCCCTGTACCGACCCGAGACGCCGCACTAATTGTAAACGCCTGGAACGCCGAAACCCCACGGTTGCCCTCTTTTTTCTCAAAAATGAGTCTGAACATCTCTCCAAATAAACGGAACTGGACAAACTTCGTCCGAATCGTAAAATAAAGACCGATGAGCAATAAAAGTCCAATCAATATGTATGTCCAAATAAAATCATTCGCCGGTCCGACGAGCCACTCCACTACTCCCACACTATCCACTCCTTCTTCATCATCGTAACTCACTTTCTATCTTTACCCAGTCGCGCGGAAAAAACTCACATTTCAAAAATAGAAAAACCGCTGAGTCAACATGGACTCAGACGGTCTAGAAGCTATCGTCCACTTTTCGTGAAAGCGCTTCATATTTAATCTGACTTGACTATTTTATCATCGACTTTGTGTTTTTCAACCTATTTTTTCGAAAAAAGGCATCGAGTGTTACCAGAAAATATTGGTTATCCCCTGAACCCGTTTACCACCGACTCTCGTAAGTTGACCACCGACTCAGGCGACTTTACCACCGGCTCTCGGGGCGTTACCACCGACTCGCAGCACTTTACCACCGACTCGCCCTTTTTCAGAGGCATTTCGCCAATTAAAGCGCAGCCTTCACCGTTTTCCGATAATATCCAACCGTCAAAAAGGCGAACATGAGATAAATGAGCGCGTAGATGCCCATGGCGATGGATGCGGGCAATGTAATATCGGACATGAACATGAAGGACGCCGCTTTAATCGCGAAAATCGAGTGCATCAAGCCGATTATCAACGGCAAGCCGAACACAAATACTTGCTTGCGGACGATGCCGCGCATAATGTCTTGCACGGTGAAGCCCAGTTGGCGCAACGTTGCATAGCTGCTTTTCTCCTGCTCCGCCTCCGTCATTTGCTTGAAATACAAAATGCTGCCTGTAGAAACGAGGAACACGAGGCCTAAGAAGCCAGAGATGAAGATGTATAGGCCATTATTCTCCATCCCCGAAGTGTATTGGGAATAGTAATCAAATCCACGCTGATCATCTTCCTCATTAATTTGCTTGAAAATCGCGGAAGCTTCGGCAAGCTGATCTCGGTCCAGCACATCGATGGCATAGGTGTTTGAAATGCGCCACTCATTTCCATCATTCAGAAATAGATCTTTTAATTCTTGATAAAATGCATCTTTCACAATAAGTTGTGTCGCCGCTGCAGAATTTAATGCATTTCCTTCATTTACTTTCACAACTTTCATGTCAGATTCTATTTCTGCATTCGATAACTTGACATTGAATGGAGCTTCCATTGTACTCAATAGCCAATATATACTTGCGTCGTAAAGGTACGCGGCATCGGAATCGGGAATTTGAATATCTCCCCCCGCTTGCTGCAATTGTTTGTCACTTATTACTTTTGCTCCAAACGAATCGGACATCAATTCCGATACACTGCCACCTTCAAATTCCCCATCCAATTCTAGCGTCTCAACCGTTGAATACGTATACGTAATGTTTTGCTTATCAAGCTCGCTGATGAATTTCTCTGCGGAGCCTTGCCCGTCTTCATACCAAAAGTCATCAAATGAAAAATCAAACGGATAAGTGAGCCGGACTTCCTTTTCCGTTGAGTAATAAAAGGAATATACGCCCGCCAACATCGTCAGCGTCATTGCGGACAATACCGTAATGATTGTCAATGAATTCGCATTGCCCTTCATCCGATGCATGATCGGAGCTAACGACAAGCTGTTATTCAGCCCAAGATGGCCTTGCTTCCTTTTGCGGATCTGATAAAGCACCCAGCTGATCGCCACGCGGAACAATAAATACGTACCGAGGATTGTTGAAGCCAAAACGACGATCATATTAATGAGCAGCAAGGCATTCAACATCCTGCCGGACAACCAATAACCGAACGCGATGAGCACGATACCTAAAATTGCAAGAATGGCTGAACTCAATGCTTTCGGCTTTTTCGGATGCTCGCCGGTCTTCTCTGCATTGAATAATTCAAGCAGCGTGTTGCGGTAGACCGCGACGAGCATTTGCATCGATGTGAGGATGGTAATGCCAAGGAATACAATCACCGTCTGGATGACAGCTTCTGTCGAAAACGTCACTTCGATAAACCCGTCGAATCCGATGAGCTTCATTAACAACAATAAAAACACACGCGAAACGAGGATTCCCACGCCAATCCCGATAGCCAAAGCACCTGCGCTCAGCAAAGCGTTTTCAATGATCAACAGACGCGAGACAGATCCTTTCGTCAGTCCAATCAATTGATAGAGTCCAATTTCACGGCTTCTTCTTTTCAAGAAAATCGCGTTCGCATAGACGACGAAAATTCCTGCAATGAATAACAGAAGAATGCCCGCCACTTTGAAGGCCGCGCCCATGCTACCGCCGGAACGCGCTTCGACCGCAGGGGCATGCTGCAAAGTCGCAAAAACGAAATACAAAACGACGCTTAAAATGAGCGCGAAAAAGTATAGATAATAATGCTTGATATTTTTCCGCATGCTGCGGATCACGAGGTCAAAGAGCGTCAACGCTGTCACCCCCGAGGACACCTTGCACTTTCAGGATTTCTTGGAAGAAGGCCTGTCTCGATTTGTCGCCACGGTACAATTCCGAGTAGATGTTGCCGTCCTTCAGGAAGACGACTCGGCTGCAGTAGCTCGATGCGACGGGGTCATGCGTCACTATCATGATTGTGACGCCGCGTTGTTTATTGACTTCCTCCAGTGTTCCGAGCAATGAAGACGCAGATTTCGAGTCAAGCGCGCCTGTCGGTTCATCCGCGAACACCATGGACGGCTTGTTGATGAGTGCCCGTGCTGCAGACGTCCGCTGTTTTTGACCGCCGGAAATTTCGTGTGGGTATTTATACGCCAATTCCTTGATCCCTAAAATGTCAGCAATCGATTTGAATAGGTCCTCCGCTACCCGCTTTTTCATTTTGCCGAGCGACACCGGCAGCAAAATATTCTCCTTCACCGTCAACGTATCGAGCAAATTGTAATCTTGGAAGATGAACCCCAATTTATCGCGCCTGAATGCGGATAATTCACGATCCTTCATCTTCGAAATATCAGCGCCTTCAATAAGAATCGAGCCCTCTGTCGTGCGGTCGATCGTCGCGAGGACATTTAATAGCGTCGTTTTTCCGGCGCCTGACGCTCCCATGATTCCGACGAACTCCCCCTCCATTACCCGCAGGTCGATCCCTTTCAATACTTCCTGCACATTGCCGCGAGCCCCGAACGACTTGCGGACGTTTTGTGCATATAAAACCGTTTTATGTTGTTCCATCATTGACCCCTCCTGTTCGCTATATCCTTATCTTAACGTGTGAATTTCTTCCGGTCGTTTGATGTAGATGACAAACAGGGCGGTCAATGTGACATTCTTGTCACGTTATGGTGGCATCAAAATCATTTTCGGTTGAAAACGTCATGTTCATCGTCGTTCCTTCGTTCATTTCCGATTCAACCGACAGCGAAATCCCGATTTTCGATGCAACTTGTTGGGCAAGATACAAACCAAGTCCGGTCGCCGCATTATGAAGCCTTCCCGTGCCCCCGGTGAACCCTTTGTCGAAAATACGGGGTAAATCGTGAGACGGGATTCCCGGACCTGCGTCTTTGACCGATAAAACTGCATGTCCACCAGGCGATCGACCGGTTTGAATGTAGATGACGCCCCCATCTGGACTGTACTTCACAGCGTTTGTCAACAGCTGGCGGATGATGAAGCGGCACCATTTGCTGTCCGTTGTCACTTCTATATCGTCGCCTTCAATTTCAACCGCGATATTCCTTTCAATGCACCAAGATCTCAGCTCGCGAACTTCAGGTGTAATCAATTGATGCATCCCGATTTTCTCCAGCACATAGTCCGTGCCAAGCGATGGCAGCCGCGAAATATATAACTGCCGGTCGATAAGCAAGTGGACACGCAGCCAATCAGACTCAATTTTTCGGATGGCCAGATCTTGCCGATTCGCATCAATCGTCATTTTCATCGATGTCAGCGGCGCCTTCACTTCATGCACCCAAGCTGCTATATAATCGCTTTCCATGAGGTTTACAGCTTTCATTTCCGATAACTCTTTCAAATGGTCATTCGCCACATGCCGCAATAGATCATTGATCTTTTCGTCACCAGTGAAAAGCGGTTCTGGTAGCCCTTCTTGCCAATCCCGCGTACGGTCCTCTGATATATGTAGTAGTCCCCTCGTATATTGTGTCTCTTTTTTATAACGCCAAATGAAGAATGAAATGAAAATCGCTATGAGCAGCAGGTTGAGATAAATGAGGGAACTCAGCCTCATTGCCAGCCCTTTATCAATCAAAATTAATAAGTCAGTGACCGCGAGAAATCCTGCAAACAGGAGTATCCAGCTTTTCATATCCTTCAAGTATGCAATGAACATCAAATCCCCCCTTACAGGCTGACCGCCATATAACCTAAACCTTTTTTCGTGACAATCGCGTAACCAAGTCCGATGTCCGCAAGCTTTTGGCGTAGCCGCGTCACATTGACCGTCAGCGTATTGTCGTTGACGAACCGTTCATCATCCCAAAGCCTTCGGATTAACTCATCGCGCGATACAATTTCGTCCTTTGACTGGACAAGAACCGTTAAAATAAAAAATTCATTTTTCGTCAATTCCACTTCATTGCCATCGAGCCGAATGACGCCACGCTTCATATCAATCATCGCGCCGTTCCATTCAAGTACATCCGCCGGCTCCTCCGTGTACGCATATGTACGCCGGAGCGTCGCTTGTATTTTGGCAAGCAAAACATCTGTATGGAATGGCTTCTGAATATAATCATCCGCCCCCATATTCATCGCCATCACCATATCCATCGGATGATCCCTCGACGAGAGGAAGATGATCGGCACCTTTGAGACCGCTCGTATTTCCCGGCACCAATGGAACCCGTCATATGCGGGAAGCTGGATATCCAAAATAACTAGATGCGGCTTTGCTTCAACGAAAGCTCCCATCACATCATGAAAATCTTCAGGTCCCGAAACATGAAGCGACCATTGCCCAAGCCTTTCCTTCAATGAATCAAAAATCGCCCGATCATCCTCCACAATGAAAATATTCATCTCCACCCGATGCACGCCCTTTCGCTAGTTAGTATTATAATCCATATCCGCAAAAATCGGACACTTCCTCCAATGGTTTGTCGTTTACCACCGACTCGCTAAATACCGCCGCATCGTACAGTCCAAAAGAATTATTTCCTTAGGTGTTTTCCTTTATCATCGACTATCGGTACTTTCTCACCGACTTGGACGAATTTTTTACCGACTTTCAGCACTATATCACCGACTCAGCCTAGGTTATCAACGAATCGCAAGTTTTCACCAAATTACCCCCTCCAAGGACTTATGAACCACCCAAAATATACACTAACAACCTACTGAATATCCAGTTTTTCAATACTTCCATCTGCGAAGTATGCTATAATAATTATCAAGGCATTGCTCCTGCTCGTTCAGGAGAGAATAATGTCTTGTTTTTTTTAGCCGTTGTTTAATATTTTCATCCCATATTCAACGGCACACAGTTTTGTAAAAAAACACAGGAGGTACGTATGTTAAAGTTTGAAAACGTTAGCAAGGTGTATGAAGACGGGTTCAAGGCTGTTGATTCTGTCAGCTTTGAAATTCCGAAAGGCGAGCTGCTCGTTCTCATCGGTCCGAGTGGTTCAGGTAAATCAACTACGATGAAAATGATTAATCGGATGGAACCGCATACAAGCGGGAAGATTTCGATTAATGGAAAGGATAACAAATCATATGTCGCTTCCGACCTTCGAAGAGGTATCGGTTATGTGATCCAACAGATCGGGTTATTCCCCCACTATACGATTGAAAAAAACATTTCCATCGTTCCTGAGTTAAATGGGTGGAGCGCGGACAAAATCAAACCCCGCGTCAACGAACTGCTTGAAATGGTTGGGCTGGATCCAAAAATCTACGCAAACCGCTATCCGAAAGAACTTTCCGGGGGGCAACAGCAGCGTGTCGGTATCGCTCGCGCACTGGCATCCGATCCCGAAATCATATTGATGGATGAACCGTTCAGCGCATTGGATCCGATTACAAGAGAGCAGTTGCAGGGCGAACTCATTTCATTACAAAAAAAACTGAATAAGACAATCATTTTTGTTACTCATGACATGGACGAAGCACTCAAAATGGGTGACCGCATCGCAATTATGAAAGACGGCAAGCTACTTCAGTTGGACACTCCAGAAAAATTACTTCATGAACCTGCCCACGGTTTTGTCGAGGAGTTCATTGGCAAGCATCGAATTATCCAAAACCCTGAACTGATGCCGGTGCTCGACATTATGTCCGAATCGGTCGTCACGTCTCTTCCTCAAAGTTCTCCTGAAAAGGCAATCTCCCTTATCCGTCAGAGGAAAATTACGGATCTCATCATCGTGGATGATTCAAAATCTTTGCAAGGCATCGTGTCTGCCTATGATGTCATCAAAAGTGTGAACAACATCCGCACCATTGAAGAACTTATGCAGCCTGTCGGACACTTCTTACAAGACACCGCTTCCGCAAAAGACGCCATCATCATGATGGATGAATCACCATTCGGCCTGATTCCTATTGTGGATGAAAAGAATAAGGTCGTCGGTCTTGTAACACGCGGCTCGTTGTTATCCGCATTGTCCAGCCAATGGACGGAATCGGTAGCGGAGGTGGTTGCCATATGAATAATTTATCAATCTGGCAACAATTGACCGAACAATCACAGATGCGCTGGAGAGAAGTTCTTGAAGCGACATCCGTCCATATCCAACTCGTGTTCTTCTCGATGTTGATCGCCATCATTCTCGGCGTTTCACTCGGAATCCTCGTCACGCGTGTTCCAAAACTGACGACACTCGTACTCGGCGGCGCAGGCGTCATGCAGACGATTCCAAGCCTAGCCTTGCTCGGCTTTATGATTCCCATTTTCGGAATTGGTGTGAAAACAGCGATTGCAGCTCTTTTCCTTTATTCGTTACTGCCGATTGCCCGAAACACGTATGCGGGAATCATCGACGTCGACCCGGCTACGCGGGAAGCTGCTAAAGGAATGGGCATGACAAGCGCACAAATTCTTTTCAAAGTGGAGCTGCCACTCGCGATTCCCGTCATCATGGCCGGAATTCGGACAGCTGCTGTCATTAACGTCGGAAACGCTACCCTCGCCGCATTCATTGGCGCAGGCGGACTTGGAGATTTCATTTTCCTCGGAATTACACGTGGAATTGATGGATTGATTCTTCTTGGCGCAATCCCTGCAGCACTGCTTGCTATCATTCTCGAAGTGTTCTTCGGCTCGGTTGAGCGTTGGACAACGCCGAAAGGATTGAAAGCGGAATGAGGAAGAAATTCATTTCATTGCTGCTTATTGCAGTGGTCTCAAGCATGCTGACCGGATGCATTTTCATCGAAGAAGACTCATTGACGCTCGGTTCACGGAACAATACGGAAAGCATCATTTTGTCCCACGTTATGGGGCAGTTGATTGAGAATAAAACAGACATCAAAGTCATCTATAAAGAGAACCTCGGCGGCTCCAACGTCGTGTGGAACGCGATGCTGAACGGCAATATTGACGTCGTTCCCGATTACACGGGGACGATTGTCGTCAACTATTACCACGAAGAGCCGGGTAACGCCGAGGAGACGTTGGAAATGACAAGACGCCTCGTCGATGAAGACGGCATCATCGCCTTCAACACGTTCGGCTTCAACAACACGTACACCCTCGCGTTGGACGAATCAAAAGCGGAAGAACTCGGCGTCGTCACATTCAGTGACTTCGCTGCGTATTCCGAAGACTTCACATTAGGCGCAGTCTTCGAATTCATCGACCGACCGGACGGACTGCCCGGCTTCCAGAAGGAGTACGGGTTGAAATTTAAGAATGTAAGAGGCATGGACCACGGCATCATGTACCGCTCGATTAACGCTGGCGAAGTTGACGTCATCAACTCCTACACGACAGACGGCCAATTGCAGGAATTCGACTTACGTGTGTTGGAAGACGACAAATCCTACTTCCCTCCGTATCATGCGCTCCCGCTCGTGCGGAAGGAAACGCTGAAGGAGTATCCTGAAATCGAAGCGGTTCTGAAGCAGCTCGAAGGCATGATCGACGAAGAAGCGATGCAAAAAATGAACGCCAAAGTCGACAACGACGGCATGATGGTTGAAAGGGTCGCCGAGGAGTTTTTGGTGGAGAGTGGGTTGATTCGGGCGGAGTGATGGGAGCGCTTCTGAGCGGCGATATCACCGCTTGAGCAGGGTTTATCACCGCTCAGCGGCTGTTTATCACCGCTTAGAGTGACTTTATCACCGCTCAGCACGTGTTTATCACCGCTTAGGCGTACTTTATCACCGTTCGACCATTTTTATCCATAAAAAATGGTTTCTGAACCGACTTTTCAAGGTAAGTTGGAGAGTGTTCGCTCAGGATCTAGTTATCACCGCTCGGGCGGAGTTTATCACCGCTTAAGCACACTTTATCACCGCTCAGCATGAGTTTATCACCGCTTAGACGCACTTTATCACCGTTCGACCATATTTTAGGTGTTCAAACGACGTTAACTCATAAAGGATTCATAGAAAAAAGCGCACAAAATCATGTGCGCTTTTTTCGTTCCGAAAGAAATTGCATGCTATATGTCCTGTTTCGATTCGCCCCTTCACTATGCAGTCCCATTCCTCGTAGAATTCGATTCGCCGTTTGTTGACGCTCAATTTGAAGAAACTCACGACAATCCTTATTGCTCATCTTCCCGCCGAACAGCAAAAACCAATCACGAATCGCCTGCTTATGCGCCTCTCTCTCCGCAAGACCGCACGCTTTACAATGCCAACTTCTTGAATGTCTTTCCATGCCAATAAACCCACACCCCGGGCAAATCACACCCGTACGAATGTCGCTGCGTGGAATCGAATACGTTTCACAAATAGGAGAAGGAATGAAATCACGATGGGAGCTGCCAAGCTGCGATAAAAGGTCGGCGAATGTTACGTCATCCAACATAGGGGAGGTTGTTGGCAGTTTGCGGATAAATGTGGGGACCGCGCTTGGGAATAAAATAGGAATATTCGTGTCGAATACTTCAATGCGTTGCCTTGCATACGCGAGGACGACGGAGCCGTATACTTGCAACGTGAGATTTCGGCTGTACAGCCAGTCATGAAACAGTTCACAGTTGCTTTCCAATTGGGCTATCGGGCTTTTGAACCCGTTCACTTGTCCGGAATCGAGCACGCGGATCAATTGCGGTGGATTTTCCGTCACCGTGAGTTCACCCGCAATGTTTTTCACCTCGAATAAAACCGCATACCACGGGGTGATGAATAGCGTGTCCACTTGGAAATATGTACTGGAGGCTAGTGACAAATCATGAAAGATGCCATGCTTCATGGTGAATGAATACGATTCAAATATCTTGTCTAATTCCTGCTCTCCGCCAAATCCGGCTTGTACCGCCGCATGCTTCGAGCGCAAAGAAGGAATCGCTTCATGATGACTTGGCAATCGCCTCATCGCCGCCTCCAGCCCTTCCAATAAAAGTGGCGCTTGTCTTTCTTTATGAATGAATGTGGTTCAACTCCTCTTCTATTATTCCGCTTGCAGATAGTCTATCATAGTTACTCATAAATAAATATTCAAATACTCAGACACCTTCTCGTTAATTATCCTCAACATACTTATCAATCATCCTTCGCACAAACCTCATCTGCTGACTTTCTTCACTCCACTGCAACCGAATCCATTCATACTCGCGGTCAAGCAATCGGCTAATCAAAACAACTGCCTTCGCATGCTTTTCGGGTGTGATGAACTCCAGAATTTTCGTCAATTCGGATACAACAGAATCCGGTAACGAGTTTTCAATCGTCTTCAACCCCAGCTTCGCGCGTTCGGGTGCATATCTATGAAGCAAAACCCGCCCCAAATGATACACAACGTTCGTCAGCATCCTCACCGACCAAATGTCATTCCCCCTGGCCGCTGACTGCGAGTACTGGTATAAAAACCACCCTACGTCCATGACATTATCCCGATATTCATTCTCCGAAAGTGTCAATCCTTGCGTCTCCACAAATTCATCCATCAAACGATTAGGATCATACAGCACCTTAAAATGGTCGCCGCCAACGAACGATTCTTTCGTCACCGTGAATAAATCAATATGCAGCAGATCATCGAAAACGGCGATTATTTGAGGGGCGACGATGAAAATATCATCCATTAAAATAATGTCGCGATACGCCCGCAAATGCTCTACCCGGTTGGCGAGGAATTTCTTCTTCCCCTCCTCGTTCACAAAGCAATAAAGATCGACGTCTGAATGCTCGTCATGCTCTCCTCTTCCCATCGACCCTTTCAGAAAAACTGCCTGCACTAGCGGATCCTTCTCCAAACTGGCAGTAATTTTTTCAACAGCCAACTCCTGCGGTAACATAATCTTCCCCCTTACCTCGGCAGTAAGTCTTATTCAACTAGAGTAGCCGTTGGTTTAATTTTTACTTAAAGTTAAAAATTCCCTTCCCAGTTTCCATATTTATAGGCAGAGATGAATGTTCATGAGTTATGACCCAAGATTCATTCACTTTTTTCAAACCGTACGTGAACCGATTCGTCAATTGGCGAAGTTTCTCGCCAGATTCCTCTTGGTAGGCAGCAAATGTTACAGCACAATGCACAAATGCGAGATGTGAATTCTCTTCAACTACTAGGTCATTAAAGGCAACTTCAAGTAAAACGCCATCCTCACTCAAACCATTAAACCACTCGCACACACTTCCCTTCCATGAAGAAATGCCCTTGCCCTCCCAGTTCCCCCAGCAATCATAAATATGAATATCGGGAGCATACATGGATAAGAACTTTTCAACATTTTTTTCATAAACCGCTGTTTTGTAATTTTCAAGTGCGTCTTGAACTTTTAAAAAACTCTCCACCATAAGTACATCCCCTTTACGAATTCCAAAATTGCAAGAGTGTTACTATATATAAATTCTATACAAAAACATTTTCCCCTTTTTCATTTAACCAACTGCGTTAGTTGAATAAAAAAAGATTGCCCAAGCAATTCTTCTCCAATTGAAACTTTATACTGCTTTCATTCGTATTCACTATGAAAATAGGTAAGAGTTTATTGGCAATAGACCATACCTAAGGGCAATAGGCGAACGAGAGGTTGATGTTTATGAAGAAGAAATCCTTAAAGTTAAATAATGAAAAGAATGAAAAACGACTACGAATCATTTTCTCTTTTTAATGGTCACTACTGTTTTGGTTATAATAGGAGGCAGTTTTATTACATTAAATGCGTTTGGGACGGATCTTTATACAGCGTTCGTCTATCACTTTATTGGAACGTCCTTTTTGTTTGCTGCTGGTTTGACATTCTGTTTATTTATTCTGTATCACGTCTTTTTGATTACTGTTTATAATCCTCAGAGGATAAAAAAATCATCGGTCATCAAATTTGCATGTGGTGGGATATTTACCTTAATTATTACTATAGTTTTATTAACTTTCGGTGGAACTGAAGCTAAAAAGTCTATCCAGAGTATGAAGGATTACGAAAATGGCGAATGGCAAGTAAAAGACTTATTAGTTATGGATGTATATAGAGGATCTCGTGGACATAAAGGATCTTTTCGTTCTAATATTGTACTAATTGACACCGATAAAGGCGAAATGACACTCTATCTTGAGGATTTTCCAATATATAAAGGGGAGAAGTATCGTTTCACTTATTTAGATGCAACAAACACGATTATAAAAGTTGAAAATATCATAGATTAAGTATTCCAAAGTCTATTTTCTCCAGTGACTTCAATCTCCGAGATGAGTAATTAAATTTCTTATTGAATCAAAATATAAAACAGCCACCTTCTTAATCGAGTCGGTGGCTGTTTATTTACTGTAAGAGCTGTTCCTTAAATCATTTTAAATTGGATGACCCTGCATGATTCATCCACTAAAGGGTATTCTATTCTGTCAGGAAGGTGATAAAAATGGCGTCATTTTGCCCAGAAAGTTGGCCGGAAGATCCGACACCTACCAGCCAGATTCATTGCGAGGATTGTGGACTTTATCGGCAAGGAACACGTATGGTTTGGGGAGAAGGGAATCCAAAGGCACCCATTATGGTGATTCTTGATAATCCCGGCGCACGTGAAGATCGTGAAGGAAATTCTATAGTATGCGGCACACGGCAGACTTTACAGCAAGCCGTTCATGAAGTTGGTTTGAATAAAGAACTTATCTATGTCACTTACATTTTAAAAAGACGGCCAGTTCGTGCGTATGATAAAGAATCGACCCGCCAAATCTGCATGCACCGACATTTGGATGAACAAATACAGCTGCAGCAACCCACCCTCATCTTATGTTTAGGAAATGTAGCCGTCCAATCCTTCTTCCAAAACTCTGAAGTGGATGTTAAGGGTTTGCGTGGAAGCTGGCATGACGTTAAGGGATATCCGACCACCGTCGCCTACCACCCATTTGCCGTCAGACGTCGCCCCAATCTCTATCGATTATTCGTTGAAGATTTGGCATTTGTAGCGAGTCGGATTCAACAAAGTATATGAATTCACCATTCTGCACGCCCTATAACTTATAATGATAAAAACGAGAAATTCTCGAAAGGGATTTATCATGCCTATCATTGAATATGAAATATATGTCGATGCACCTATCCATATCTGTTTTGACCTCACCAGAAATGTTGAGGTCCACACGCAAACTACAGCTAAAACGAAGGAGAAGGCCATTGCCGGAGTTACAACTGGACTGATGGAAAACGGTGATACTGTCACTTGGGAAGCTGTCCATCTTGGAGTGAGACAAAGATTGACCGCAAAGATAATAGAGATGGATCGGCCACACAAATTCACTGACGTCATGGTGAAAGGTGCTTTTCACTCTTTTACGCACACACATGAATTCATTGAAAGTGGAACGGGGACAATTATGAAAGATACCTTTTCGTATAAATCCCCTTTTGGCCTCATAGGAAAAATTGCTGACCGCCTATTTTTAGAGAAGTATATGAAGAATTTCATTGCTGATCGGGCAAAGGAATTGAAGAGAATTGCTGAAAGTAATTAATGAAACCTCATAGGCACATCAAAACAATCAAACTAGACCATATTAAGAATGCAAATGCAAAATAATATGGGAGGTTTTCATAATGAAACAAGGTGCGCATAGCAACTTATATTCCAATCCGAAGACGCCAGGAAATCGCAAGGAAGTTCGAGAAGAAATTTCGATGGAATTGGCTGAGCTCGGCAATCTTCAACCGAATCATGAGAAGATGACGCCAAATCATCGGGAGACGGCCGAAAGGGATAAGTACAAAGGCTAAGTACAGAAAGCCATGTCTGTGTTTGAACTCAGACATGGCTTCTCCTTTTCACTCTGCATACATACACCATCGAAACACTTTCCGCATGCAATTCATTCTCATCCCAATCACCATATACCTGTACAATTTCAAATCCATTTGAGTCTAATAATCGTTCCATTTCCTGAGGGAATGAATAGCGGAGGGAAATGCTATCTTGCTCCTCTGCTATGAGCGCACCATTCCGATAGATCCGCCGTTGCGTTTGGCAATCCAAAATTTGTGTTAAATGATTATAGACATCACGGTGGCTTTCAATCACAAGGTCGCCATTTACTTCTCCTCATACTCATCAACATCCGAAAGCTCTCCCAGCACCGGATTTCGTGTATCGAAGATGAAAACACCCTCATCCACTAAATGCTTTCGGACAGATTGCAATAAAGCATCCTGTGCTTCATTCGTTAAAAAATGTTGAAAGGAATTTCCCGTCATAAAAACTAACGAACTTTTCACAGGGATGTTCAATTGCGTGCAATCTTGCTGAACAAATTTAATCGCCACACCTTGCTCTGCGGCCTTCAGCTTTGCTCGTGCCAACATACCTTCATGTAAGTCAACACCAATCATTTGAAATCCACGCTGTGCCATTGGGATTGTCAATCTGCCTGTACCGCAAGCTAGTTCGAGTATCACTTGATCCGGATGCGCCCATTTTAAAATGAGATCCAAATCCTTCTTGTACCCTTCATACAGATGATCATACATTTCAGGATTTGCATATTTCTCTAGGTTTCGTTCAAATGTATTTTGGCTCATTCACTCTTCTCATTTCGTATCATTTTAGCTGTAACTCGGTAATCAAATTGCCTTTCTCTTTCAAGTTACCAATAGCTTCAGAAAGCGCCTGATTACTCACTGGATCATTCCGTACGACAAGCACCTTATCCAAATAAGGTTGAAGAATCCCATCCAGTTCTTCCCGTTTCTCTTCAAATTGCTTCGTCCATTTATACATGTTCCGCAACATCTGTAAATCCGGCTCATACGCACATTCTTCTACACCAATCACCTGCTTCACATGCCTGCTCAAAATCCGGTATTTTCGTTTCCACAAAGGCGGATCCAGCCAAATGACAATGTCAGCCAAGTCCAAAAGGAGGTGATAAGACGGGCGGTATACCCCTTCCGCAATCCAGCTTCCTTTGGCATCCATTTGGTGAATGACTTGCACTTGTTCATCGGGCGTCCGCTTTATCCGCTCTCCGCCGACCGTATGGTAAACAACCGCATCCAATTCGATAAAAGGCAAACCCGTTTGCTTCGACAAGCCTTTTGCATATGTCGTTTTTCCGCTTGCGACGATGCCCATTATGAAGATTTTCATATTCAACATTCCCGTTCTTGAAATATCAATTTATGAACTGCAATACTCCAATAACCTCTTCGATTCTATAAATGTCTTTAGCTTCGGCAGGTACCTCTACGTTAATTCCAAAACCGACAATATTCATTCGAATAGCTAATTCCATATCGACAATCGAGTCGCCTATTATGAAGGACTCATTTAAATCGATTGCAGGATACTTTTCAATCGCCTGCTGAATCATTCCCGATTGAGGCTTACAGCAATTGCAGCCTTCCCGCCGCCCATGCCGACAGTAGAAAACGTCTAAAATGTCTACTTCATGTCTTGTTAAATCTTTCAACATTTTTTTATTTATTTCTTCATATTGCTGTAATGAAATAAAGCCTTCGTTAATCAAATATTGATTGGTGATAATAATGATTTTGAATCCTTTTTGCATAACTTGTTGCAACGTTTCAATGGCACCGGGAAGAAACTCCGGTTGGGTAATGGCGGACCAATTTTCATCAGGATAGTCTTTAATAATCGTTCCATCCCTATCGAAAAATGCTATCTTCAACAGTCGCTCTCCTGTTCATAATTTACAATATGCTCAGAAACACTCCTCCAAAAGAAACCAATCGTCTGTTGCCATGAATCCCTACTCGCTTGAGCTGTGTCATATTTAGTTCCGCCGGTAAATTGATTGGCAGCTACAGGAATGAAAGGGATGCCCATCTCATGTCCCGCCCCTTTATATACTAAATGATTGTATTCATACTCAAATTTAGACCGCCGGAGCCTCTCCATCGCCATTTCATTCAATTGAACAGAATCAAAACAAGCATCATCCGTTCCGGATATCAATAATACCGAACCATTTATCTTTTCAACTGGAATGGTCGCCTGTTCCGTTATTTGAGGATCAGAAGAAAGATAGTCATACCAAATTCGAAGCGGATTCTCCCCCGCTTTCCGCATTGCAAGACATCTATTCGATATCTCAACGGAACTGTCCGGACGGGCATAGGGGATTGCTTTACCTTTATAGGTCCATGAAGGAGGCAATTCTTTTTGCTCTGTCCACGGTACAATGCCGCAAAATACGACAGGTGAGCCACTTAACGAGACGACGGCTTTTATGTCTTCAAAGTGAGTAGCGGCTAATAATGCAAGTTCTCCACCTTTAGACGTTCCATGAATCCCTAGCCACCCCTTTGCGACATCCGGTCGGGATTGAAGCCAATGAATAGCGCTTTCTATGTACTCAAGGGGAATTTCAATTAGTTGTTTCGGTAGAGGCGCCTGTCCCCAATATCCTAAAGCTAATACGTTGAACCCATGGGATGCCAATAAGGAAGCAGGAAATTCATAGATTCCACCTTCAGATCCACCGACAACGATGATCGTAGGTCTAGGATTGGAATTTCTAGTATAAAAAAATGTTCCCACTACTCCTTTTCCATTCACCGGCGTCCTCATTATGTCATTAGCGATCCACTTGCGAGTAATGACTTCCGTGTCAATCACCTTACCGTCACTCTCGAGCAAGATTGCAAGGGATTGAGGCTGCAGTTTATTAAATACCTCCTCAGAATTCTCCTCTGTACGTTGAACTTGCATAGACCAAAATAGGCCCATTCCATCGACACCTTCATATGTACCTTCAAGAGGAGAAGCTTGCTGAAGATCAACGATCCCTTCTTCATCCGCCAAATATGTCCCATGAGATTCCATATAATATACTGTTTTTCCCCAATAGGATTTTCGTTGGAATCTCACCGTCACCTTCTGTCCGTTGCTTAGCCCTACCACCCGAATTCCAACTGACCGGTCAATCAATGGTAATTCCATATCGATCAGCAATCGAGGCTGCCCTTTCATTAATCCATCCCCTTTCCGATCACTTCCCTATGCCATACGACTGCTTCCCGTTCAATCTGCAAAGCAAATTGTTCCTTTCCTTTTATGTATGATGCAATATCATAGGGGAATTGCTTCGCTAGCTCCTCTTTCAAATCCCCATACACCTTTGCCTTCTCCGGATGCTCTCGCAGAAAGTCGCGGAATGCAAGATGGCGATCGATTTCCGAAGAACCTTTCTCGTAAATATGAACATGATGCGTCCGCTCGGTCCCACCTTTTTGAAAATAGCGACGTCCCGCAATTCCATTCTCACCCTTCGCTTCATACCCGATAACGGCCATCCTTTCGTTATATTGGTCGACTTGCGAAATATCCTTCACGATAGGCATGATGTCGATAATTGGTTTTGCAGATAATCCTTGTACAGAAGTGCTCCCGATATGGTGAATTCCAATCATTTCTGCGCAAAATATCTCCTGTAAAACAGCTGCCTCCTTATGGAATTCAACTTTCCATAGCTCGCTGTACGGCTTGACCTCAACTTTTCTCAATGAATCTCCTCCATGGTTTACTTGTATAATATGCCCTATATTGTTATAATAATTAAATAATTAAAGTAAGGAGGATGGACATGGAGTTTGAATTAAGCTTTAAGAATCCTGTAGTTCGTGTCTGGGTAATCATCATGGCGCTTTCTTTCATTCTTGCGACGCTTCTCATATTTTTAACTGATATCCCTAGAACTTATATTTCTTTATCCCAATCTATAGGGTCATGGGCAATTTTTATTGCTTGGTTTCTATTTCATAAAAGAAGGAAAAAATTAGCTGAAGGCTGATTCCTTTGCTTCCTTTCCAATGGTTCTCTGAAATTTACAATGCCCATCCGCTGTCGTTCCAATGAGTGAAAAACCATTCTCTTCATAGTACGTACAAAGCTTAAGGTTATGAGCGACGCAATCAAGCCTGATTGTTTTATACACGTTTTCATCTATCCAACTCAAAATATCGCTTCCAATTCCACTTTTCATATATTGCGGACGAACCGCCAATCGATGAAGATAGAGCACCTCCCTATCTTCTTCACTCCCCCAAACATGCTGATCCCATTTACTTTGCTGTGAGTAGAGCGTAAAAGTAGCAACGACTTCATCGTCCTGACAGGCGACATAAGTGGCGCTATCCCTTATCGCTTGCCTTATCTCCTCATCCTCTCCACCTTCCAATAGGTACCCCCATTGGTTAATGCCATTCTTTTTCAGACAAGCAGCGACTTCTTTTAATAAGGCAATAATAATCGGAGCTTCCTGCTCGGTTGCCTTTCGGATCTCATATGTATTCACCTATCTCCCCTCCCCACTTACTTCATTCTCTTTATTGATTGTTAATTCCTTCATTTTAAATAAAGGAGAAAAAGATTGAAATGTCGAATGTATATTCCCATGGAGGGATGGACATGGGAAATGAATCGTTATTATTGAATAAAAAAAGTTGGGATGAGGTGGCACCGCGGTTTTTCGGGCGGAATCCACTTCCGGAATATGGGCCGCTTGCGCCTCGGGAAGAGGATCTGAATTTACTTGGCGATGTGGCTGGCATGAAGGTATTGGATATTGGCTGCGGAAGCGGACATTCTTTGCAATATATGGACTCTCGGGATGCTGCGGAACTATGGGGAGTGGACCTTTCAAAAACACAGATTGAAACGGCAAAGGAGTTGCTGAAGGGCTGTAACGCACCTGTTCATTTATTCGAATCGCCAATGGAGGAAAACCCCGGGCTGCCTCTTGCATATTTTGATATTGTCTATTCCATCTTTGCCTTAGGTTGGACGACTGATTTGCACCAAACACTCGCAAATGTCCACGATTACTTGAAACCGGGCGGTATTTTTGTTTTCAGCTGGGAGCATCCATTGCATAGCCGGGCAAGCTTGGTAGGTGAAGAACTTCATTTCAATAAATCCTATCACCAAGAAGGCGCCTATGATCACGAAGCTTGGCATGCACCCGCAATCATGCAGCAGTATAAAGTGAGTACATATGTTAATACATTGATTGAATGTGGATTCGAAATTGAAAAGGTCGTCGAGGATGCTTCGTTGACGGAAGAGGATCGGGAAAGACATGCGAATCGGTGGTATTCGTATGAGAAGGCGAAGATGATGCCGACGACGTTGATTATTAAGAGTCGAAAGAAAGGGTAATCGCCTCAGCTGTAATAAGTAGTAGCGCCCGGTTTTAAAGAAAAGGCTATGGAGTGATTCAAGATGAGAGAATTTATAGGTATATTTTTGGCTTGTCTAGTTATTTGTTATGCAGCAATGCTTTTCTTTGGCGGCCTTTTTCTAGATAACATTTGGGGCATTGTTACTGTCTTCTCATTCGTATTGGCAGTGTTTATTACACTTTTCATCAAACAAGAATCCAGAATTGAAGAATTGGAAAAGAAAGTGGATACGTTACTGCATGACAAACCGGAATGATGAGAAAAACATATGTGGTCGTAACGAAATACCCGAATTTCCGTCTTATGGATAAAGGGAGCGATGTCAATGAAGAAAAGGAGTATGTTAACTTTCATTTTGATTTTGCTATTATTATCGGGTTGCCGGCCATCAGCTTTTGGTGCTCAAGTTGTAATTGATTGGGTTGATTTTATTCATTTAGACGGAAAAGAATACAACGGAATCCATTCCGGAGTTTTAGCCGACGAAAGTTTTATTGGAGAAAGGGTTGGCACGGTTAAATTTAAAGTGGCCGACAATGTGAAAAATCCAAGTTATAAGATCAGAGATGGTGATGCTGCCTTCCATGAGAAGGGAACTGAGATTTTTCAAATCAAGGATCATCCGCATTTAATAGCAGTCAAGGATACTCATTCCGTAAATGGATACAGGGTTTACTTTTCTAGAGATGATATTGAATACCAATGGCATTTTAGAGATATGCCATTGGAAAAAGTCGAGAGGATCGAGGTTTACAAGACTGATCCCCCAGCAGGCGATCAATTAATTTCTGAATTCACAAAGAGCGAAGATATCAATGGATTCCTTCAACTATTAGTAGATAGTGAAGAAAATCCTAATTTCCAACCTAACAGTGCAAGCGCAGATCCTATTTTTTATGAAATGATTTTTTATACTGATGAGCCAATCGCCTATAAATATTATATGCAGTTCGATGGAGACACTTATTTTTGGAATCCATGGGATACTTCAATTTTATCTGATGAGATTCAAATGTTTATTGGCAGAAACTGAATGTGACTATAAATAACTTGCGCATATCCATACCATGGATTCGCGCTTTTTTTGATTAAGGATAGCTGTTACCGATGTGGGCAAAATAAGACGTAAATCTTTAAGGAGGCATTGACAATGAAAACTCGCATTTTGTTACTACTCACTCTCATCTGTTTTCATTTTTCGTCAATCGCACGTGCAGAAGCCCCGTTAACGGCTGCTTTTATCCGTGATCATCAGTTATGGATGAAAAAGGATGGGCAAGAAATACAACTTACAAAGGACCGTTATGTATATGGTCCTAAGTGGTCATATGACGGTCGCTTCATCGGCTATATTGACGGCGATGAAAAGGGAGAGAAACCGGATTTATTCATTTACGACACAAAGGAAAAGGAAAGTTACCAGCACTATGTTAATTCCGTCGCGTCGGACTTTAAATGGGCTCCGGATAAAAATCAGATTGCTTACACGGATCACGGTCTCTTAAATGTGACAAAAATGAAGAATGGCCGACCGTATGGATTTGAAAATGTTTCGTTAGGCGTTAGTGGCTTTGAGTGGTTTCCGAATGGCAAAGAATTTATCGTCTCCTCATCCTCCAACTTACTCCCAACTGGTTGGGGTCCTATCCCACTTTTTAGAATCCCGGTAGATGCAAATCTTGATAAAGATAAAATGAAGCCTTTTTATACGATTCAAACTGAAATACCTGACTTATTCGGGGTTAATGCCGACTATTTTAAGTGGAGTTCTGACGGGAAATGGGTTAGCTTTTTAGTGATTCCTACCGCTTCTTGGGCCATGGACAGTAATACATTAAGTGTTTTATCATCGCAAGGAAAACAATTTCAAGCAGTGGGGAAAATGTTATGGTTTAAAGACTGGTTTAAGTGGGCTCCTTCCGCCAATGAACTGGCTTATATTTCTGGCGAGGGAAGATTTTTTGTCGAGAACAAGAAAATGACGATTGCCGAAATCCCGATACTTCAAGAGCAAAAAGAATATACACCTAAAGGGTTTGTAGACCTTGATCTTGAATGGTATTCCAAAGACTTGGTGATCGTAGCGCGTGCGATAGAGAACAAAGAGTGGAAAGAAGGGCCTGCCCCGACTATGTTCACCTCACTTTACTCTATAAACATAAGAACAGGAGAACAAAAACAAATCACTTTTCCAGGGAAGTATGAACTTGACGAGGACCCTCAAGTTGTCGGACCTTACCTTACTTGGTTTCGGAGGACAGCTGGGCAAGCTACGGGTGATGTATGGGTGAAAAATACGTTAGATGGACAAGAACAGATATGGCTTGAAAATGTGGATTATGCTCCCACGTTTTTTTATTCCAAAGAAAGCCCCTTAACGTTCAGCATTCAATAAATTGTACATTCATTTTCCCCTTCAATTCCTTTCACAGAATCAGCAATCCGCCCGAGCTTGTCGGGCATCCCCACGTCAGATGCCTTTAATGGAACGCTTAGCAAGTATTGCAAGTTGTTTTTTTCGAAAACATAAAAATGAAAGTTATGTGCTTCAATATAGATGCCTTTGCCGCCATATTGAAGCACATACTCTTTACCATCGAATATTAATTTATTATGAACTGGCCGAATATCAATTGTGAACATGTTTCTTCTCTGGTCTTCATTTACAAACATAATTCTAAGATTGTCATTCAACTTGTAGCGTTTATCTTCATAAAACCTTCCGAATTGATGAGTGATTGAAATCGGTGACGTCATTTCAGGCAACTCCACCTTACAGTGAAAATGGTTTTCAAATTCGTTAACTGCCTCTTCAATGGATGTATATCCGAATTCTTTATATAGCTCATCGAAAGAAGGAGGTGAATTTTGTTCAGCTCCTTTGCTCGCAAGAAATATAAAGATGGCTGGTATCAAAAGATAAAGTTTATTAAACATTGCATAAGTCCCTCCTTTATTCAGATTAGGGTTGCTAATAGGAGGAAAAGTATACAAGTAAAAAAGCATCCTATTTTGGATGCTATACCTTTTGAAGCAGCCACTCCACCGCGTCCAACAAGTTTTCAGCGATGTAATCCGGCTCTATGTCTGCCCATTTATGTCGATAATGGGTTAACGAACTTGGACCCCACCCAGTTAAAACCAGAATTTTTATTGCACCGACTGCATGCGCTGCTAACATATCTGTCGACCCGACATCGCCGATGAAAGCCGTTTTCGAAAGATCTAAACCATGTTTTTTCGCAGCTTCTCGAAGGAGACCCGGGCTTGGTTTATGACATTCGCAGCCTTCTGCAGAACTATGGGGGCATATGAATGCATCATCAAAACCAAATGCCATGAATTCTTCATAAAAATCTTCAATGCTCGCTTGTCCTTTGCTAATCCGGTGCTGGTTTGTACAGGCGAATGTCTTAATATCATGTTCCTTCAATAGCTTAAGAGCTTCTTCACTAAAAGGATAGGGAGTAAAGTCTCTAGGGTGAATAAAATGACCTGTTCCTCCTATTGTTCCATCACGGTCTATGAAGACTCCCTCTAATTTATCCATTTTACTACTCCTATAACTTCCATTACTCACTGCACCGTCTGCCCATAGGGAACAGTCATAAGCTCAATCTCAAACTGTCGGCCATCCCTCATTACGGTAAGCATAATTATTTTGTTAGGCTCTGTTTCTGAAACGATGAGTTCCACGTCATCATAAGAAGCAGTTTCGAGGTTGTTGACACTCGTTATAACATCACCAACTTCAACTAACCCGTCTGCAGGAGTATTCGGTTGAACTTTGACCACTTTTGCCCCGGGAATGCCGTTCGGATTCGTCCGATGCAAAACGCCAATCCAGCTTCTCCAAAAGCGCGAGCGCAAATCTTCATCTCCTTCATAGACACATTTCAAATTTCTCATGAACTGATACGTGCCGAACGACATATTATCCGCTTGCATCATTTTGAAATCGCCCGACCAGATGCCTGTATATTCAATCGACACAACAGATCCGCCATCTTGTGGCACAATCGTCCAAGTAGTCAATTCCTTGTCTTCCCCTTCAAGGACAAGCTTCCGATTTTCCTCAAGTTCAATAATCGTGCCGACATAGCTGACCCCCCAGCCGTAATCGAGACTAACCGTTCCGCCAATACGGATATCCAGCTCGCAATGCCTTGTTTCCCAGCGATTCCGCTCTTCAGGAATCGTCAGCGCTTTCCATACCTTCTCAGGAGAGGCCTTTACAAAAATCTCCCTTTTCACTAAATCAATGACTTTCTCCATCGCTTTCTCCCTCCAAATACGTTTTCAACTTCATCAATTTATTGTCCAATACGCTTCCGATTTCCTGTTGAAGCTTTTCATAATGGGTTTTGAAGTTGTCCCTTTTTAAACGATAAACACGGTACCTCCCCTCTTTCCTCTCCGCCACCAAATCCTCTTCGACTAAAATCGCAAGGTGCTTCTTCAAGGCAGGCTGCGAAATGGTAAATCGATTAACCAATTCAGACTGCGTATATTCATGCAACGACAATAATGTTAGTATTTTTCTTCGTGTCGGATCTGCAATTGCCCGATAAATATCCGTCATGTCTATGCCTCCAAATCATATAACCATTTGGTTATAAATGAAACATAACAAATCGAACGACTGAACGTCAATAAAAATCTGACTATTCATTAAAAATCCCTTCTAACGGCTCCCACGGATAAATCATAGCTTCAAACTTCTTATCAATTACCGCGGGGTCGTTATCAGCAAACCGCTGCGCCTCCTCCATGCTATCCACATCCAGAATGATCAATCCACCCGTATGATCCATAAACGGCCCGCCTGCAATCAAAATCCCTTTCGCCAACGCTTCCCTCACATACTCCCGGTGAGGAACAAGCCCTTGCTCCCAATGTGGCTTTCCTTCTTCCCATGCTTTACCTGTCGTGAAATGAATGACAAATATCATGAATGTACCCCCTTTTCATTCGTTACCAATCTATTCGTCACAACATGGAAAATCCCTTGCATGCGAAATGACAAAAAAAGAGGACTACGGGCGATTGTTAAAATTGGTTATCACCGCTTAAGAGCACTTTATCACCGCTCATGGAGAGTTTATCACCGCTCAGCGGTACTTTATCACCGCTTAGACTATGTTTATCACCGTTCGTCCATATTTGGCGCGACAATGATGCAATCCCGCACAACTATAATCTCGGCAACACACCATTATGACCAACATAACAACTCACGCCAAAATGCCTTTCACCAATCAAGCAATAATAAATGCACACAGCCCCCGCTGTGTGCATCTCCATTCATCTATCAACTATAAACAGGCTTATCCTGTAGGCGCAGCTTGAAATCCAAATGGGCAGTGTAGAAATCAGTCTCCAGACCTTTTTCCGCTCCATCATGCTTCTCCAATTTCGTAATTAGCGTTCCACGAACGCCATTTGCGACATCGTTGTCCAAGTATTGATTTCCTTCGAAGAATACTTGGGAGATCAATGGATCGCCGTTTTGCGGTCTGAATAGGAAGTGGAGATGGGCCGGGCGGAATGGATGGGAGTCAATCCATGTCAGGAATTTGCCTGTCGGGCCGCCTGTTGGAATCGAGTAGTCGCCTGGAACGATCGTTTGCACTTCGAACTTCCCATTTTCATCCGTAAACAGCACCGCGCGCAAGTTTTCGGCAGGAATGCCTTCCGCGAATCCTGAATACTCGCCATTCGCATCCGCCGACCAAATGTCCACTTTCGTATTTGCCAGCGGGTTGCCGTCTACGTCTGTAACGGTTCCACTGAAGAAAAACACGTCGCCCTTTTCATCGTCTCGCATTGGCATAACACCTGGATTTTCGATTTCCGTTGCGTTTTCAAGATAGAATGGTCCAAGGATCGTCGGCTCCGTCCCCTCTACGTTTTTATACATTTCCTGTAAGGCGTGCGTTTCGAAGAACACGTCCATGAACAGCGGAATTTCGCCAGCACGTCCAAGTTCGTCCGCCCAATTGACGAGCGCTTGGTAATCATTATGGTCAAGCTCATGCTCCCGAATTAACTCCTTAAATTTAACGACCATTCCATTGTAAACATCCACCACTTTTTGATTCATCTCTTCATCCTTTCAATATGTGTTTTTATTAGTAATCTCTTGCGTAATGGAAGATTTTCTCCACATCCATCTCCATGCCATAGCCTGGTCCGCTCGGGACTTTCAACTGAAAATCTTCATAGACAATTGCATTTATTGTCACCGTATCCGTGAATAAAAGCGGGCCGAACAGCTCCGTGCCGTACTTCATTTCAGGGATTGTCGAATAGAGATGCGCGGATATGGCTGTCCCAAGCGACGATTCGATCATCGTTCCGCCGTATAGCGAAATGCCTGCCGCTTCTGCGATTGCCGCCACCTTTTTCGTCGCGGTCAAACCTCCGACGTTCGCTGGCTTAACGGAAAACACATTCCCCGCACGGTGCTTCGCCACTTGATAAACCTCCTCGAGCGAACTAAGCGACTCGTCTGCCATGATCGGCACTTTGAACCTTGTCGTCAGACGAGCCATCCCTTCTTTATTCCAAACGGGCAATGGCTGTTCAATCAAATCGATACCGCCATCTTCCAGCGCTTCGATGCAATACATCGCGGTCGTCTCGTCCCATGCTTGATTGACATCGACCCGGACACTCGCCGCGTCCCCGACGGCTTCCTTGATCTTCAGCACGTGGGCGACATTCCGTTTCGGATCGCCCATGCCAATTTTCAACTTGAAAATGTTGTGTCGTTTCGCATGCAAACTTTCCTTCGCCTCTTCAATATCCCTTGACGTCTCCCCACTCGCGAGTGTCCATGCGACTGGCAAAGACGCGTGAATCTGTCCGCCGAACAATTCATGGACAGGGATACCCTTTGCCTTCGCCGCAAGCTCGACTACAGCCGCTTCCACCGCCGCCTTCGCAAACGTGTTGCCGACGACATGCTTGTTAACGGTATGCGAAATCGCATCGAAATGGGCTGCATTGCGTCCGATGACGAGAGGCTTTATATACTTTTCGATATTCATCTTGATCGCTTCCGGCGTTTCCGCACAATACGAAGCACCGCCGATCGTCGCAACTTCCCCCCAGCCTTCCAGCCCGCCATCCCCGGTCACCCGGACGAGGATGATCGTCTGCATGACAATTGTATGCATCGCAAGCTGATGGGGCCGGATTGTCGGAAGGTCGACAATGAGGACATCAAGCGTTTGAATGTTCATAGCTCAAACCTCCCTCGACGAAACGGGCTTCCGTACTTTCCCGCACTTGATCGATCGTTACGCCTGGCATGAGTTCCGTGAGCACTAGCTGTTCATTCACGACAGTGAAAATGGCCAACTCCGTAATGATCATATCGACGCTGCGGGTTGACGTGAGCGGGAATGTGCATGCTTTCATCAGCTTGCTTTTGCCGTCTTTCGTCAAATGGGAAGTTGTCACGATCACTTTCTTGGCACCTACGAGCAGATCCATCGCGCCGCCGACTCCGATAATGCTTTTTCCGGGAATGGCCCAGTTGGCAATGCGTCCGGTTTCATCGACTTGCAGGGCGCCGAGGATCGCAACATCGACATGTCCGCCGCGGATCATCCCGAACGATTCTGCACTGCTGAAAAACGAAGCACCGACCCGTTCGCCGACCGGCAATTTTCCTGCGTTCACTAAGTTCGGATCCTCTTCCGCCGCATCCGTTACGCCTAACAAACCGTTTTCCGTATGAAAGTGGATGAGATCGTCTTCAACGTACTTCGCGACGATTGTCGGGATGCCGATGCCCAAGTTCACGACAGAAGGGCCTTTCAGTTCATTGGCAGCACGCCTCGCAATCAGCTCTTGCACATTGTTTTCGATGGACGACACCTTCCTTCGTCAGGATTTTCTTCGCAACGATCAGCCTGTCGACGAATAGATGCGGCGTGACGATTTCTTCCGCAGACAGCGCTCCGGCTGCAACAATTTCATCTACTTCCGCAATGACGAGATCTGCGGCGGTCGCCATGACCGGGTTGAAATTCCGGGCGGTCTTGTAATAGAGGAGATTGCCGAGCGTGTCCGCCTTATGTGCGCGGATCAGCGCCACATCCGCTTTCAATGCCTGTTCGAAAACATACGGTTCCCCATTGATTTCCCGAACCTCTTTCCCTCGCGCGAGCTCCGTTCCGACGCCGGTCTTCGTATAAAAGCCCCCGATTCCGGCACCACCCGCACGCATTGCTTCCGCAAGCGTCCCTTGGGGCAACAGCTGCAAGTCGATTTCCCCACGCTGAAACGCTTCGCCGACTTCCCGGTTGCTCGTAAAATAGGAGCCGATCGCTTTTTTTATTTTCCTTTGACGAAGCAGTACACCGAGCCCCTCGCCCGCTTCGCCGAGATTATTGCTTATGATTGTCAGCCCATCGACGTCTTTCCCCGTCAGACCTTCAATCAATGTGAGCGGCGCGCCGACGAGCCCGAAGCCCCCTACCATGATTGTCATCCCGCTTTTGATTGCCGAAAGAGCATTTTCAACCCGTTCATAGACGATGGCCATATTAGCCGCCCCCTTCACGCAAGGAATCGCTCGCCTCGAACCAAGCCGGGATACCCGCGGTCAACAGGCAGATAAGTCCAACTTCCGCCAACTCTCCTTCAGTCGCCCCATTCGCCCGCGCCTTCTCCATCCATTTCCCAGCTTCCGTTCCTTGCAGGCAAGTACTATGGATGCCGACCATCAGCAGAGATTTCATCTTCGCACTGACGTTTCCATTTACTAACAGTAAATCGTTACACAGTTCCTCCGGCGCCTTCAATATATTCGATACAAACCATGCATCCTCTTCATCTAAGATGGAGATAAAATAACTTAACATATGCTCGTTACAAACCCCATAAGGCAGCTGTCCTTCCGGCAATCCTTTCAATGAAAGTGCATACTTCACGGATTGGATGCCGGTTTGCATCGAATTGAGCCCACCATACCGGTACGCGACGAGCAAATACTCGATCAGCTCTGGAATCGTAGCCCCGCCCTCGATGGCACCTTTGGTATGATAGAGCATGCTCCGCTCGTAGCATCTTGCTGCATTGATTCCAATGAGAAGGAGGTCTTTTTCCTTGCCGGATAAAAGCCCGTCCCCCATGATGGCGCTGCGCAAGCCCGTGTAATGATCAAGCGCATCCGGTCGGTAGGCATGCATTTTTCCGACCCACCCAGGAACTGCGCCATATACTTCCTTGAAGTAAGCCAATCCTTCACTCATCCAAGATCACCCCATCCAAGAAATCGCGGATTGCCGCCAAAATGTCATCCTGTTTTTCAAAGACCATCGTGTAATGATTGCTATCCGAATTGAACGTTATCAGTTTCGATGTGTGTGTTTTCGTCTCTTCGTAATCGGCATCCGTGAAGAACGGAGGGAACGATCCAATTCCCCCGTCCGCCTGGATAAGCAACGTTTCGCAAGCGATTTTTCCCATCACTTCGATCGGGTTGAAAAAATCAAAGCTCGCAAAGTCGTCTTCGATATTTTCATACGCCGATTTATGCATCCACCCGTTGCCCGTTCCGTGGATTTCATACTCCACAATTTCTTGTACGGCATCGGTCCATTTGATGCCGAGCCGTTTGTAAAGTTGCCGTAGCTCCTCGACATACGCCCGTTTGGATTCATACGTCTTCCGAAGCCTCCCGAGCGACGGCCTGACAATATCGTGCTGGCGTCCCGACATCCGTGCGGCGCCGTCCAGCAAGACAAGCCCTTTCACCGATGGCATTTCGCTAGCCACTAGTGCGGAAATGAAAGCGCCCATTGAATGGCCGAGCAAAATCGGGTCTTTTATTCCCATAATGGCAATCAGTTCCTTTATGTCCTCGGCATGAGAAAAGATGGAGGCGACATCCATCCCCGAACTGTCGCCCCTTCCCCGCAGATCGCAGGCGATGACTCGATAATCGCCCTGCAAGCTTTGCGCATAATGAAGCATGTTCTTATGTGTGCCGGTAAGACCATGAAGCGCGATGATCGTCCCCTTTTCGCCCGGGTAATCGACGATTTGCAAATAACGCCCTTCCAGTTCCACTTTGTATTGTCGTTTTGTCATTCTTTAAAATAGCTCACATCGTCCGGATTGATCCACGTATCGTTCGTCCAGCCGTTCAGATCGTAGTCATTCAAGCACTCCTCGGCGAACTTCTCGAACTGGTCGGCTTGCCCGCTCATATTGGCGACGACCAAGTTTTCGAGCCGGATGTTTTCGTGGTTGCCGGAGTAGTTGCGCTCATACAATTCGTGCCTGCCGCCATATTCCGTCCCGAGGGCATCCCACAGTAATTTGATGAGCTTGATCTTTTCTTCTGCTCCGATACCGTATGAACCTCGATAGAGTTTATCCAACAGCGGGCGTAGCTCCGGATTTTGGAAGTCTCTTGAGCTGGACGGTTGTGCAATAAGGCTACCAGCGACGACGTTCTCGATGATCTCCTTCACTCGCGGCCACCCTTCGGACATGAACATCCGGTACGCAAGCCCGTAATTCAAATTCGGCAGCTTCGTCCCGTTCCGTCCTTCATCCGGATTCAACGCCATTGCGTCGCTCAGCGCCCAGAACATGTTCTTCCAGGCAAGCACCTCGCCGACATTCACTTGGACGCCGCGGAATTGGTCGGAACCGTTCATTTTGACGGCTTTTAGCAATAAACCGGAAACGAAGTCTAGCTTAACCGCGAGTCTCGTCACGCCGTGGAACGTGAATCTATGGAGGAAACCGCTGTCCGCGAAAAAGCTGTTCGCTTTCTCTACGTCTTTGTAAATGATGATGTTCTCCCATGGAATAAGCGCGTTATCGAAAATGAGGACCGAGTCGTTTTCATCGAAGCGGCTGCTCAATGGATAGTCGAACGGGCTTCCCATGACGGCGGCGTTCATTTCATACGACGCACGGCTGACAAGCTTCACGCCCGGTGTATCCATCGCCGCCACGAAAACAAGTGCGAACTCCTCCTTCGTGATCGGCGCAGCGCCGTAATGGGCGACAAAGTTATAATTTGTCAATGCAGACCCCGTCGCGACCATCTTCGCCCCGCTGACGATGACCCCCTGCTCCGTCTCCCCGACTGCCCTGACGAAAATGTCAGCCACAGCATCGAGCGGCTTATGCCTGTCCACTGGCGGATTGATGATCGCATGGTTGAAGAACCAATTCCGCTCCTGCGCTTCTTTGTACCATCGCCGCGCATTGTCCGCGTATTTCCCATAGTAATCCGGGTCCGCGCCGAGCGTTGCGAGGAATGCCGCCTTATAATCCGGCGATCTTCCCATCTGCCCATACGTCAGGCGCGCCCATTGCGCAATTGCGTCACGGGACTCCAATAAGTCCTGCGCACTCTTGTCCACACGGAAATACTTCTGCGTGAAACCGCCATTCCCCGTATCCGTCTCGACCGTCAAAACGTCCTTCGTCTTCTCGTCATGCAGCGCATCATACAGCCGTGCGATCGACCGCGCAGCATTCCGGAAAGCAGGATGCGTCGTCACATCCTTCACCTTCTCGCCATGCAGCCAAATTTCACGTCCGTCCTTCAAGCTTTCCAAATACTCCTTGCCTGTTAAAGGCAATACCGTCTTCTTTTCCTGTTCAACTGGCATGAATTCACTCCTCCTTGTCCCATTACACCTATACGTATGCCTGTCTCATAGGAAAAATGCCGATTGGAATTAAAAATGGCTGGCTCTCCGATAGAACTATCTACCGAAAACCAGCCATTAACATTATTGTGGTGCCACTTTCATGAACTTTCCGCCATAAAAGGCAAGCGGATTCCCATCTTCATATTCAAACCGAATTACTTTGCCGACAACTAGCACATGGTCACCGCCATCATACTCCGCCCAAGGTTCACATTCGATATAGGCGAGCGACCCTTTAATCCGAATGCCATCCCATTCAAACGGTGCGGGATCTTGAGCTCTGCCTGCAAAATGCATCGCCGTGCCCTGCTGGCTCTCCCGTAAAATATTGACCGTGAAATGATTATTCTTCAAATATGGCAACGCTTTCGTCCTCCGATCCACCGACACGAGCACAAGCGGCGGATCAAGCGAAACCGAAGTGAATGAATTGGCCGTCATCCCATGCTTCCCTTGAGCATGCTTGCATGTCACGACCGTCACCCCCGTCGCAAACCGCCCGAAGCAATTCCGCAGCTCCCGTATATCCATCGTCGATTCACCCATCCGTTCATCCCCTTTCCAGTAAATGTTGTATGCTGAAATTGCTCAAATGGACAACTCTTGCATTTACTATATGCATGCAATTGGCCGGCATATGCTGATGGGGGTTATCACCAACTCGCAACATTATCACCGCTCACGGAGAGGTTATCACCACTTAGATGACCTTTATCACCACTCAGGCGATGTTTATCACCACTCAAGCAACTTTCACCACCGATTCGACCATGCCCATGCAAAAGCGCCGATTCCCCTAAAGGAATCAGCGCTTTCCATCAAACTAATATCATCCAAAGAACCATCGTAACGACAATCGTCGTCACGCCTTGCAGCAATGTCGCCATCGTCTGCGCCTTATACGCATCCGTCACTTTCATACCGCTGAACTCCGTGACGACCCAGAAGAAGCTATCGTTCACGTGGCTCACCGTCATTGCACCCGCACCGACCGCCATGACGATGAGGGCAAGTGGGATTGCTCCCTCGATTCCCATCGCCGGCAACAACGGAGCAACCAACGTCGACGTGATGACCAAAGCCGCAGTTGACGAACCTTGCGCCGTTTTCAAAGCAGCCGCAATGATGAACGGAACGAGAAGGAAGAGTGCGCCGCCAGCCAATGCATCGAAATTCATTTCACCGATTAAATCGGCGACGCCAGAATTCGAAATGACTCTTCCGAACGCACCGCCCGCACCAGTGATGAGCAATATCGGCGCCGCTTCTTTCAGCCCTTCCCCGATCCACTTCGTCAACGTCTCTTCATTCCATTTCGGCAACAACATGAACGCTGCAAGAACACCTAATAATAAGGCCACTGAAGGCGCCCCTAAAAATTGAAGGAAGTTGTTGAACCCGCCATCCGCCATTGTCAACTTCGCAACGGATCCAACACCGATCAGGACGATTGGCAAAACGATTGGCAGAAACGCTTTGAACGTCGATGGCATTTCGCCGAACGACTTAACGATTTCATCATAATCAAGACCGTTATCCTCAACGTCTTCCGGAACGGAAATTTTCGTTCCGACCCTTACTGCCCATAAATAACCGACAATGACAGCAGGAATGGCGACGATAAGGCCGATCAGAATAATCGTACCCAAATAATCTGCCGCATTAATATTACCAGCCGCGGCAATCGGACCCGGCGTCGGCGGCACTAACGTATGCGTTGCATAAAGCCCTGTTGCAAGCGCAACAGCCATCGACGCAATTGCAACTTTCGCCCGCTTCGCCAAAGCTTTCTTCAAGCTGGATAAAATAATGAATCCCGAATCGCAGAAAACTGGAATCGATACGATATATCCGATAATGGACATCGCCAATTGAGGACGCTTCTCCCCAATCAGGCGTAGCACAACTTCCGCCATCCGAAACGCAGCTCCCGATTTCTCCAAAATGACACCGATAATCGTACCCGCCACGATAACGAGCCCGATTCCCTTCATCAATCCTCCGAAACCTTCGTTCACATTATCTACGACGGTCAACAGCGGCATGCCGGACGTGATGCCGACGAAAAACGCTCCCGCTAACAATGATAAAAACGGATGGACCTTGAACACAGCTGTCAGTACTACGATGAGGACAACACTCAACGCAATCATTGCAAACAACATTCCCTACACCCCTTTTTCTGTAATGAACTCCATCACCTTTTTTGTCTTCTTGCGCAAAAGATTGAAAGCATCTGCAATCGCTTCTTCCACGGACACATGTTCATCCATGATTGCGTGGACTTCCGTAAAGAGCGGCGTCAATGCATCACGGCTTTCTTCATCCACGGCTCCCGAAATTAGAATGACCGGCTTCCCTTCCCGATGCGCAACCTTCGCAATGCCGAATGGCGTTTTTCCGGAAAACGTCTGCATATCCGTCTTCCCTTCGCCCGTGATGATCAGATCCGCATCTTTCACATGCTTCTCAAAATCAATCGCTTCAAGCACGACATCGATCCCTTGCCGCATTTCACAATTGAAGAACGCTTGGAACGCACCTCCCGCTCCTCCGGCGGCACCTGCACCCTCTTTCGAATGAAGGGCAATGCCCGTTTCCTTTTCAATCGCGTCGGCGAATTTCCGCAAATTCCGGTCAAGACTGTCCACGTCAGCTGGAGACGCCCCCTTTTGAGGTCCAAAAACAGCCGATGCACCGTCGCCGCCGACAAACGGATTTTTCACATCACTCGCTATTAGAAACTCACTTTCCGCAATGCGAGTATCCCAATTTTCACGATCAATGGAATGAATATGCTCGAGTCCGCCTCCCCCTTTCGGCAGTTCAATCCCTTCTTTATTTAACAGACGCATGCCGAGCGCTTGGAGGATTCCCGCTCCTCCGTCATTCGTTGCGCTTCCTCCGAGGCCAATGATGAATTTTCGATAACCATTGTCCAATGCGTGTTTGATTAATTCACCGGTGCCGTAGGAAGAGGCGGCAAGAGGATTCTTTTCATTTTCCTGTAGCCTCATTAGTCCTGATGCTTCAGCAATTTCGATTGCACACGTCTCGCCGTCTCCAAGAATGCCGTATGTTGCGCTAATCGGCCTGCCAAGCGGGTCTTCCACACTTACCGACACATATGTCCCTTTTGTCGCATCGACCAAGCTTCTCATTGTTCCTTCCCCGCCGTCTGCTGCCGGCAGCAGCACAGTCTGGATATCCGGATCGACATCACGTATACCTGCAGCCATCGCCTCGGCGGCTTCGATTGCTGTCAAACTTCCTTTAAACGAATCAGGTGCTACAATCACCTTCATCAAAGCACCTCCTAGACTAATAAAACGCTTTCATTTTATTATATGTTTTGAAAACAAAAATACATTATACTTGATGTATAAGTTTCACGTGAAAACGAAAGTGTTTTTTATACATTGGGGTGGTTTTTTGATTACGAAGAAGCTGGCAGAGGAAATCGTGGAACAGACGATGTTCAGGTTGCTTCTTCGATAGCTGTCAAACTTCCTTTAAACGAATCAGGTGCCAAAATCACCACTATGGGAAGCACTTCGAAATTGATTGATTAAGTTAAAACGCTTTCATTTTATTATATGTTTTGAAAACAAAAATATATTATACTTGATGTATAAGTTTCGCGTGAAAATGAAGGTGTTTTTTATACATGGAGGTGGTTTCTTAATTACGAGGAAGCTGGCAGAGGAAATCGTGGAAAAGACGATGTTCGGGTTGCTTCTTCGATAGCTGTCAAACTTCCTTTAAACGAATCAGGTGCCACAATCACCTTCATGGGAAGCACCTCCAAAGTAGTTAATAAAACGCTTTCATTTAATTATATGTTTTGAAAACAAAAATATATTATACTTGATGTATAAGTTTCACGTGAAAACGAAGTTTTTTTTTATACACGGGGGTGAATTTTTGATTACGAAGAAGCTGGCAGAGGAAATCGTGGAACAGACGATGTTCAGGTTGGACAGGAATTTGAATGTGATGGATACGAATGGAATGATTTTGGCTTCCGGGGAAAAAGTACGCATTGACCGCATCCATGAAGGGGCCGCGCATGTCGCTAAAACGAGACGACCGCTTTGGATAGATGATGGGAATACATCGGATTGGCAAGGAGCAAAGCCTGGCGTGAACATGCCCATCTATTATAAGGACCGATTGATCGGCGTCATCGGCATTACCGGCAATCCTGAAGAATTGAAAGATATTGCAACGCTCGTACAATTGACGACCGAGATGATGGTCCATCAGGCACTCATTACATCGGAGGCTGAATGGAAACGGAAGATCAAGGAGCTCGTTTTTGAAGAGCTGATTGATAGCGGCCCGCTTACACCGATCGTCATCGACCGGCTTGCCTTACTGGAATTCAAGATGACCGGGCCTTATGTGACGCTATTAGTGCAAACAAATAATTTGCCTGAATCTCCTCAGCGATTAATTGAAACGATGGAAGAGCAGTTCGAGAGAAACACAGCTCTAATCGGACACTCACAGTTGAATGAGTTGTTCATCGTTCTGTCCGACGTGAAAATGTCCGTGCTTGAGTTGAAGCTGCAGAAAATCCTTTCTTTATTCCAAAAGGATTCCTCCGTCGAGATCGGCGTCGGGTTGCCTGTCAAAAACTTGGAAGGCATCTCCCATTCGTATGAAACCGCAAAATACGCAATCGAATACGGACATTCGAATGAGCTAATCCATTACTACTATGATGACATTGAACTGATCGCCCTCTTGAAAAGCAGCCCATCCCAATTGAAGAAACGCTTTGCCAGGCGGATCCTCGCCGGATTGAACGAGCAGCTCATTGAAACGTTGGAAGCATTCTTCGAAAACGACCAAGTGATCGGCGAAACGGCAGCTGCTCTCGCGATCCACCGCCATACACTGACCTATCGATTGAAGAAAGTGAAAGAGTTGACGTCATTAAACCCCACCCGATTCCGCGACGCGGTCCTATTTCATATTGCCTTGCTAGTGAGGAGTGAGTGAAGAGGTATTTTTTCAGGATTATCACCTACTCGGGCGAGGTTATCACCGCTTATTCCGGATTTATCACCGTTCATAGCATGTTTATCACCGCTCAGAAGGACTTTATCACCGTTTGACCATTATTTGTCACTATAAGTCACGCACGGCAAAGTTTATCACCGACTTTCAACACGTTACCACCGACTCGGATGAATTTATCACCGTTGGACTACAAGTAACCTTCAAAAAGGAAAAGCAATGCGCCCAGTAATCGGTGCATTGCTTCAACAATTTTTCGTTACCGCTTTCGTTAATCAAAGTACCCAGTCATCCACCGGTATGTGGTAAGGGCAGCGATAATGATGGCGGACCGACCTAAACTTTTAGAAGTTATTTTGTCCTCTTTTTTTACCTTTGCAATTACATGACCAATGGCCAACAATAACGCCGGTACCCCAGTAATTAAAATAATTGGTTTATATAAAACTTCCAAAAGGGGATACGTAACCCCTATGTGATCCGAGTAAAACACTAATACGGTTGTCGCTATTACGACTGAAGCCAGTATGCCTATCAGCCATTTTGCGGTTGAATAGTTCACTATCGTTACCTCTCATTCCCATATAGCTACTAAGGATGGATTTGGTTTATTTTAAGAGAATCTTTATCATCAGTTGAATACATTTTAACTCCAAAAAAGAGAAGCAATGCGCCAAGTAATCGGTGCACTGCTTCAATACATTACATTACCATTTCCATTAATCGAAATATCCCGTCATCCATCGATATGCGAAAAGGGCTGCAATTATAATAGTAGACCGACGGAGACTTTTGGAAGAGATTTTTTCTTCCTTCCTTCCCTGCGCGATCAAAAGACCAATGATCAACAGAAGCGTTGGGAGTAATGTAATAAAGATAATCGGTTTAAATAGAGTGATAAAAAGGGGAGGTGCGCTCCCATTTTGATCAAACAAATACAAAGTTGCAATTGTCCCGAACGCGATCACAGATAGTATAGCTATCAGCCATTTTGCGGTTGAATAGTTCATTATAGATACCTCTCATTCTCATATATCAAAAAAAGATGGATTTGGTTCATTATGAATAATCCTGCCACTTTTTTGTCTTGGCTGATGTTTACTTTTTTTATCATGAACCTCAGAATCATTAACGCTATCGCTGCCATTTGAAGAGTCAGGAATTGGTTCACTTCCTGTTTTTGAATCTGAACCAGGATTCGGTTCCGGCTTCGGATCAGGTTGTGGCTCTGGCTTCGGCTCTGGCTTCGGATCCGGCTGTGGCTCTGGCTTCGGCTCTGGCTTCGGATCCGGCTGTGGCTCTGGCTTCGGATCCGGCTGTGGCTCTGGCTTCGGATCCGGCTGTGGCTCTGGCTTCGGATCTGGCTTCGGATCCGGCTGTGGCTCTGGCTTCGGATCCGGTTCCGGATCAGGTTGTGAGTCTGATAGGTTTGGTTCTTTATCCATATCTACAAGCTTATCAAGCTCACTCTTAATTCTATCTTCTATAGGGTTTGTTATATTGTCAATAATCACTTCATCGACAAGTTCAAGTGGTGCATTTCGACCTATTATGGCATCTTTCAATCGGCCATAATATTTACCTATATCTACATACTTCGTGGCAAAACCAAGAACAGCTGCTGCTGCAGCTCCTGTCAAGATATTCTCCCATTTCCACTCGCCGTTTTTCCATCCTTCTATCCAAAAGTTTTCAAAACCAGCGTACGCCGTAATGAAGCCAACTCCCCACTTCGTGATATTTTGAACTGCCAAAAATGGACTTAAGATCGCTCCTGATACTGCACCGACTGTTACTTCAATAAATAGTTCTCTCCATACTATTTCATCTACTGGCGTTCCAGCGAGGTAGTTGAACGTATTGAATACAACCCCTCCCCCAGCTCCCCACGCCGCCTTCGTAAGGAAGGTCTTCCATGGGACACTGGCTAACTTTGTTGATATAAATGTACCTGCTCTACTTAGTCCACGTCCTATCGCCCCAACTACGGCTTTGATTGAACTACCTATAGACGCAACTACGGTTCTGAATTTTGTCGCAATAATCGGGCCGTATAATCTGGCTTTTACAATTGCATCCGCAATAAATGCCCTCGAAGCTACGACCGCCTTGGAGACAATACCACCAGCAAATCTCCATGCTGTTGCAAACAGACCCGAAACCACTCCTCCGTAAATTCCCAATCCAAGCAAGCCGCCCCCGAAGGACGAAGCGAGTGAACCCCAAAAATTGAAGTTATCCCCCGACATTAACCAATAAATGCCGCCGCCTATGAGAGAGCCTGCCGCAACAACAGCAACGATTCCCCAACCAATCGGTGTGCCGAATAGAAAGAGCCCACCGAGTATGACACCAGTTGAAATGACTGCCCCGACAACAACTTGCACCCATTCATGTTCCCAAACCCATACGAAGAAGTCTCCTATATCCGTCAGGCGATCCCCAAGCCACTCGGTCGAAGTATCCCATGCATTCCCGGCCCAGTCAGTAAATTCACCCCATCTGTCAGAAGACCAATCCTGGAATTCCCCCCATTGATCGAGGACATAATCTCTGGCGTCACCGCCCCATCCCCTTACATCATCCAACAGTTTTTCAAACCAACTACGCGAGTCCCCTGTATCTTCAGAGTCATTGTTCCCCTCACCGTCATATTCCGTATCTACAAACGACGGAGATTCATATTCAATTTCAGAGACATTGGCAATGGCTAGCTTTGAATAGTCAAATAGAAAAAAAGTCAAAAAGACTGTAAAGATGACTCCTATTTTCAGCTTGCTCCTCAAAACTTCACCCCTTTCGATACTCCCCTGATTCGGATTCCTATTTTCTTCAAACAAAATGAGTAATTACCCGGAAGGCAATTAAACAAATGAGAACGATAAACGCACCCCGAAAGTTCTGATTCGTTATCCGATCTTCATTTTTTCTTGTTGCCATTATGTTTGCCATAAGTATAAAGCAAGCAGCTAACAGTGTTCCCACTGCAACCGGTTTGATGATAACAGGCAAAATCGGAATCATCCTATCCTTTGCATCCAAATAAAAATATGATGTAATAAAAATAGCAGCAATTGAAGCAAACATGATCGTCAACCTTCTTGCGGTTGAATACTTCACTCATTCCTCACCTACAAACTTTTAAAGTATATAGCTTTACCTTACGAGCAACTGATCTTTACACCTTTTGGCGAACCAATTTGCACAGCGGCCGACGCGCTAATTCCACTGAGCGATGAATCAGGCACGGTAATATACTTTCCATCCCGTTCCGTTTTCGCATAAATTTTGAATTCATCCTCTAAAAATTGATAGTCCACGAGACGATCATTTTGGTTCTTCTCTGCGAAGGAAACCGCCTCTTGGCGTGATGTATGTAGATGATCACGGACCGCTTTGCAGGCCATTTCACTTATTTGGGGATCTTTGAATAAAAAGAGGAGTGCAGGTGTCCCCTCCACTTCACCAGATCCGTTCCAAATATAGCTTCTTATATCACCTGGCATCGATTTCCCTTTGCTGCTTTCAATCGCACTGATGAAATCGTCAAAAATTTCCCCGATAGACCGTGTTTCGCCTTCGTCATCTCCACTAGCATGCTCAAACGCTTCCTTAATGGCTTCCCACGCGGCCGCTAAACTGTCGAGCTCATCTTCCACTTTCTCCTTCAGCACTTCGCTCATATGATCGGATGAGCTTCTCGCTCCAGCGAGTGCGGCAGCGTCAGCGCCTGTTTGACTCACCCGTTTACTGATGAATACATTTGAGAAGTCGAAGAAGAGAAAACAAATGAAGATGGAAACAAAAAGCATGCCGATAATGACGAGCATGAGTCCATCTCCACGTTCATTGTTCAAATATCGCTTCATTACTTTCATCGTCATTCCCTCTTTTTCTCCATTGGCATGACGGCGTCTGCTGTAAATTCAAATTTCATGTTTTCGATCCAAGGCAAGCTGATGATGGGAGCTTTCGCTTTCACTTTTACGGTGGCGACATCTTCTCCCGGTCCGCCACTCACTTCCACTTCGAGACCGTAAGCTGAGTTCTTTGCAATTTCCTTCCAGTTGTCATCATGTGCGGAAGCGGCCCTTGCACCGTCACGTGCCGCCGCTTCTGCCACAACGACCGAATAGGAAATCAAACCGACCTGCCAAATGATCAGCATGGAGAGTAAAATCAAGGGGAAAAGCCCTAAAAACTGCAAGGCCTGCGTTCCCCTTTCATTGTTAACATAGGAAAACCATCGAGTTCGCACTTTCATCACCCCATGTTCACTTATCAGGAACCGGCACCGATTCCTTTAATCATCTCTTCCAATTTCGTAACGATTGTCCCTCCGATGTCAGATTTCCCGACTCCCATTGCGATTGCAGACATAATCGCGATAACGACGAGGCCGAGCGCAACCCACTCCAACGCTTGAGCCCCTCTCTCATTTTTTACGTACGTCAAATACTTCTCATTCAAATTCCACCAGATTTTCTTCATCATTTTCCTTACCTCCATAAATTTTATATGTTATTTAAAAAACGTATCTAAACCGAAAGCTTCCGGGTTATAAATGATATTCAACACAATCAATCCCATAATGAAGCCGAAGACAGCTGGTGCGATAAAAAACGTTGTGACAAGTGTCACTTGAGGGTTCGCTTTGGCCGCTTTTTCTTTCGCTTTGAAGCCGCGTGTCAAACGCAAATCTTCAGCCTGAAGCTTGAATGTCCTCGCCACTGCGACTCCAAGAGAAGAACCTTGGATGAGGGCATTCACTAACGTCTGTAATTCTTTCGAAGAATTGCGATCGATCAAGTTCAAATAAGCCGTTTTCCTTTGTACACCCAATTCGATTTCCTTATTGAACCGATCGATTTCTTCGCTGAGCGGTCCATCGAATTGATTCGTGACATGGCTGAGTGCACTGTCAAGGCTTACACCCGCCTGCAGCGTGACGCTGACAGTATCAAGGAAATCCGGCATCATCATGCTAATTGCCTCTTGCCGTCGTTTCGCCGATAAATAAAGCCATAAGGACGGCCCCATTACCCCTGACAGTATGGAAAGAAGAAGGATCGGAAGGGCGAAAGGCATGCCAAGGAATGTATAGAGGCTTCCAAAACCCAAACCGATCAGAATTAGCACGAACCGGAAACCGAAAAAGGACTCCAATGTCATTCCCAATGGTCTTCCCGCTTCTTTCAGCCATCTCTCATGCTTCGGCATGTCCAGGAAGAGCGGATACTTCATACCGACCGGACCTGCTTTTGTCCCCCAACTTACCAATGGATTTACAATCCGATTTCTCAGCGATGACTTCTTCTTTTTCCCTTTTCGATAACCTTGCGCCTTAAGCAAGTTCTCTTTTTTGGCGATATAGAGGTAAAAGTAGACAAAGCTTATGAACAAGAAAATTAATATTAAAGTAAACATCAACATGGCAAAAAAACCGATAATTTGCATACACTACACCCTTATATCCGTAATTCTTCTAATCAAGACGAAACCGCATAGTACAATTGCCGTGAAAATAATGAACAAGATTAGCCCAAGCGGTTTAAAGAGGACATTTAGAAATCCTTTGATAAACAAATTCATCATAATGGCCATCAGAAATGGCATGACGACGAGAATATATGCAATCGAGCGGCTTTCCGCCGTTACTGTTGAAATTTCCTTATGGACGCGACTCCGTTCCTCAAGTGTTTCGGCCATATTCGATAAAACTTGAGATAGATTGCCGCCGACTTTTTGCTGAATGAGGATCGTACTGACAAATATGGATACATCATTGCTCGGGACACGCTCACGAAATTCATTCAACACTTTTTCAAGACTGTCGCCCAATTTCAGGCGCTGATTGAATCGTTGAAATTCGGGTCCGTTAGGCGCTTTGACTGAATGGGCGACCATTTCAATCGCCTGCGGAATCGTTTGTCCCGCTTTTATTCCATTGGACATCGTCCGGCAGATTTCCGGTAATTGATTGTTAAACGACTCGGTTCGTTTGTTCTTCCTCGTACTGAGGAAAGCTTTGGAGCTGCCCATCACAATCAAGTAAGCAATCAGAATGGCCATCATGAAGTAGAGGCCGAGTATAAATTTATTAATAAAAGTTAGCAAAGCGATTAGCAATATATAGATTCCCATATACTCCGAAGGCATGAGGGAAAGGTTGGCTTGCTTCAACTTGCTGTGCAAGTCTTCGGAAAGCTCGGAGCGGTCGAAAAGTCCGCCCAATAGAAGGACGACACTTTTCCTCTCCTTCTCCAGCTCTACATCGAACCAGTCATCGACCCTCTTTTTGGCGTTTTTCTGGCCTTTGCTTTTTGCTATATAGTACACGGAAATACAGAACATAAATATCGTCGTAGTCAATAAAGGCAGTGTCCAGCTCATACGTACATACCTTCCTTAAAGACTGTTTCTTCGAAAGGAATGCCGAAACTTTTAAAGCGATCCAACATATTCGGAATATAGCCTGTCGAGCGGAAGTTTCCTTCGATTCTTCCATCCTGTAAAGTTGCAGTTCTGTCGAATACGAATATATCCTTCACTTTGATGTTGCCGTCTTCTTCAACAAGCTCTGAAATATTGACGATTCTCCGCTTGCCGTCCGTGAACCTAGAAGTTTGGACGATCAGGTCCAACGCCCCGACAAAGTACCCTCGGATGACATCGACGGTCAACGGCAAACCTGACATGATCACCATGGCTTCCAGTCTCCCTAAAGCATCTTTCGGTGTGTTAGCGTGAACCGTTGTCAAAGATCCTTCGTGTCCGGTGTTCATTGCTTGGAGCATGTCAATTGCTTCGGATCCCCTGACCTCACCTACGATGATTCGATCCGGGCGCATCCGGAGTGCATTTCGTACCAAATGGCGGATCTTCACTTCCCCGGTCCCTTCCATATTTGGAGGGCGTGCCTCCAATCGGACAAGGTTTTCGTATGAAAAACGAAGTTCTGCCATATCCTCGATTGTTACAATTCTCTCGCCTGATGGAATAGAATCGGACAACACATTTAAAAGAGTCGTCTTTCCACTTCCAGTCCCCCCTGAAACGAGGATATTCGCTTTCGCCGCGACCGCCGCTTTCAGGAATGCTCCCATCTCTTCTGAGAAACTATCAAACGACATCAAGTCATCAATCGTATAAGGGTCTTTCTTGAATTTACGGATGGAAATGGAAGGCCCGTCCAAACTGATTGGAGGAATGATTGCATTGACACGGCTGCCATCCAAAAGCCGCGCATCTACCATTGGTGAACTTTCGTCAATTCGCCTCCCTAATGGAGCAATGATTCGATCGATAATGTGCCGGATATGTTCTTCATTATTAAAACGGACAGGAGATTTCTCCAACTTTCCGTTTTTCTCGATGAACACCTCAGATGGCCCGTTTACCATAATTTCCGTAATGGCGTCATCCTTCAGCAGTTCCTCAAGAGGGCCATAACCGACCGATTCATTGATCAGCTGCTGGATAATTTCTTCTATCTGCTCACTTGGGATAATTACTTTTTCTTCATTAATCATTTGCAAGATGAGTCTTTCAATCGTTTGTTTACGTTCTGTCGGCTGTAGGACAATGATGCTCTCCAAGTTAGCCTCTTTTATTAAACGACCTTTATAATGCCGGACCCATATATCAACTTGCGATTGGGATACAGACCATTTCTGGTCCTGCTTTTTAACTGTTGCCTTTTCAATCCATGACATGTTTTATCACTCCTTCGATTTCGTGACAAAGGAATCTATGTATTTCTTCATGTCCCGGGCTGCCTTGGAATCACCTTTATGCTTCCTGCTTCTGAAAAAACCAGTGCCCATGTTTATATTGGGCTGCATGCCGAAGTAGTCATCCGTAAATGTCGCGTCAACTTTCTGCCCAATGATCTTCTCAATATCCGATGAAGTCATTTCATTTTTCGGGTGTACTTTATTCAACAACAATGTTTTCGTAATGCCATTGCCGATTGAAAAACGTTTGAACAATTCATCTGCATATTTGTAGGAGCGTAATCCAAGGCTATCCGGCGTCAATATATAGTGCAAATTCGTTGCCGTATTCAACGCAGTGAATGTAATGGAATTCATTGCCGAAGGAAGATCGATGATTACATGATCGAAATGCATACGAGCCACTCGAATTAATTTTGAAATCAGCTCGTCTGTAATTTCTTCTGTCTTTTCCGGATCGGAAGGGCTGGAAATGATAAAGACTCCTGTTTCAGGATGCTCGTTTGCAATGTTTTGCAAATGACGTAATTCCATTTCGTTCACGACCGGAAGCAAATCATAATAAGTGCGCTGTGGTTGAATGGAAAAGAGCGTATCTGTTACTCCATATTGGGCGTTCAAGTCAATGAGTAAAACTTTTTTCGACTGATGGACGCTCAAGGATTGGCTCATCATTGCTGCCAATACCGTACAGCCGCTTCCACCTTTCGCACTGTAAAAGGCATGTACTTCCCCTGTGCCGAACCCCATGTCCGTCTCTCTTTGAAGTTTGTACTGACGGACGACATCTTGGATAAGACTCATAACTCGTGTCTCCTCAGCCGGGAACACGATAATATCCTTCGCTCCGTTCACTAGCCACTCTCTCGACTTTTCGAAGTCTTCCGTCCTTGTCAAACCAACAACTACACTCTTCGACGTAAATTTCGGTCCGACTTCTTCAAGCGGTATTGCATCTACATCAATGAAAACTAAATTGTAATGTTGCTGGCCAGTCAGTTTCCGGATGTCCTGCGTAATCGTCATATTCAACTCATGTTGTTTCGCATGTTCCGAAAACCACGCTTGCCATTCTTCATCACCTGTCAGTAAAAGTGAATTCACTTGGAACATCCGCTTCTAACCTTCTTTCACCAATGATCATTCGTCCTTGCCATTTTCGGACTGTTTCTTTTCTTCCTTATTCTGTTCAACCTCGACATCTGTGACCGTTTTCTTTTTCTCTGCATCCTTTTCTACAGGTTTTTCCTCGACGATCGGGGTCGATTTCTGATCGGATTTCGCATCATATCCGACTTGATTGACACGGAGAACCCGGATCTGCTTCGCGAAATTTTGATAATGAATCAATTGCTCAGCTTCCGAAATTGGCAAGGAAATTTTGATGCTTTCGGTGTTTTCGCTACCTTTTTCGATTTGAACAACTTTTATGTTAGAGAGCAGCCTCTTCGTCTCCACGCTTTTTTCAATTTCCCTTGAGACTATCACATCTACAAGGTCACCTTCCGCCACTTGCTGGTCGATAAGGACGATATCAGTTGCGTTCAACCAAACGACCCTCTCATTTGCAGGGATATCCAGCTTTTTTCGTACTAGATTTTTTGTCAAAATATCGCCAGACTCCAAATTCACGATGGAAATAACGTCTTCTAAGTCTTTGGCATCCGTAATGAATGAACTGTACGCATTCGTTTTCGGAAACTTCACCCACTCGATATTGTCCGGATTGATTTCCGAATAGGAACTTATATCCTCCTTACCAACAGAGGCTACTTCAATCATTTCACCCAATCGATCTTGCGCTTGGCTGATCTGCACAAGTACGACGCCTGCCGTCACAATCGCCAATATGAATGAAATTGTTAAAAATATGATTGCTTTTCTCTTTGAATCAATCATCAATCGCCCACTCCAATTTTCAATCTATTTATCATCTGATCTTTCCGGGAGTGGAAAGATGGAAAGATAGCTCACTGCATTCGGTAAAGCCCACTTATGCAACTGCTCGTAACTGACATTTTCATTGTCTTTAATGTCTACGTTGCCGACAGCAACAAACTCTGTATCCGGATGATGATTCACCAAGTTATTTAGCAACCCTTCCGGAGACGGGGCTTTATGCATTTTCTTTGTCGTCGGATGTACAAAGTAAAAATTCTTCTCCTTTGATTTCTTTCCTACTTTGTAATAGGAGGAATGTCCGATCTTGCCTTTTCCGCTTATGACGTAGCCATTCGGCGGAGGAAGGGAAGATGACAATGAATACCCCTCATCCAGCAGCTTCATTAAATAGTAGGCATACGCCCGATGTTCCGAACCGTCCACCAATTGAAGGGCGTACTCGAGTAAATACCAATTCCGTACACGTTTCAGAAATTGCTCATCGGTTGAATTGCCATCAAAGATGTATAACACTCTCTCATGCTTTCTCAGGTAAACTCCTAATTCCTTCACCTCGACGTCAAGGTTCCGCTTAACGAGAGGCAATTTCGCTTTCAGCAGACTATTTTCTCTCTTAGACAGGAATTCCCTCAGCTCCTGGCCTTTTTTCATGCTGATTTTCCGTATGCTTGCGGAAATGCCCGGAGGGACGGGAATCCCCAATGTTTGATCGATTAGAACATGCACCATCCATCACTCCTCATGCAGGGCTTTAAATATTTCCTCTCGGGTCTTTTTAATGAGTTCGAGCTTCTCTTTCTTAATGGATTCGCCGTACTCTCGCATCGTTTTACGGCGTTCATCAATCAAATCCGACAAAGCGAACTGCGTCTCGTTGTCGATTAGATCCTCGTCGCGTAGCACATTTACAGCCATTCTCATAATGCTGTTTTCCTCTGCTGCAAAATCAAAGAAGCTGGAATGAAGTTTAAGAACTTGGTCGTTCAGGCGAATTGTACGGTTGTTAATTTCGATTCCATGCACTGCTTTTTGGTTCAATTCGCGAACGACGGCATTCGCTTCGGCTAGCATCGATTGGAATGTATTTTGAAAGTCGACTCTCGATTTGACGTTGGCATATTTCCCGTTGCCTTCTTCCGCCACTTTCTTCAATTGCTTTTGCCCTTCACTATCTAAATTGAAGCCTAATACGTTCACTTCGGCATTCAAGTCGGAATTCGCTAATTTCTTAGCTTCCTCTACTGGATTTCCGCCGCAAGTTTCCACACCGTCACTGACTACAAAAATCACGTTCTGTGTATTGGAAGAGGCCTTTACCCGTAGATCTTCTCCGCCAGTTTCAATGGCAGCCGCAAGAGGAGTCCAGCCTGCAGCATCGAATTGGGATAAAGCTTCATTAAATGATTGCTCCTCGTAAAAATCCGGGCTGTAAAAAAGCTCATTGCTTGCACATGACATCCCTTTGTCTGCAGTTGACCCCGTACCTTCATGTCCATAAACACGAAGGGAGACGATGGATTCTTCCGGTAGGCCTGCACCAAAACGTTTTACCGCATCCTTCGCAAGAGCCATCATTTGCTCCCCGCCAACGTAAGCTTTCATGCTGCCGCTCGCGTCGATTAACACTGAAATATTCAATTGCTTCTTTTCTTTCTTATCGATTCCATATTCTCCGTAATCCGGTTCAAAGTTGATGAGAGGATCGTGGACGCTTGAATAATCCATCGCATACCAATCAACGATGCCATTATAAATTTCTTCAACAGTCATATTCTCGACCGGTAGATCATTCATTGCCGCAAAGTCTTCTTTCGTCAATTTCCCCTTAGCTGCAGATTGGATTTCCTTCATCTTTTCTCCAGCTCCTAGTGAGATAATGTCACTAGCTTCCGTAGGTGCTGGAGGGAACTCCGGTACACTATTCGCCTTCTCGGCACCAACCTCCTCATCCTTCGGTGAATTTATTTCCTCTGCAGATCCTTCAATATCCTTTATTGATTTTTCGCCACTATTGCATCCTGCAATTACAATTAATAAAGAAGCCATTGCAGTTAGTACTAACTTTTTCATCGTAAGTTACCTCCAACTTCATCGTGCAAGATTCATAGATAATTGACACTATATGTATATGATTACCATTTCAATTTTTCGTTGTCAAAAAAGGGCATGAGCAATTCGTACATCAAACAGGATAATAGGCATTAGGTATAAAGGCACCACCTTTCATGTATGTACATCTATTGAATGCTTATCTGCTAATCCCAAGTAAAAAAGCGTGATGAATAGCATACTAATTAGGTGCGGGGCACTTTTGGCTGGGTCTTTCTATTCTTTTTTTCAAGCTCGCATCTAAATATCTCGAACTAAGACTATTGGGTAACCTTTTACTGAACCTTCTTTTTATTTGTTTATAAAGCCTTTTGTACTCTATTTCTTCAAAAAAAAATCCCTCATTGACACTTTTCGTGTCAATGAGGGTAAATTTAGTTCGTCAGCTCTATGATCACAAGAAAAACTCCTGTGAGGAAGAGCGCAATATGGCCGATGCAGGTTTTCGGATATTTATGTTCAGAGGTGTTGATTGAGCACGATCTGGAAATGAGAGTGGCCCTTTTCAACCGCTTACCCTTTCAATGCTGCCTGCACAGCTTGCGTATCGAAGCCTAAAATCCATTGGCCGTTCAATTCGGTTTGCGGTACTCCCATTTGCCCTGTCGTTTCGACGAGCTTCCGACCTGCTTCTTCGTCCTCTTGCACGTTCACTTCACGGTATGGGATATTTTGTTCATCCAAATAATTTTTCATCATTGTGCAGTATGGGCATGTGTTCGTAGTGTACACTGTAGCTGTAGATGTCGTCATTTTCATCTCTCCTTTTAAGTTTAGTTCTCAATTCAATGATATACCCCGTTAGGTATAAAAGCAAACATATGGATTATATGGAGGTTCGGTAAATATGAACGTAATTCCGGTTGGGATTTGGGGTGGCCATCCGAAAGCAAATGGGGCCACTTCGTCATTTTTGATTGAGCATGAAGGGTTCCATTGCCTCGTTGACTGCGGAAGCGGCGTGCTCGCTTCCGTGCAAAATTATGTACCTTTGGAAAAGTTAGATGCAGTCGTGATCAGCCATTATCATGCGGATCATATCGCGGACATCGGCAGCCTGCAATATAGCCGGCTCATAAACTATTATCTTGGAAATCCATCGCCCGCATTGCCGATTTACGGCCATGACCAGGACAAAGAGAACTTTGAAAAGCTGTCGTATAAAGAGCAGACAATTGGCGTTGATATTCAGGAAACGGACATTGTCCATATCGGACCTTTTGAGGTTTCCTTCTGTGAAACAGTTCACCCCGTCTATTGTTTAGCAATGAAATTCACGGTGAAAGGCCGTTCCGTCACGTTAACCGCGGATACGGAATGGCATGACAAACTCGTGGAATTTGCACGCGGGACGGATCTGTTGATTAGCGAGGCTAATTTATACGAGGAGCATCTCGGCAAAGCACCGGGACATATGGCAGGCAGTGAGGCAGGACGACTTGCCAAGCTGGCAGGCGCGAACCGACTAGTATTGACTCATTTGCCTTTGCACGGCGATCCGACGGACATTTTGGACGCAGCAAAGGGAGTTTATGATGGAGATGCTGAATTGGCGGTCGTCGGAAAGGTGTATGAGGTTTAATTTGTAAGGTTATGCGCGAGTTTGAATCCAATATAATCATATCGAGACTTTAGACTCAATGATTACAAAGAACAAAAGCCACCCATCTTGCGCAGGAGCCGCGATTTTTTTTTATCGAAGAGCTCCTGCTTGTAATCTTAATATGCCAAGTGGATACTAACAGTATGGTACTATTATTTACATAATAATTGAATATGTGAGGTACTCGTTTATATGGATTTGATTTCAGATGTATTGCGGAAAAAAGGAGTTAAACGGTTCATTATCTTCGCTTTGATCATCATCATTCTCTTTAGCGTAAGAAGCATGATGAATTTAATCTTGTTGACCTTTATTTTTTCATTTTTAATGAATCGGCTTGTCTGTTTTACAACCAAGTATGTTCGACTTAATCATAAACTGATTGTAATATTCCTCTACACATTGATTGTCGGTTTGTTGACGATCAGCCTCGTCAAATATTTACCGATCATCACACTTGAAATAAGCCAGCTCATTAGGCAAATTAAAAACTTCTCCACACAGTCACATGACAACCAATTGCTCGGATTTCTTGAGTCTGTCATTTCCAGTGAACAAATTAAGAGTTATGTAGAAAACGGATTTTCATATTTACTTAAATCTTTTACTGACATTAGTAAAACAAGTGTGCAAGTGCTTCTTGCAATCATTTTAAGTTTGTTTTTCCTTCTTGAAAAACCTCGGTTAATTGAATTCACAGGTAAGTTTAAGAACAGTAAGATTGCTCCGTTTTATTATGAAATTGAATTTTTCGGCAAGAAATTTTCACGTACATTTGGCAAAGTGATTGAAGCACAGTTCATTATTGCACTCGTCAATACATTTCTGTCTGTCATCGTCTTGATGATTCTTGGATTCCCGCAAATTATCGGATTGGCCATCATGATTTTCTTCTTGGGGCTCATTCCTGTCGCCGGGGTCATCATTTCTCTCGTACCACTGACGATTATCGGTTTTACGATAGGCGGTATTTTAACGGTTGTCTATTTGCTTATAGCTATCATGGTTATTCATGCAGTGGAAGCTTATATATTAAACCCGAAGCTGATGTCTTCCAAAACGGATTTGCCGGTATTTTATACGTTCATCGTCCTCATCTTTTCGCAGAACTTCTTTGGCGTCTGGGGATTGATCATCGGGATTCCAGTGTTTGTCTTCCTCCTAGACATACTCGATGTGACAGACAAAGAACCGGAACAGACTATATAAACAGACATCTATTGTTAGCGAAACAAGCACAAAAAAAGCGGGCAGTATGACAGCTGCTCGCTCTGTTTTTATGTTTTTGACGATTTTTTCAGTTACTCAATCTTCATCCTGTTCAAATGAAAGGACAGCGCCTGTGAAGGCATCGATATCCAACTCATATTCAATGTTGCCGTCTTCCATTTTAATTTCATAAACATTGTCGTCCAGCTCGAAATCGGTTACTACGCCGCTTGCATGTTGTCTCGCAATGGCAATCGCTTGATCCTTCGTTAGCATCGTCTTGTTGTCAACCGATTTCGCTGCCTGTTTTTCTTTTGTCGGTTCAGCGTCATTCGCACCACTGTGACGCTCTTTTTCAAATTTCAATACTTCGCCTGTCACAGCATCCAATTCGATTTCGTATTTGAACTTGGCGTCTTTCATTTCGATGTCGTACTCTTTACGTCCATCATCCGTGTCCAGCTCAATCTCTTTCACTGTGCCCGTTGCCTTCTTTTTAGCAATGGCGATTGCTTCTTTTTCCGTCAACAGCTTGCCGGATACTGCTTGCTTGCTGCTCTTGACCACTTCTTTTTCAAATTTAATGATTTCACCTGTGTACGCGTCTACTTCTAAGTCATACTCAAATTTTTCGTCTTTCAAGTCGATATCGAAATGGTAACGACCGTCGTCTTCATCCAACTCGATTTCCGTCACGTTTCCGCCTTTCACTTTCTCGGTAGCAACCTGTTTTGCTTCCTTCAAAGTGATCATGTTTTCTGCTTTATTAGAAGCACTCGGAACCGAGTCCTCCGCCATTGCAACACTTCCGACAGCTACGACTCCTGCCATTGCAGGGATCAACATCCATTTTTTCATATTTGTTTTCCTCCTTTTTTCTTCTATCTTCATACTACCTTGTGAAGATGAGAGGACATTGAGAGGAATATTAGAAATTGATGAGAATCAATTTCTCAGCCTGTTGACAAACGCTCGCATCCGTTGTTGCTCGTGTCGCTCGTCCGCTCATGAACTTTAGTTCTATTCGCGTCTTCGCTCCACTTCGCGCCTAGGATGACAAGCGTTTTCAATCAGGCTGAGGATATGTTCTATTTATCGTGTTTTTACCTAAAATTGATGAGAATCAATTATTTATTTTAATCATCCCAAGTGACAGTCATCACTTTTCCTGAGATCGCATGGATTTGATACGTGACTTCATCCATATCATCCTCTGTATCGATATCGATTTGTACTAAATAGTAACCACCGTCTGCCGAATTCACAAAGTCCACATCATCGACTTCGCCGATCGCCCCAGCCGGCAATTGGGCCAATCCGATTTTTTTTGCTTGCTGCTCGGAGATGAGAACCGTTTTTCGCGGTTTTTCCTGCTTGCCTGTTTTGTTGGCGCTCGGCTTCGGGACTTCTGTAACTTCGCTTTCCGCCTTGTATGCCGATTCGTCAGGCGTAGCTTCTTCAATTGGAGCTTTTTTTCCTTTATCAATCTCCGTAACGACATTGGATTTCGATGTTTCTTTAGTCTGAATGAGCGAAAGGACTTTGCCCGATCCTGCGTCGACTTCCACGGCGTATTCCGCCCCTGCTCTTGAAACTATCGCTTTATACACAGATCCATCTAACATGAGATCTTCCACTTCTCCATCATAAATCATCGCTATTTGGGAGCGAATCTCTTCTTTTGGCAAAGCTTCCGCCTTCGTCAGCTTTCCTGCCGTATACAGCTGTCCAGCGACGACAATGATGATCGTCAAGACAATCGGGATGAACCAAGGTTTTTTCCATATATTCATGCAAAAATCCTCCTTTCCTTCATCTTACTGCCCCAACATTAAAATTCACTGAGAACCTTTCTTTTTTTCGGAATCAAAATGCGGGTAACAGTTCCCATATCCACGACACTTTCAATCGTCAAGGTGGCGCCAAGTCCATCGGCTATCTCCTTCGCAATGGAGAGCCCCAACCCTGTTCCCCCAGTCTTACGGCTACGGTCCGATTCGACACGGTAAAAACGGTCGAAAATATGTGGCAAGTCCGATTGTGGAATTCCTTTTCCATAATCCTTCACGGTAATTTCCACTACGTTCTGCAAGTTTTCAATAGAAGTGAAGATTTCCCGATCGCTATATTTCCGTGCATTGTCGAGAAGAATGAACAATAGTTGCTTCACAAACTTACCGTCCGTTTCAACGATTGCCGGCCCATCTGCTTCGATGATGATTTCCCTTCCGTACGCTTGCCTCAATGGTTTGACTGCCTCTTCCAGCAAGGAAGTCAAATCGACTTGTGCGAATTCGAACGCATGAGAACCACTGCTCTTTGCCAAGTCGAGCATTTGCGCAATCATTTCCTTCATCCTGCCCGTTTCAGAGATAATTGCATTCAACGCCTCATCGACGACTTCCCGGTTTTCAAAACCACGCCTTGCCAACAATCGGGAGTAGCTCTCGATCACGGTCAACGGCGTTTTCAATTCATGCGAGGCATTTGAGACAAATTGCTCCTGCTTCATATAGTTCTGTCCTAATTGTTCCATCATTTCATTGAACGTCCGTTCCATTTGTGCAAGCTCGTCATTTCCATGTACGACCCCGGTCATCTTTTCATACGTCCCCGATTGCCGGCTTCTGTTCATCGCCGTTATGAGATTTTCGATTGGCTGGGTGACAATTCTACCGAGCGTCATGCTGGAAAGGGTGATCGGAATCATCGCAAATGCAGTAACGCCAATCAATACATACTTCAGAACCCTCATATTCTCCTCAACGCCTGTCAGCAGTTGGGTCATTTTCACTGTAACGACTTCACCTGTCGGCCAAATGATCGGCATCGAAGTGGATAACGCTTCTGTCCCTTCGAATTGGTTGATTGTATATGAATTGCCCGGGTTCACATGACCTTTGACTTTACTAAGCCCCGTTAATGATTCGACAATAACGAGCGGCTTATTGTTGCTATTGACAATGGAGATGGCTCCATTCGCCGGGTTGAATGCACGCAGGATGATGCCCGCATCCACCTCCGTCTCCAATTGGCTTAACGCCGCGGTCAGTTCCTTCGTCCGGCCGAGCAGTTGATCATATTCCGTATTATGGGACATCCTTTCGAATAGGAAATAGATGAGGATATTTGCAAGCATAAGAAGAATGAACATCAATAGGGTCGAAAAAACATGAATCTTCTTTTTAAGTTTCATGGACCGGTTCCTTCAACACATAACCGACGCCCCGTACCGTTTGAATAAGGGAAGGTTCATTCCGTCGATCGATTTTCTTCCGGACATATCGGATATAGACGTCAACTACGTTCGTGTCACCATAATAGTCAAAGCCCCAAACCGCATCGAGCAACTGTTCACGCGAAAGCACCTGATTCGGATGACGAATCAAGTGAAGCAATAAATCATATTCCCTAGGTGTCAAATCAATCGATTCGCCATTCCGCTTCACCTCACGGGACTGCTCGTGGATCGATAAACCGGCGAACTCGTGAAGAAATTCATCTTTCACGACGGTTTTCTTTTGAGAAGTACGTAGAGCCGATCTTATGCGGGCAAGCAATTCATCGATTACGAACGGTTTGGTGACGTAATCATTCGCTCCCAAGTCGAGCCCCGTCACTTTATCTTCCACATCGCTTTTCGCCGTCAATAAAATAACGGGCGTGCCATCTTCCGCCGCCCGGATCCTCCGCAGCACATCCAACCCATTCATACCAGGCAACATAAGATCCAACAGCACAAGATTCCATTCCCGCTCTCTGAACATGATCAGGCCATCCGTCCCTGAATGCGCGACGCCGACCGAATATCCTTCAAACTCAAGCTCCAATTGAAGAACGCGCGCGATCGCTTCTTCATCTTCGATAATCAGTACTTGCTCACTCAAGTTCCTCACCGCCGTTTTTTCTTTAGTGTAGCAGAAGACCGTTTTAGAGAATAAAAAAACGACCCATAATAGGGTCGTCAACTTTATTATAAAAATACGATTGCTGCTAAGACGATTGCTAGGAAAATTCTATACAACGCAAACGGGACAAGCTTGATTTTCGATACAAGCTTCAGGAAGAAGCGGATCGAAACGAGCGCGAAGACAAATGCGCTTATAAAGCCGACGATATAAAATGAAAGGTAATCCATCGTCATATATTCCCAGTTTTTCAGGACCGACACGAGACTAGCTCCCGCCATGATCGGCACCGCCATGATGAACGTGAAGTCCGCCGCGGTTCTATGGTTCATTCCGAACAGGACGCCGCCCGAAATCGTTGCGCCTGAACGTGAAAACCCTGGCCATAACGATAAACATTGGACAAGCCCGACTGTGAATGCCTGCCGATATGTGATCTGATCCAATGATTGGACTTTCGGTCTTTTCGGTCCGAATTTATCTGCCGCTATCATGAGGATTGCCCCTGCGATGAGTGCGAAGATGACCGTTTTAACGCCAAATAAATAATCATCGATCAAGTCTTTGAATGCAAATCCAAGAACGACTGCTGGCAGCATACCAACGACGACGTGCATCAGATTGAAACGGCTCGTCATCTTCTTCCCATCGATTTTATACAAACCGACCAAACTGAGCAACCTCTTCCAAAACACGACGACAACCGCCAAAATCGACCCTAACTGAATGACGATCTTAAATGTGTTGGCCGGATATTTTCCAAGAAACTCCTCCGTCTTCAACCACATATCATCCACGATAATAAGATGCCCTGTCGAGGAGACTGGCGCAAACTCTGTCATCCCTTCCACAAAACCGAGGATCAACGCCTTTAGTAATTCAAATAAATCCATCCACTAAGCCCTCTTTCTACGGAATCGGATGTAACCAATACAAACCGCGATTCCACCAATTGCTAACATCACATAAACAATGTTTGAATAGACGTCCATATAGTGGACGATCGATTCCCAATTTTCACCGACTGCAAACCCTATTGTAACAAGAATGGTGTTCCAAATGAAGCTTCCGAGAATTGTCAATGCAAGAAACAGCGGAAAATTCATATGGGACATCCCAGCAGGAACCGAAATTAGACTACGGACGAGCGGAATAAGACGGCAAAAAAACACTGTCCAAGGACCGTATTTATCGAACCAGTCATCAGCTCTCCTTAAATCTTTTTTCGTTATACGCAGCCAGCGTCCCCGCCGTTCTACAAATCTCTCGAGTCTCGGTACATCGATGAGCAAACCGATACTATAAAGAATCATCGCACCGACGACCGAACCAATTGTAGCAGCGATGATGACGCCTGTTTTCGTCATCGTTGTAAACCCAGTCGCAAATCCACTGAAGGTCAAAATGATTTCAGATGGAATCGGAGGGAAAATATTTTCAATCAACAACAGAAAGCACACTCCAAAATATCCGTGCTCACTTATGAATTCAGTTATCCAATTATCCATGACACTCTCCCTGGTCGTAAAAATTCAATTATATATCCATATTATCAGACGCACCTATTCACTTGGAAGTTCCAACCTGTCCTGATGGATTGTACGTATGAAAAAGGAATAGTATGAATGAAAATGTAGTGGATAAGTATGCGCGAAATGGACTTATACACCGAAAGCTGTGGGTAAGATTGTTTATATGTTTATAATTTCTGAATTATGGAGTGTTTTTGAATGAATATTATCCACATGTGAATAAAAAACACCCAGTGGCCAGTTTTATCCCCGGCGCCGGGTGCTTTTCCACATTTTTTCGATATGAACATAGCTAGGAATGTTATTCTTTAGAAACCGATTGTCCTTCTCGCAGAGCGGTCATGTCGGATTGTGAACTTCACCTTTTCCTCGACATTGACAGGAACATGGACAGGCAGTACGATCTTGTCACGTTTCTTCTGCCATTCATGCGTCGATTCATCCACCGTCCATAAATGTCCCGGAACTTGTTGGCGGATGACAGCTTCGACCGGGGTACCTTTCGTATTGCAAATACTATATTCGTATTCGGTGTACTCATATCCGCCTTCTTTATATTTACCCGCTTTTTTCGCCTTCACTTCAATGTCACAAGCTTCTCCTGATTTCAAACGGACTTTTTCATTCACTTCAGTATGCTTAATCGCGTATTCGCCGATGAATTCCGCACTGCCATCATCCGGGTTCGTCCGATACATCTTAAAAACCCCAGCAGGCAACGGAAAACCGAGACCGTTCTCTACCGTATTGTCAAATTCGATGAAGATATCCGGATTTGACGTCAGTTCGTTGATTTCATAGATTATGCGTGCTTTTGAATTTGTGGATGATAGAAGTCGCAGCTGCTTTTGTTGACGGTCTTCCAAATCGATAGTCTTCGGGAACGTGTACGTATGAAAATCGGAAAAAGCTTCCGTCTTCTGCTTTTCACGCCTCGACAACTCCGCGCTTTTCTCTTCGTTTTCATTGCCCGCCTTGCTCAGCTTACCTGATATGAGACGAAGTTGAGCATCATTGAAAGAGACGCCGGAGTAGTTTTTCATCGACAGCCAGCCCGACAAATCGAAACGGTCACCATGCATGGAAATGACATAATCCGCCTCCCACGATACCCCGCCTGTCAAGTATGAGACACACACCTCATCACTTCGCTGCCCGGCTACTTTCCAGACAAGTGTCGGCTCTACATGATTCCCGCCTTCAATTTCCGGAAAACGCAGTTCGCCCTTCGGATTGATAATCAGCTCTTTCGTCTCGACGTCCTGCATGACGATCGGTCCATTTGCTCGCAGCAATGTGTATGCCCGATCTTGTTTCGTGAACGGATCTTTGATTAATATTTGACGGCCTAAATATCTCTCAAAAATCCTCAATTCATCCATCAGGTCATATTCATAGACAAGTTCCGACAAGTCCACCCCTTCAACAATGATGGAATCGGGCTTCAGCTTCTTCGCCACCCCGACAAAATGGACAGAATCATTTTCGTTGAATTGCGGAATGGAACGTGTATCTTTCACAAGCGCAAAGCCATCATTGTATACAGTAAGGGAACAAGCTGTCGTCTCGGATTTCGGAATTCTGTTCAGCATGCTAATACCTCCTATGTGATTGAACACTTCTTCCATTAAATATGCTCCCTATACGCTATTCCCTTTTCTGATGAAATTAATGCGAAGGTGTGCGAATAAAGTTTATCAGCGACTTTCGGGGTGTTATCACCGACTTGCTGGAGGTTATCACCGTCCACGGCAACTTTATCACCGCTCAGGGAGAGTTTATCACCACTTAGAGATGGTTTATCACCACTCACGCACACTTTATCACCACTTAGGGTGTTTACCACCAATCCCCCGTAAATATGGAGATTCCCCCTTGAAAACGCCAATAAAAAACCACCCGCTGCAAGAGCGGGTGGCATCCATTCACACTTCCAATACATGGCCCTTCAATTGTTCGCGCAAAGCGGTTTTCAGGAATTTCCCGACGGATGTTTTCGGTATTTCGTCCAAGAAGACGACATCGTCCGGAACCCATAGCTTCGCGAATTGGCCTTCCAAATAGGTTAGCAGTTCGGCTTTCAACGCATCGTCCGCGGTTTTGCCCTCTTTCAATACGACACAGGCAAGTGGGCGTTCCACCCATTTTTCATGCGGCATGGCGATGACAGCCGCCTCAAATACCGCTTCATGCGTCATCAAGGCATTTTCGAGGTCGACGGATGAAATCCACTCACCGCCGCTCTTAATTAAATCCTTCGTCCGGTCCATCAATTTCAAATACCCGATATCCGTCATGACTGCGATGTCGCCCGTGTAAAGCCAGCCATCCTTGAATGCCTCCGCCGTCCGGTCGTCCTTGTAATACTCACTTGCAATCCAAGGACCACGCACCGCAAGCTCGCCCATCGTCTTACCATCCCAAGGCACTTCGCCGTCTTCATTCACGACTTTCACTTCAAGCCCCGGCATAATCAACCCTTGCAACGCCCGGATATCGATCCGTTCGTCCATCGGCAAATCCTCCATGCCGGACGTGTAGACCGACAAGCTGACGAGAGGCGAAGTTTCAGTCATGCCATATCCGACATAGAACGGCACTCCGAGTTTCTCTTCAAATGCACGAATCAGCCCTTTCGGAGATGCCGAGCCGCCACTTACGATTCCACGGAGTGAGGAGAGATTTCGCGGATTTAGCTCCTGCTCTTTCAAAACCGCAAGCCAAATCGTTGGCACGCCTGCCGTCAGCGTCACTTTCTCCTGTTCAATCAAGTCAAGCAACAGCTGCGGGTTGAAGCCCGGTCCCGGCAGCACTTGGGTCGACCCGAAAAAGACCGCCGCAAATGGCATCCCCCATGCATTGACGTGGAACATCGGCACGATCGGCATGATGACGTCGCTTTCCTTCAGTCCCATCGCATCCGCCAAACCGAGCGCATAGCTATGCAACACGATGCCGCGATGCGAATAGACAACCCCTTTCGGATTGCCCGTCGTTGCGGATGTATAACACATTCCCGCAGGTGTATTTTCATCCAAGTCCTCCGGATAGTCATACTGATCCGATGCCTCCGCAAGCAACGCCTCGTAGGAATGGACATTTTCCAATGTCGTTTCCGGCACGTCCGTGCTATCACCCATGATGACGTAATGCTTTACCGTCTTGAGCATCGGCGCTAGCTTTTCAAGATGCGGGAAAAGATTATCATCCACAAGCAGGATTTCATCTTCCGCATGATTGATGACGTACGCAATATGCTCCGGCGCCAAGCGGATATTCACCATATGAAGGATAGCGCCCGTACTCGGCACTCCGAAGTACGCTTCCAAATGCCGGTGATGGTTCCAGCCAAACGTCCCCACTTTCGTTCCATGCTTCATCCCAAGCTTCGTCAAAGCATTCGACAACTTCCTCGTCCGCTTCGCAAATTCACGATATGGAATGCGATGGATTGTGTCAGGTCCTGTACGCGATATGATCAGTTTGTTCGGAAAAAATTGCTCGGCTCTTTTAATGAACGACGATAGTAATAATGGTGTTTGCATCATTTGAATCGCTCCCCTTTTGCGCTTTTATAGTGTGAAACATTTACAACCGTCCCCAGCAGTCGCTTGTGCCCACACAATCATATGCGGACAAACTTCCTGCTATTCCCTCCTATAGCCCCATATTCTTCGCAATGATCATCTTCATGATTTCATTCGTCCCCGCATAAATCGAAGCGACCGGGATATCGCGGTATCTCCGTGCAATCTTATATTCCTCCATATAGCCGTATCCTCCGTGCAGCTGCATGCATTCCGCGGAGATTTCACGCGCCGTTTCGGTAATCCAGTATTTCGCCATGGACACTTTCGTCACGACGTCCTTCCCGGCCAAATGATCTTCAATGAGCGATTCGAGAAACGCTTTGCCGAGCTCCACCTTCGTCGCGATTTCCGCAATCTTGAACTGCGTATTTTGGAATGAACCGATCGGCTTGCCGAACGCCTCCCGTGACTTCACGTAGTCGAGCGTCATTTCGAGCATATCTTCCGAAGCCGTCTGTGCTGATAATGCGACGAGCAGCCTTTCCTGCTGGAGCTTTTCCATCAGATAGCTGAACCCTTTCCCTTCCCCGCCAATCAGATTTCCGACTGGCACACGGCAATTTTCGAAGTAGAGTTCGGCTGTATCTTGCGAATGCAGGCCGACCTTGTCGAGCTTCCGTCCTTTCGTAAAGCCAGGCGTCCCCTCTTCAATCATTAGCAGGCTGATGCCTCGGTGTTTCGGTTCCGCGTGCGGATCTGTCTTCACGACGACGAGGAACAGATTTCCGTTCACACCGTTTGTAATGAAAGTCTTTTGCCCATTCACGACATAATGATCGCCGTCTTTTATTGCGGTCGTCCGGATGTTGGCAAGGTCTGAACCGGTTCCGGGCTCTGTCATCGCAACTCCTGTAATAAAATCGGCGGTGATGCATCCCGGCAGCCAACGCTTCTTCTGTTCTTCCGTCCCGTACGATTCGATGTACGGAACGACGATATCATTATGCAGGCCGACCCCCGTCAAGCCCGCTCCGACCCGTTCCATCTCTTCCCCAATGATGACTCCATAGCTGAAGTCGAGACCGAGACCGCCGTATTGTTCTTCCACTTGCGGACAAAGAAACCCCATTTCCCCGAGCTTCCGCCAAAAACTGACGGGAATCAGACGGTCCTTTTCCCATTGATCGTAATGAGGAACCGCTTCTTTCGACAGGAATTTCCGGAGTGTTTCCCTGAATAAAACGTGTTCATCTGTTTCATAACGATAGCGCTTCATAGCTATCTCCCCCTTTATCCCGCTTCAACTAACAATCAGTGGAAGACCACCACTGATTGAAGTTTCACTTTATCTCGGCTGCATCCGGATTGCTCCATCCAGTCTGATCGTCTCTCCGTTCAATAACGGATTCGTAAAGATACTTTCGACGAGCCTCGCGTATTCTTCCGGACGGCCGAGCCGTTTCGGGTATAACGTCAATTCCTCGAGCGCATTTCGCGCAGGCTCCGGAAGTCCGGCGAAGAGCGGCGTTTCAACGAGGCCGGGCGCAATTGTCATGACGCGGATGCCAAACCCCGCAAATTCACGAGCAATCGGCAATGTCATGCCGACGACACCGCCTTTCGATGCGCTGTACGCCGCCTGTCCGATCTGCCCTTCGAATGCCGCCACGGACGCGGTGTTCACGATGACGCCCCGCTCGCCTTCCGCATTCGGCTCATTGTTCATCATGGCGGCAGCCGCCACCCGGATGACATTGAAAGTGCCTGTCAAATTGACATGGATCACTTGCTCGAAGCGGTCGAGCAACATCGGACCACCTTTCGATACGACTTTCCCGGGCGTTGCGATGTCAGCGCAGTTGACGACGGCATTTACCTTCCCGAATGCAGATGCGGCTTCCGCTACATTCGCTTCCACATTTTCAGCGTTCGCCACGTCCGTCTTCAGAAATAAAACATGGTCTTGCCCTAGCTCATCGACCAACGCCTTGCCACGTTCTTCATTCATGTCAAAAACGGCGACTTTTCCTCCCGCTGCGACAATCCGCCGCGTCGTTGCTTCCCCTAGACCGGAAGCTCCCCCGGTGACAATCGCTATGATTTCATGCATTTCCATCTGTCAGTCCCCCTTTATGTAAAACGTTATATCCTTTCAATAATCGTCGCGTTCGCCATTCCCATCCCTTCACAAATGGCGAGCAGTCCGTACCGACCGTTCGTGCGCTGTAGCTCCTTCACCATCGACACGAGCAATTTCGTTCCCGTCGCTCCAAGCGGATGACCGAGCGCAATCGCCCCTCCGTTCGGGTTCAATTTTTCCGGATCCGCCCCAGTATCCTTCAACCAGGCGAGCGGCACCGGTGCAAATGCTTCATTCACTTCATATATATCCATATCACCAATCGTAAGCCCCGCCTTCAACAACACCCTCTTTGTCGCTTCAATCGGACCGGTTAACATCAATGTCGGGTCGGAACCGACAACCGTACGGGCGACGATCCGCGCAAGCGGCTTCAATCCGATTTCTTCCGCCTTTTCCTTTGACATGAGAAGAACAGCGGATGCGCCATCGCTCATTTGACTTGCATTTCCTGCGGTAATGACGCCGTTTTCGTCGAACACCGTTTTCAGGCCGGCAAGCACTTCAGGCGTTGAATCTGGACGCGGGCCTTCATCTCTAGCGACGGTTTCCACTTCACCTTCGACGCGATTCACAGAAACCGGCACAATTTCGTCGTCGAATTTGCCTTCTTCAATAGCCCGGATCGCTTTCTGATGGCTTTCATACGCGAATCGGTCGAGCTCTTCCCTAGATAGCCCCCATTGTTCCGCTATGCGCTCCGCGGATAGTCCTTGGTTGATGATTTCGTGTTTCTCCGTCAGCTTCGGACTCGGTCTGGCGTCTCCCATGTTCGAGAACATTGGCGCCCTCGTCATGCTTTCAACGCCGCCTGCAATGACGATGTCCATGTCACCTGAAGCAATTGCTTGTGCGGCGAAGTGGACGGCCTGTTGGCTCGAACCGCATTGCCGGTCGATCGTGACGCCAGGAACACGGACTGGAAACCCTGCAATCAAAGCCGCTGTACGCGCAATATTGCCCCCTTGTTCACCCGACTGCGTGACGCAGCCTAAAATGACATCTTCCACATCACCTTTATCGATTCCCGCACGAGTAATTAATTCCTCAAGGACGACAGCCGCAAGCTCGTCTGGACGATATTCCGAAAAACCCCCTTTTCGTCTTGCGACCGCGGTCCGCACCCCTTCGACAATGACAACATCCTTCATATCTCGCACCTCATTCTCTGAATTGATTGATAGTTCGTATATTTATAGCTTACATGAAAGCGTTCCCAATATCTAGAGCATTTTTGAGTGTACCTAGCTCAGAATCGGTCTCAAGTCGTAGAGTGAAATCCGCATTGCGGCCGTTTGGAGGAGTCGCGGGAAATTGTAAGATGTAGATACAACGAAAGGAGGAACAACAATATGAAAAAATTTGGTCTAGCGATTCTCGGCATAGTGGCGGCAATCGTTGTTCTCGCAAACTTAGGGTCGATTTTGGCGCTTGCCATCTCCGGTGCAATCGCTTTTGCAGGGTTCCACTATTACAGGAAGAGTGATTCGACATTCCTTAAGCTGTTCTGGGGGATCGTTTTACTCATCGGATTGGTGACAGCCGTTTCAAACGTGCCGGCATTCATCGGCATCATCGCATTACTCGGTGTCTACTATGTATGGCGCAAATGGAATGAACGTACAAACGACAATGTAATTGACGCGAAGTATTCGGACGATCCGTTCGTCAACTTCGAACGTCAATGGGATGAAATTACAAAATAAGGAGGAAACTAAGATGAACACGTTATGGAACAGATTGAAATACACGGTGCAAGCAGACTTGCATTCGGCGCTTGATAAGAAGGAAGCGAAAAATCCAATTGCAATGTTGAATCAATATATAAAGGAAGCGGAAAAGCAAACTGAATCGGTCGGCAAGCTTTTGGAGCGTCAAGGGAAGTTGAAGCTGGAGCTTGAGAAGGAGTTCACAGAAGCAGAAACGATGCTCGTAAAACGCCGCCGTCAATTAGAGCTCGCCCAGTCGACAGGTGAAGAGGATTTGGTCGCGTTCGCTCAAGATGAGATTCAAGCTTATGAGACGCGTGCAAACGAGTTGGCGACAAGCATTACACAATCAGAGCAGGAAATGATTGCGCTGGAACGTAAATTCGAGGAAATGAAGCATAAAGTGAAAGACATGAAAGTCCGCCAGTTGCAATTGATGGGGAAAGAAAACGTCACACGGGCCCATCGCCGCATGGACCAATTCATCTCACCTGAAAACGGCGACAAGCACGTTTCAAGCGTCGAGGAAATGAATGCGTATATCGAAAATCTCGGCGGCAAGATCAATCGCGAGTACGAAGTGTCATCGATGGAACGTCGATTGGAATTGCTTGAAAAAAATTCCGCAACTAAGACGGAAATTGTGTAAGATAGAAGTGCGAAGAGTGGCGATTAGCTGCGACTCGGAGACGGACAATAGAAGTGCGTAGGACGCTTGCGAGAATTTATGATCACTTGCAAAGATTTATGATCACTTGCAGCGGTATATGATCACTCGCAACGATATATGATCATTTGGAACGTTTTATGATCATTTGGAACGTTTTATGATCATTTGGAACGTTTTATGATCACTTGTAGCGATTTATGATCACTTGCAACGATATATGATCACTTGCAACGATATATGATCACTTGCGACGTTTTATGATCACTCGCAGCGATTTATGATCACTTGCAACGATTTATGATCACTCGCAACGATATATGATCACTTGCAAAACAAAAACAGGGAAGGTTCGCCTTCCCTCTTCCATCTGACATCAAGAAGGGGGCATTGCAATGAAACAAATGGATACGAATAAGATGACGTTTTGGGTTGTGGCATTTCTTGCGCTCTTTTTCATCGAGGCCACTTTCCTATCGAATGGCAATATCATCTTCCTCCTCCTTGGTGCCGGATTTACGTATTTCGGTTTCAAGAGACGTTCGAAATGGATGGCCTTATTAGGGCTCTTCTTCATTATCATGGCATTGATGACGTTGTGGAGCTTGCGCATGCTGTTGCTCGCCTTGTTCATTTATGTTTTATTCCACTTGTGGAAAGGAATTCCGGCGGAGCAGATGATGCGCCCGCTGAAAGAGTTCCAAAAGGAGACGCCGAACGGCATTTGGAAAAATAAATGGTTTTCCGTACAGTCCTCCCCCTTCTCTTCTTATGAATGGGAAGATGTGCAGATTCAAGGCTTTTTCGGAGATATCCATGTTGATGTGACTGACACAGTTCTTCCAAAAGGGACGTCTTTCATTGCCATACGACAAGGATTTGGGCGGATTAAAGTCGACCTGCCTTACGAAATTCCAGTCCGCATTCACTACAATACATTATTTGGTGAAGCGAAAATTCTCGACATCAGTCCAAAGCGGATGATTAATGAGACGCTTCATTATAAGGACGGCTATGACGCGGACATTGGGGACCGGGCAGAGCTGATCATCTCCCTTTCTACGTGGATCGGGGATATCGAGGTGGTGCGGAAATGAAGAACTTTTTTGGTCGCAGCCTCTTTTTATCGTTCATTTTCATCGGAATTGCGGCACTGTACTTTTACACGCTCGTTGATATTCCGTTGAATGAAAGCTGGCTTTTCTTTTATGAAATCCAATATGCGAACGTACCGTTAGGCGCCTGGATCCTCATCACGTGCATTGCGCTCGGTTCGGGCATTGCAGGATGGATGGGCGGCATCGGTCGTTCCAAAGTGAAGTCGATTGAACAGCAACTGACAGGGTTGATTCAACATGACGAGGTTGTGAAGATCTCAAAATCATTTTCCCCGAAGATTGATAGAACACTTGAAGACGTATCCAACATTTTGACAACACAGCGGAAAAGCTTGCAGCGGATTACGGATGAACGCGCAGAGGCGCAAGATAAATTGATACAGGAACGGATTGTTCAGGAACGGCAACGTCTCGCCCGGGAGCTGCATGATTCCGTTTCCCAACAGCTATTTGCCGCTTCGATGCTTATGTCAGCCATCAATGAGCAGCAGCACGAACCGGCGACGCAAAAACCACTTTTGCAAGTAGAGCGGATGGTGCAGCAGGCGCAGCTCGAAATGCGGGCTTTGCTTCTTCATTTACGTCCAGCCGCGTTGAATGACAAGTCACTCGCGGAAGGACTTGAAGAGCTGTTAGTCGAATTGAAAGAGAAGGTTTCGTTCGATATTCGCTATCGCTTGGAGGAAGTGTCTTTGTCAAAAGGCGCGGAGGACCATCTATTCCGGATTGCGCAAGAAACGTTGTCAAACACGTTGCGTCATGCGCAAGCGACCGAGGTCGATGTCCTTTTCGTCGAACGTGACGGACTCGCCATTTTCCGCGTGCAGGATAACGGGGTCGGTTTCGAGGAGTCGGATGGCAAAGGCGGATCGTATGGACTGCAAAACGTGAAGGAACGGGCGATTGAAATCGGCGGCACATGCAAAATCGTTTCGGTTCCATCACAAGGCACGATTGTGGAAGTGAAATTGCCGACTAAAAAGGGGGATGAACCGGATGATTCGGATTCTATTGGCGGATGATCATGAAATGGTGCGCATCGGCGTGTCCGCTTATTTGCAGACGCAGCCTGATATGGAGGTCATCGACGAAGCGGTCAACGGGAAGGAAGCTGTAGAAAAAGCGCTCGCATTGCGCCCTGATATCATTTTGATGGATATGGTCATGCCGGAAATGAACGGCGCGGAGGCGACTGCCGAGATTATCAAGCAATGGCCGGAAGCGAAAATCGTCATCGTCACAAGCTTCCTCGATGACGACAAAGTGTACCCGGCACTCGAAGCCGGCGCCATTAGCTACATATTGAAAACTTCAAATGCCAAACGGATTGCGGAAGCTATACGCGAAACGTTGAAGGGCCAAACTGTGTTGGAGCCTGAGGTGACGTCGAAAATGATGCAGAAAATGCGGTCCGGCAACGGGCACAGGCTTCATGATGAGCTGACGGAGCGGGAATTGGAGATCCTCCTTTTATTGGCGAAGGGGAAAACGAACCAGGAGATCGCCGATGACTTGTTCATTGCGTTGAAGACGGTGAAAACGCATGTCAGCAATCTGTTGTCGAAGCTCGAAGTGCAGGACCGGACGCAGGCTGTCATTTATGCGTTTAAAAATGATCTCGTTGAATGAAGAATGGCCTCGTGCTCCGAAATGGGCATGCGGCTTTTTGGTGTAAACGAGAACTTGGTGCGCAGGAATGAGAAATTGCCGGCTAAGAACGAGAACTCTTTGTACAGAAACGAGAACTTTACATCGAACAACGAGAACTCCTTGCCTAGGAACGATAACTTCTACGGAAAAACGAGAACTCGCGCAACATTACCCCTCCTTCATACAATAAAAAAACTGCCCCACCACCGGATTTCCGATGGATGGGGCAGTTCTACGTTTATTTATTTCCGCGGTTCGGATCGAATGGATAGTCTTCGCCCGGATCCGTCGTATTGTAGCCGTCTTTGTTCGTTTGGTTGTACCTAGACGGATCATTTTCATCGAAAGCCTCTGTCATATTCGAATCTGCCGGGTCGGATAGTGGCAGCTCATCCGATGGCAAGTTGCCTGTTCGCGGTTCATAGTCCCGACCAGTTGGATATTCTCCGCTTTTTCCAACAGGAGGCATATGATTTTCATTTGCCGTCTGATCCACGGCCTGTTGAGCTTTATTCACGGATTGCTTCGCCTCACGCTTCATCTCGCTCTTCTCCTGCTCCCACTTCTCTTTGGAAACATCCGCATTTTGCAAGCTGCTTTCCATTTTCGTCAAATAGCGTGAAGCATGTTCACGTCCACCTAAACCAAAGGCAAGTCCGAACGCCAATGCGACGCCTCCGAGAATGAGGATGAATGCCGCATTAATGATTGCCGGCGCAATGCCGAGCTGGCTCAATGCCATGAAGAACGCGAAGGCGAGAATCGCATATTTCGCTACGTAGCGCAATACGTGAGGAGCACCAGATTGTGTCGTCATGATGCTTCCGACAAATTTCTCAGCAAGGTTCGCGAGCCAGAAGCCGATTGCCAAAATAACAACAGCCGCAACGACCATCGGCAAGTATGCGAAGATACCCGTTGCGAGCGTCACCATGAAGTTCAAGTTGAGTATTTGAAGCGCTTCAACGACGAACAGTAGAATGACAACAATTTGTACTATCGCGCCAATAATTTGAGAAAACGTTGGCATCGTTGCGCTCGAACGCACACCGATCTTTCCGGAAATTGAATTGATGCCGAGATTATCCAAGAGGGATACGACAATCCCCCTGAGCCATTTCGCCAAGTAGATTCCGACTAAAACGAGGACAATGGCAACCGCGATCTTCGGAAGCATCGTCATAATGTCATTCAACATGGCGATAGCCGGTTGTGAAATCCCTTCAAGATCCAATACTTCCAAAGCAGAAATTGTTACCGGTAGCATGATCAGAACAAAAACGATCGTGCCGATAATTCCTGAGATGCTTGTCCCTTTTGCGTTCGAAGATGATTTCAGCTTATGTGCAAACCGATCGATACCAACCGATTCAAGCAACTTCGTCACGATCGTACGGACGATTTTCGCGATAACCCAACCAACTGCAAAAATCAATGCCGCTCCGACAAGTTTCGGAATAAAGTTCATGAAGCTTTCCAACATACCTTCGAACGGCCCGCTAATGCCGCTCAAGCCAAGTGCGTGAAGGACGGCCGGAACAAATAGCAGCAAGACGACATAGAACGCAATGTTTGCAGCCGTCTCGACCCATTTCGACTTGTCGATTTCATCGGGGGAACCCCCTACTTTCGCAACGAACTTGTTGAGCTTCATCTTACCGCCGACTGCCAAAATGACCTTCTTGACAATCAATGCAAGAACCCAAGCGAGAAGCAAGATGAGCGACGCTTTCAAGATGCTGAGAACCGCCCCGCCGATTCCCGAATACATCGTCATGAACGGCGTTGCAATCATCGATGCATTCATAATGTTAAAGAAGAGAAGGAATGCTAATAGTAGGATACCGAAGAAGAAGACTTTGCTGATGATCTTTTCCACATTCCATTTTCCTTCTTTTACATCTAACCTTTCATTGACCCTCGATTTCCTCAAACGTTTGTGTACCGCATTTTCCACTGCTTTGGCAATGAAAAACCCGATTAGCAAGATGACTAATCCGAGAATCAATTCGGGCAGCCAGCTTAGCATATTGGCAAAATACATATCTCTGAACATTCCGTGTCCTCCATTCAGTTAGGTAGTCTCTTAAGGACTATTCCTATAAACGTGGAGGGTTAAACCTATTAATCTATTGGGTTGGACGCGGGATGCGTATCTTTGGGAGCGAGGGCTGTCGCTTTGAGCGCGGAGAGCCACACTTTGAGCGCGGGAGCCACCGCTTTAAGCGCGAGAGCCACCGCTTTGAGCGCGGGAGCCGACGCTTTGGGCGCGGAGAGCCTCACTTTGAGCGCGGGAGCCGTCGCTTTGAGCGCGAAGAGCCTCACTTTGAGCGCGGGAGCCACACTTTGAGCGCGGAGAGCCACACTTTGAGCGCGGGAGCCTTCTCATTGGACCCGGGCGAGTTATCCGTTCGCGATTCCACAAAAAAACAGAAGAAGGAACAAGTTTCTGCTCCTTCTTCTGCTCTACCTATTAATCCTCTTCCAAATCCAAACGGTTTTTCTTGAACATTTTCGACAAGATTTCGTACACGATCGGCACGACGATCAGCGTCAACAATGTGGAACTGATCAAACCGCCGATAACCGTGATGCCGAGACCTTTCGAAATTAATCCGCTGCCTGCTCCATTACCGAGCGCCAATGGAATGAGGGCGCCGATTGTAGCGATCGCAGTCATGAGGATCGGGCGTAAACGTGTTGCGCCCGCTTCGAGTACTGCTTCGCGCATTTTCAAACCGGTCCGTTCCATCCGGATGATGCGGTCGACGAGTACGATCGCGTTCGTGACGACGATACCGATCAACATCAATAGACCCATCATGACCGGAACGGAGATTGTTTCGCCTGCGATAAGCAAGCCGACGAACGAACCGATGACTGCAAATGGCAGCGAAAAGAGAATCGCAAACGGTGCAACGCCTTCACGGAACGTCACAACAAGGATGAAGTAAACAATCGCAATCGCTGCAAGCATCGCAATTCCGAGCTGCGTAAATGCTTCTTCCATATCGGCTGCGACACCAGCCGTATCGACCGCCACACCTTTTGGCAGTTTCAATTCGGCAATCGCCGTATCGACTTCGGAAGTTGCTTTCGAAATGTCCGCGTCAACAAGCTTACCGGAAACCGAAGCATAATATTGTCCTTTGCTTCGGGACAGCGTATTGAATGTAGATCCTTCTTCAACTTTCACGAGATCTGAAAGTTTCATTGTCGTTCCTAGCGCAGTCGGAATTTCCTGTTCCAGCATTTCATCGATCGATGTCGGCTGTTCAGTTGCCTTCTGCTTCACGACAACTTCCAATTCATTGCGATCCTTACCGATCGTCGTGACGACTTCCTGCGTCCTCGACGGGTTCAGCATCATGATGATCTGTCCAGTCGTCAACCCATACTGTAGCAACTCATCCTGCGTCGCTTTCAATGTGTACTGAACGTATGCATCCTCGGCACTTGAAGAGACATCCTCAATGCCTTTGTTTGCACCCATGACTTTTTCAACCTGTTGGACAGCTTCCTTCAGGCTGCTTAAATCTTCACTATATAGCGTGTAACTAATTTCATTTGTGGACATCCCCATGGAACTGAAATCTTGGCTCTTCCATTCTCCGGATTGGCCGATGTTGAATACATAGTCTTCAACTTCTGCACGGGCTCCTTGGAAGTCTTCCATGTCCTTGTCAAAGATGAGATACATAAGCGCGCCATTCGAGCCGCCGCCCATCATCGCGGTCATCGGGTCGGCGCTGTCCATAATGGATAATTGAACAATGTCAATATCATCGCGCTTCAGCATTTCCTTCTCGACAACTTCGACGTTCGCCAACGTTTCATCCGGAAGCTCACCCGTCGCCGGCGTGTACGTAATGTACATCACCTTTTCTTCATCACTACCTAAGAAACTGAAGCCTATTAACGGCATAAGCGCCAAGCTGCCTGCCAATAATACGACAGAAATGATCGATGTTATGATCTTATGATTCAATGACCAACTTAAAACGCCTTTGTACCGATTCGCCATTTTACCGGCTTCTTTATGCTGGCTTTCCGACTTTTCCCCATACAGTTTTTTCTTGAATAAAAAATGGGATAATGCCGGCACGATCGTAATCGCGACGAGCAATGAAGCGCCAAGCGCAAACGACATCGTCAACGCGAACGGCAAAAATAGCTCCCCTACCATGCCGCCTACAAAGATGAGCGGCGCGAATACCGCAACTGTGACGAGCGTCGACGACATGATCGGCTTGAACATCTCAATCGTCGCTTCACGAATCAATGCGCGACCCGATAGTTTTTCAGTTTTCAAATGCAACCGCCGGTATATATTTTCCACGACGACGATGGAGTCGTCGATGACGCGGCCGATAGCAACAGTAATTGCACCGAGCGTCATAATATTGAGCGTTATATCCATCCAATGAAGAATCATGAGCGCCATGAAAATGGACACTGGAATTGAAACGATCGAAATGATTGTCGATTTGAAATCACGCAAGAAGAGCAGAATGATCAATACGGCAATCAAACCACCGAAAAGCGCCTTTTCAACCATCGTCGAAACGGATGTCTCAATCGGCTCTCCTTGGTCGAGTGAGACATCAACGACTAAGCCGTTGATTGCTTTTTCTTCATCTTTCATTAACTTCTTCACGTCATTAACGACGTCGACCGTGTTGGCACGCTGTCCTTTAATGATTTGGATGGCAATCGCATTTTCACCGTTCGTACGGGAAACGGACTGTACTTTGCCGACTTTTTCGATCGTTGCAATATCGCCAAGCTTAACGAACGGCGATGGATTCGCTTCTGACGGCGTCACAGGAATGAGCATGCCTTTCAGCTCATCAATCGTCATGAACTTGCCGTCGACAGCTACTGCTTGCTCGCCTTCCTCAAACTCAAACAGACCTAGTGAAACTTCCATATTGCTCGCTTGAATCATTTGCTTAACAGAATCGACCTGCAATCCAAGCTTAGCCATTTTTTCCTCGTCGTACGTCAGCTCGACTTCCTCGATATGCTGACCCGAAATGGTCGCGGAAGCAACCCCGTCGATTTTATCGATTTTCGGCAGCAAAATATCTTCAACAGTGGAAGTCAGATCAACGATATCCTCGGTTGTACTGCTCACGCTTAGCGCTACAACAGGCATCATATTCATGCTAATTGCTGTAATGACCGGTTCCTGCGCGCCTTCCGGTAAGGATAAAGAATCCATTGCGGACGCCAATTCTCGCTTCGCTTCGTCCATATCAATACCGTAATCATATTCAACTTGAATGCTAGACATATTGGAATAGGAATTGGAGTAGACCGATTTCACGTGATCTAAGTTCTCTACCGCCCTCTCGATAGGTATCGAGACTTCCTCCATCACCTGCTCCGGAGTTGCACCGGGATAGACGCCCATCACCATTAAGTACGGAATCGAAATATCCGGCAGCGTCTCCGTTTTCATCTGCGTTGCCGAATAAACCCCTGACACTGTTATAATAATGGTGAGCAACCATACTGCTAATTTATTCTTTAGAACAAAATTGACTAACCCTTTCACCCTTACACCTTCCCCTACATTGACAGTTTTGACTCAGATATTTATACTAATGACTATGCGGTCAATTGTCAAGAAATAACAAGGAGAGATTTGAATATATGACCAAAAAACAACTAATTATGGATAAGGCTTTGGAGCTCTTTGCAAAGCAAGGATTTGAAGCTACGTCTGTCCAACAAATAACGGACCATTGCGGCATATCCAAAGGGGCTTTCTATTTATCGTTCAAGTCGAAGGACGAACTGATTGTCGCGTTGATCGATCACTTCATGAGACAGTTCACCGCAGACATTGACTACGTGGTCAATCATGAGAAGAATGACGCGGATTTATTATATAATTTCTATTACACAACATTTCAATCGTTCAATAAACACTCTGATTTTGCCAAGATCCTAATGAAGGAACCGACACAATCGTTCAATGAAGAACTATTCACGAAGCTCCATAATTACAACAAATCTCTTGAAAAAGTGATTTTATTAATGATTGAACGACTATATGGCAAACAAGCCAATGACTTAAAATATGATTTAGCGTTTTGCATTAAAGGCTTCATGAACACCTATTCCGAGTTATTCTTGCTGTATAAATTACCGATTGACTTGGATTTGCTCGCGCAGTCCCTCGTCGAAAAGACGAATCTGCTTGCTGAAAACATGACAATCTCCTTTATTTCCGATGACTTGATCCAGATGATTGATCAGCCTTTGAATGAAGAGCGCACATTGGATCAGATTGTTGAGATCGTGGAAAAGAATATTGAAGATATGGAGGATTCAATCGAAAAAGAGTCGTTGATCTTGTTGAAGCAAGAATTGTTGAAGCCGTCGATGCATCCCGCGATTGTAAAGGGTTTATTGGAGAATATCCGCCAACACCCGCATTGCAAATGGGTCGCTTTTTTACTGCGGAGACATTTTGAAATGAAGTAAACAAAAAAACGCTTTGTCAGCTGTCCAAGCTTTCAGAGCGTTTTTATCTATATTTTCCTTACTCTCCAATTGCCCGATTCAATCCATGGATGACCCCAGCATGCAGTCCTTCGTGCCAAACAGCGAATTGTATAACCGCGTCGACTGTCCCCATCGTTAGCATATCGCCAATTTTAAGCGGTTCAGGCAAAGTTTGGTCGAGATTGCCTTCTAAAGCTTCAACGACGCGAGGCATCTGGTCCTCCAGAGCAGCAATCAATTCTTCATTCGAAGGAACTTGACCTTCCCAATTTACAGGGCTCGTTCCCCTAGCAAAGAGTGCTTGCCATTCTTGGTGTTGCGGCTTATAAGTCGGCAAAACCGTCGACGTGAAACTTTCCAATGTGCAATAAATATGCCCGACATTCCAACGGATCGTATTATTGAAACCCATCGGCTGCTTATCCCATGCATCTTCCTTCGCCTGTGATAAACGCCCCATCGTATACATCCTTGCAAATTTCAACTGTTCAATTGTGGCCATTTCCAATTCCCCTTTTTCTTCATCATACTATAAAAGGGATTGGAAAAGGAAAAGCGGACATCCGCATTACGGAGTCCACTTTATGTTAGATCTATCGGTTTGTCGTTTCTCTTTTGGCTGTTCCATTTTTCACGGGTCACGCTGTTGAATTCCCGATTCTCATTTGACTGCAACTTCACAGGCGAATCATTATCTATCACTTGGAATTCATTGGCCTTCGGCTTATTTTCACTATAAGCGGATGGATCTTCCATACCCGTTTTGTCTTGCGCGTTTTTGCGGAATTCATGTGTCCAGTTCGAGTCGGCAGGGTCCGCTAAAGGCAGTTCATACGTAGGTCCTACCCCTTTTCCCGGATGCAGGATTTTCGGCTCCAAGTCCTTTTTATTCGGATATTTACCATCAACGATCGTCATATGGATTCCTCCTTGTTCTCTCATCAAACACGGAAATCCCGCGCGTGGCGAGAGATAGTTCTTATCTATACCCTACGATAATTAGCCATAAACCTCTTTTTTCAAAATAATTGGAACATCAACCTATTAAATTCGTCAAAGTTACATAGAAATTGACGAAGAAAATTGCGGGGTGATTATATGCAGAAGTGGTTTGGGACTTTCTTTCCTATTCTGAGCATTTTACTGTTGTTATGGATTGAACAAAGTGTCGGTGTGTCATATGGAGTCAAAACAGTCGCGAAGGTCATCCTATTTCTTGCAATCCCTTTGTTGCTATTCCGTGCAACGAAGTTTCCTTTTCTTCGGTTCAGGAAAGCTGATCGAAAAAGCATTCGGCTTGCCTTCATTTTAGGAATTTCAATAATGGCGCTCATCATTGGAGCCTTCCTTTTATTGCAACAGGTCATCGACATCGCTTCCTTGCGGGACGACTTGCTGCAATCCGGCATCACGCCTGCCGTCTTCCCGTTCATCGCGCTTTACATTTTGATTGGAAACTCGATTGTCGAGGAATTCTTTTTTCGCGGACTGCTGCCTAACATCTTTGACGAATCAAGAATACGGTTCATCTACCCGCCATTCTTTTTCGCCGTATACCATATCGCCATCTTCTTGCCATGGTTTACATTGCCGATTTTATTGCTAGCTGTTGGAGGGCTTTGGGCAGGCGGGCTGATCTTTCAGCTTGTGAATGAAAAATGCCGTACCATCCTGCCATCCTGGATCATCCATATGTTTGCGGATCTCGGTATATTACTTATCGGGGTGTATGTCCTTTATTTTTATTAACACGGAAATGCTCGATTTTTTTCGGATTTCCAATGACAATCAGCGTATCTCCCTGCTGGAATTTCTCACTCAGATCCGGATTACTGAACAATTCTTCATTTCGTAAAATCGCGACGAGGGTGATTTCATAGTGTTTCTGCAAGTTCGCGTCCTCGATCGTCATGCCGATAAACGGTTCCGTATCTTCCAGAGCTACTTCCCCTACCATGAACTCTTTTTCCTCCGAACGGATTAGGTCATTTATGAAGTCGGTGCCGTTCGGTTTTATGACAGACATCGCCAACTCCCTTCCTCCGATGACGGAAGGGTTGATGACGCTAGTGGCACCGGCTTTTTCCAATATATCTTCCGAGTCATCCCGTTCCGCCCGAGCGGCGATGACAATGTCCTCGTTGATGCTTTTTGCAGTCAAAGTGATGAAAACATTATCGGCGTCATTTGAAAGTGCAGTGATAAGAGCTCGCGCTTGATCTACACGGGCTTTCATCAAGACGGCTTTGTCGGTCGGATCGCCGATGATTCGGAGTGTACCAGGTTCAACGAATTCCATTAGATCGCTTTCATTGTCATGAATGAATAAGATCTGAACACCTTCCTCCTTCAGCTGCTTATATACTTGCTTTCCGACGCGCCCGAAACCGCAGACGATTATATGGTCGTTTAAATTGGATATTTGCTTTTCCATCCTTCTCACCCACACCCTATTCGATAATTGCTGCTCGATGAAATAGGAAGCCCCGATTCCGAGTGCATATGTCACGACTCCCGCTCCTAACGGTACAAGTAAGAGTGCAAACCACCGGCCTTCCTCGGTCGTCGGGTAAATGTCCCCATAACCGATCGTCATAACTGAAATGATCGTCATCCATAATGCATTAAATGGCGATAAATGCTCGAAATACATAAATCCGGACGTTGCAACGACGAGCAGAAGCGCCGTTGTTCCGACCAAGAAAATGACCCGCTTATATCGCCTATCCAAATCCATCCATCGGCTATACAAAACGGCCACCTCCGAGCAAAAGTTTTTCTATCTGTATTCCTTTGGTTGGTCGGTTGTAAACCTTTGTTGCCGAGGATTATAGCGGGTATTAATTTTCCGAATAGTAATTTTTATTAATTGTGTTAGGATGAAAATGGGAAGTGAAGCGGAGAATGGTCCAGTCTCGGTTAAAAATCATTTAGGGGTGATTAGCATACGACATTCATCAATTAAAAATGCACTTGTCTTTATGGTTATCCTTATCTTTCTGACTAGTTGTAACAAAGAGATTGTCCGTGATGACATTGGAGTCACAGACATGGGTATTTATAAAAATGACGCCGGCACTTCATACTTTTGGATTACCATCGACCCTAATCAGCCAATTACGATTAACAACTCGGAATTAGATCCGAGTTATGGGATTAAAGCTCAGGCAATTGAATATAATCTCGATTATACAGAGGAGAGTTTTGAGAGAAGTGAAAGAATCGAGTTCCCAATTGATTTAAAGGAAAATGAACGCGTTAGAATTCTTTTTGTTTCTGATAAAACGTCCATTGATGTAACGACTGTTGAAATAGTTTATCTTGAAGTGAATGGTAAAACGTTTGAATACGAAACAGGTTTTAATGAAGAAAACAATACATCCGCACAGGAAAGTAAATTGGAAGACACCCGAAAAAAGTCGATGGAGCCGAAAGCTGACAGGACAGTTCTGGAAGAAGTAGAGTCACAAGCGAATGATTTCCTGAAAAAAGACAAAGAGATTTCAGCGTTTACGATTGATAGTATCGAATATAGTCATGAGAATCAGGACTTAGATAAAGTGTACATTCTTTATTATTCAATGAAACCTTCCAATCCCGAAAGTTTCATACTGACAGGCGGTGGGGTTATGGGAGATGACGGGTGGGTAAAGGAGCGCGTCTATTACATTATTGCTAAAGATAGTGGTGAGCTTCTTTTTAGCACAAGTCCTTAACAAATGGTTCCCAGCTAATTAGATCAGATTCCAGGACTCTTCTAGGAGGTGTTTGATGGAGGATTTAATCATAAAAGAAGGACATTCCGTCGGTTTATTCTACGAAGAAGATCTTGAAGCAGAATGATTCAAAGAGCTAATTCCCGAGAATCAAGAAGATGAAAAGCGGTTTCTGTTCTTTGAAACAATCACTTTCCATAACAAAGAAAAAGTGTTTCACTATCGTCCGGAAACTGAAACAAATATAGAACAGAGTCTCACTCAGCCAACGAATGAATATTGGTTGAAAGAGCCAGATCCAGACCGGTTGCGAGAACTTGCTATTAAATTCGGATTGGAAACACCTAAAAATCTGAAATAATGCATGACGATAAGTAGAAAAACCGCATGCCTGCCAATTTTCTCGGCATTGCATGCGGATTGTTTATTTTGTCGACACGGATACTGTTACTTTGAACAAATCGCCGTCCAGGTCAATTTTCATGATTCCACCGTGCATATCGACAATCGATTGTGCAATGGCTAACCCAAGACCCGAGCCATCGGTATTACGCGATGTGTCTGCACGCTTGAAACGTTCGAACAGTTCATCGACATTTTCACCAAGCTCATATTTCGTAATGTTTTTCACGACGAATTCTGCAGACTCCCCTGCTTTTTGCAGCGTTACGTACACGCGAGTGCCAGGCAATGAGTATTTGATTGCATTGACGATCAGGTTATCAAGTACGCGCCACCATCTTTGGCCGTCTACGTAGGCAATTAGCATATCTTCAGGGAATGTCGTCCGGAAATCGAGCCCCGATTCGGCGATTTCTTCGGCATGCTCTGCAAGCGCCTGCTGGAGCAACTGCGTCAAATCGACACGCTGTTTGTGTAGTTCCAAATTGCCGCTTGCCATTTTCGACACTTCGAACAAGTCCTCGATGAGCGTCTTCAGCCGTTGCGATTTTTTATCCAATATATCGACATATTTCGCCCGTTCTTCAGGTGTAATCGTCTCATCCTTTAATAGGTCGGTGTACGTGATGATCGATGTCAACGGCGTCCGTAGGTCATGACTCACATTCGTAATCAATTCCGTTTTCAACCGCTCGCTCTTCGCCTGCTCGGTCATGGAAACCCGCACGCCTTCCCGAAGATTGTTGAGGTTTTTCGCGTGATCCGCAAGCGGTGAACGGCCTTCCACTTTTATATCTTCATTTAAACGTCCTGCTGCCATCTGTTCCGTCGCAACGATGATCCGGTTCAAGTACGCGGAACGCCGGACGAAAATATAAAGGGCTGGGAGGCCAAGGAAAAGGACGCAAAAAACGTAGATGATGAATAAGGACCCATTCATAAGGCCGACTAAGAATCCGATTCCCGCTAGGAAAAATCCGATAAGTAGGATGAACGACTGAACGCCAATCGACTTTTTCAAGAACATTTCACGCCATGCCCTTAAGAATTGAAGTGTGAAACTGTTTTTTACATCCTTTGCAAATACTCCTTCCTGCTTCCATCGCTCCACGCCATTCACAAGCTGGAATGCAAGCAATGCAGTCATGGCGACGCCACCTATAAAGAAGGTGCCAAACCAAATAACCCATCTTTCCAGTCGTTGGTGCGTAAGGACGTTCAACAGATTGTGGGACTCGCCATTGATGTATTCTAATAAAATCAGCGCTGACATAAAAAATGCCGCTGCCTTTACATCAATTTTCACTTCAGAATACCAATCTGCAATCGGTGTTCCTGTTACCCATTCCTTCTGAAACTTCATGACAGTTAATAAGGAGATGAGCGCCAGCAAGCCAAGGACCCAAAAAGTATACATGCCATATTTGCCTCTGTTGAAATCCTTGTATTGGGCATATAAAGCACCGCCTTTCTCAAAGGCCACCTTCGGAACGATGACAACGCCTTCAAAAGATTGCACGGGATTTGCCATGGCAGTTATTTCTTCATCGGACACATGAGCATCTTCGTAGTAATTAATATAAGGCGTTGTCCATCCTGAATAGCGTCCCGGTAATGAGCTTGCCTTTAAGTATTCACTATTTGCATTGAAGCTCTTTTTATATACAGCAGGCTTCGAAATATCACCATGAGAAAACGTCTCGCCAGTTTCTACATTCTTTAATTCATAGGCGACATGTAATGAATAGGATTTGGTTTTATTTTCATTCAAATAATTCTCTAAAACCTTTTCTTTCTTTTTACGGATTTTCGCCTCTACATGTCCATTTCCCTCAAAATTCTTTCGGATATCCTCCAATTTAATATCCCGTTCTTCAATCAATGTCTCCATTATTAAGTCATTACTAGCATCCTTTGCATCGGCAATTCTTTGTGCGTATTGATCATGGATATTGGCGAGCTGATCTGCCAGTGTGCCATAGCGAGTCCGATGCTCTTCAATTTCGCTCTCGGATACTGTAATTTTCTTCTTTGCCTCTTCTATGTTGATCGGGTTTAGCACGGAAGGACCGATCACATCATAAAATTCGTTTATCCGCCACTTCATATCATCCGAATCGGAAAAGCCCTTTCCAATCAGCCCCGTACCCTGCCTTGCAAATGAAAGACTGGCGAGCAGCACAATCGTAACTAGCGCAGCCCATAGTAATAAGAGAAATTTATTTTTCATCATGCCGCGCCTCCTCTAATAATGCGTGAAAAATAGGCGATGGCACGTGTTGATCGTTCCCATCCGCTTTCAATCATATCGATGATGTGGGGTGAGCAAAGGACGATGCTAACTACCGCAATTCCAATAGCGATGACTGATAACATGAGTGAACCCCACTCACTTCTCGATTTTGTATCCAATGCCCCACACCACCTTTACATATCTCGGATTTTTCGGGTCCGCTTCGATCTTCTCGCGAATTTTGCGGATATGGACCGCCACAATATTTTCCGCATTATACGCTTCTTCATTCCACACACGCTCGTAAATCTCATTTATCGAAAACACACGCCCCGCGTTTTTCATGAGCAATTCAGTAATCTTATATTCAATCGGCGTCAGCTTCACCGGTTTCCCATCGACCGATAACTCTTTTGCATCTTCATCGAGCGCCAACCCGTCAATCTCAATCTTTTTCTGGCCGTCATATGTGCCAAACTGTACATACCTTCGCAACTGTGACTTAACACGCGCCATCAGCTCAAGCGGGTGGAACGGCTTTGTCACATAATCATCTGCGCCGACCGACAATCCATGAATCTTGTCCGAATCCTCCGCCTTTGCACTGAGCATGATGATCGGAATGTTTTGCGCCTCGCGGATTTTGAACGTCGCTGTAATCCCGTCCATATTCGGCATCATAATATCGAGGATGAGCAGATGGACTTCATTCGTTTGAATCAAATCAAGCGCCTCTTTCCCATCCGCCGCTTTTAAGACGTCATATCCTTCATTTTTTAAATAAATCTCGATCCCATCGCGGATCTCCTTATCATCATCCGCCATGAGCACTGTGAACTTCGCCATCATCCGCACCTCACTTTCCTCTATGATACCAATTGTAGTGGTTAAATCTTAACATTCGATGAGGGGAATTATGAAGAAATTCTTAAGATGGGTGGTTGATATGCTTCAGATTTATGCCTGGTAAATGGTTGAGTGGGGATAACGGTCGTGTAAGTGGATAAAGCTCCTCCGAGTGGTGATAAACTCCCCCACGCAAAAAAAGCCGCCCATCGGCCTTATCCGATGAGCAGCACATTCAATCCTTACCGTGCAAATCGATATTGCACAACCGACACAACAGCAATCGCCATCCAAACGACTACACTCGCCACCCCCAACGCAATCAATCCATTCGAGAAGGAGAATGCAAAGTTTTTCGCCATAACAGCAAGTTCATTTGTCACGACTTTCGGAACGGCGAAGTATTGGAATGGCTGGTAAGGCGCCCAAGGGGACGCAACCGATTGCTCGGACATTTTCACTCCAGCGAATAAAATGATGAGCATCAGCCCGACGGCAATCGCCGTTTTTCTTACGACAAGCGAAAATAAAAAGAGCAATGAATAACAGAAAACAAGCACCAAGAAGAAGAGAGCTCCCGACTTCAAGATGAAAGTGCTCATCTCCATAAAAGTGAAGCCGTTCGCCTCACCATAAATGAGCACGGGGTAATTTAACTCTCCGAATCTGTCAAACACCGTTCCAAGCAGCAAAGCTAGGCCGCTGAATAATGCGAGCAACAGAAGAGTCCCGCCCAAAACCATGATGAATTTGCTAATGATGACTTGATACCAACGGATCGGTTGGGTCCGAAGCAGATGGACCGGCCCGTTTGCCCCAAGCCCTTCCCTCGTCACGACATCACCGAACAGGAAGATGAATATTCCTGCACCGAATACACTAAACAGAAGGGTCAACAGACGATTCGCATAATGGACTCCTTCTGACGAATATTTCGTGCTCATTTTTTTTATAAACTTGTCCCAACCATCCTCGCCAAAATACTGATCATATACCGTCAGATCCGAAAACATTGTCAACGGCAAAAGAGGGCGAATCTCCCTTTCCCGCAGCAATTTCAACTGTTCATAGCTCGTTTGTTCCGTGAATAATGTGCGCCACTCCCTTGACCAAAAATCCCCCTCAGCAAGCCTTGGCAGAAAGAATCGTGCCCTATGCTCGATTTCCATATCCAGCATCCGGTTGTAATCTTCCGCTCGATATGCCTCTACTTCTTTGCTATACATCGGCAACCAGAAATCCTCCAAGTCACTTTTCCGATTTTTATATTCCCTGCTTTCCTTGTCAAACTTACCGGAAGCTACCGAAGCCTCCAATTCCTCCAATTCACTTTGGACCCTGAAAAGACTATCTTCAGATTCAGTCAGCAAATCCTCCACCCGGGTTGTATTCATATAGACATATGCATAATAGGCGATGATGAAAATAGTGAAAGCCAACAAGATCACTTTGAAAAACATGGATTTGAACGCCTTTATCGCCTCAAACTGAATAAGCCGCAACATCTTTTCCCCTCCAAACCTGTTCTGTCTCTGCCCCTTGCCTTCCAAGTAGAACCTCCCTCAATTGACCCGGCTCGTTTCAATCTTCTTCCTCGCAATGAAAAATAAAACGACGGTCACTAGCAAAATGACCGGGATTCCTTGGTACCAATCGGCTCCATTCCTCACTAGCAGGCGCTCTTCCGGCAGCAAGTATTGAAATGGGTTCAGCCAGAAGAAGAATGGCCATTTAATGAAAGCGGACAATCCATAGCCCGCTACCAACGTCGCGAGCAAGGCGAAAATGGTAGATAACGTATGCTTGAACAGCAGGCTATAAACCAAAAGAAGGGCGACGACCATAATTGCCGTTACACTGATTACCGTCAATCCTTGCGTTATATACTGCACAATCGTAATAAAATCGATTTCCCCATTCCTTTCAATCATGATTGGATACTTGTACTTCCCTTTAAATCCGAACAGCCCGACGAGCACTGTTGCCGTCAGTAAAACAATAACCGTCAGGAAATAGACAAGGATCGAACTGAAAAACTTGCCCGTTATGATAGTCCCTTTTTCGACCGGCTGCGTGTACAAGAAATTGATGGAGTGGGTTTCAAACTCGCTAGTCATGATTTCCCCTATTAGAATAATGAGAATGATGATCGCCCCGAAGTTCATAAATAGATCTACGACAAGCTTCAAGAAATTCGGCAAGGCGATGCCATATGTCGCATGACGAGGTTTAATATTTTCGGTGAGGTGCTTATGATTTAGTGCAAGCATTTTATTGATTTCCCCAACCGGTAGATCATACTCTCCCCCCTCCTCCTTGAAATGAAGCGTTTCCTCTAAAAAAGCATTTTCTATCGGTAATTTGTTTTTCCATTTTTCCATGCTAATGGCCCGGATTTCGTACAATTTCGTCAGCATGGAAGAGTTAATCAGCTTCAACTTGTTCATCTCTTTGTCTTCCGGGTTGTTTTCCAAGGCAGCCGTATACATCCTGTTCAAACTTTGCGATTTTTGAATGAGTGTACCGATCCGTTCATTTTCCTCTTTTTCAATATACGGCTGGAACGTCACATTCCGAATGAAAAGAAGTGCGACACCCAAGAAGATGAACAAGTATACATACAGCAGTTTCTTGCTGAAGATGACCTTCCGCAGCTCAAAAGCAAACTGCATCATACTGTTGCCCTCTCTTCAAACAGCTCCCGATATCGTTTTTCCGCTCCAGCTTTATGATTATCGATATGTTGGATGTCAATTCCATTTCCGTACAATAGACCGATGATTTTTTGCAACGGGACATCCGTTTCCTTGAAGCCCAATTGACCTTCCTCATTCATCGTAAATGGTAGTCCGGCTTCTTCTAAAACCTCTTTCGCCTTCACCAGATTGCTGACAGTCAGCTCGTAATGGATGACGGTTATCTCTTCCAGCGACTCCTTCAATAAAGCCCCGTCCTTCATGAAGTAGATCGTATTCGTCAACCGGTCGATTTCATCGAGATTATGAGACGAGATGATTATCGTCGTCCCTTCCCTATACAATTCCAATAAAATAGTCCGCATATTGATGGCGCTTGTCGGGTCAAGGCCATTCAACGGCTCGTCCATGAGCAGCAGCTTCGGTTTGTTGAGAATGACCATTGCAAGCAATAAATGTTGTTTCATTCCAAGCGAGAAATTGCGGACACGCCTTTTTAAATAACTTGTCATCCCTACCCTTTCAGCAACTTCTTGGATGCGGGACACCGGCAGTTTTTGCACACGGCAAATGAATTTCAAATGATCGTATGCCGTCAAATTCCCGTAAAGGATCCGGTTGTCCTGCAAATAGGAAATTTCATAGAAGAGGGACGGATCCTTGTTTGATTTCCCAAGAACCTCGACACTTCCTTCGTTGAACGACAATAGATTTGTCATGCAGTTCAACAGCGTCGTCTTCCCCGAACCATTCGGTCCAACAAGCGCTATGATCTGCGGTTCCTCAATCTTAATATCAATCCCCTTCAACACCCAATCCTTCTTATACCGTTTTTTTAAACCGTCCACTTGCACAATCATTCCCCCACGCCCTTTCCTTTTCGACACACGTACATTTTTTTACAAATTACCCCTTCTTTCTTACTACTACATAAACCAAGGAAACCCTTTATTTATCTAAATAATTCATATTGTTTATGAATTGTATGAATGATAGACTGTGGATAGAAATGGATAATGACACGGTAAAAACGTGCAAAGGGGAGGATTGCAATAAAGAAATGGTTGTTATTATATGTGTTGCTAATAGGGTTATTGTTGGTCGGCTGTGTGGATGATGAAAAAGACGAGGAAGAAATAGCAGCTCCTTTGCCTCAAACGACCGAGTTGGAGAATGCAGAGGAGACTGTAATCACTTTGAAACCTAAAATTAATGTTACCTATGACAGAGACAGTATTCAGGCATTCTACGACAAGCACTGCTGGGAAACGGCAGAGAAAAAATGCTCACTGGAACCAACGCCTGCGCAGGAGATTTTGGAACATGTACGCGCTAATCAAGTGAAGCCCGGGGAAGAAATCAACTTCAGACTTTTTGCTGCTGATGAATGGGCGAAGTTTCCGCAGCCTGATGCATATGAAGTGCTCATCCATAAAGACGGCGAAATAACGGTCGCGGAAGTGGAGAACAAAGTATTAATTGTGCCCACGGCTGAAGGAAGGTATTTCATGTCTGTCAAAGCGATATGGAGTGGCGATGTGAAAGGCGAAGCGGTTTATGCGTTTTTATTGTCGGTGAAAGAGGAATAAGCAAAATGAATAATCATCTCCCAGTTGTCCATGCTTCCCATATACCGGGAGGTGATTGACTATGGCAAAAGAGAAGAAAATTAAAAAAGACAACACGCTGGATCGCGAGGAATTTGGTTACGGTTATGACATCAGTCCCGATGATTTGGGTGTGATCGGGAAAAATGACAACGTGAAAAATAAAAACAACAAAACGACAGAAGATCGCAACGATCAAAAGCGTCCGCCTACGAATTGGTAAACACTATTGATTCTTCTGAATCAAACGACTATAATTATTTCAATTACATCTTACAAAAGGCAATGAGAGGGAAAAGTAGAAAGAGGATGTCGCCTAGAGAGCTTCTGATGGTGGAAATGAAGCGGACCAATCTTTTGAACATGATCCTTGAGCCGCGCACTGAACGTCTTCGGACTAGTAGGATGCGCCGAGGGTTGGCGCTTGTTATCCACGTCAAAGTATAACGCTTTTTTTGGCGCGTACTTTTGGAGGCAATCAGCGTAAGCTGGTTGTGAAGTAAGGTGGTACCACGGGAGATAGACCCCGTCCTTATCGATTTTTATCGATAGGGGCGGGGTTTTTTATTTTATTCAGAGGAGGAAGGTACATGAGTATTTTTATCGGAGGGGCTTGGCCGTATGCGAATGGGTCGCTACATCTTGGGCATATTGCAGCGCTATTGCCGGGTGATATTTTGGCGAGGTATTATCGGTTAAAAGGTGAGAAGGTTCTTTATGCTTCAGGTAGTGATTGCAACGGGACCCCTATTTCGATCCGGGCGAATGCCGAAGGAATATCGGTTAAGGAAATTGCGGACCGTTATCACACGGAATTCATCGTTTGTTTTTCTAGATTAGGATTCTCGTATGACATATACACGCGGACAGATGGAAGGTTTCATCATCAAGTTGTCCGCAATGTATTTTTAACGTTATTGGACCGCGGATTAATTTTCAAAAAGGAAGTGGAACAGACGTATTGCGAGTTTGACGAGCGTTTTCTTCCGGATCGATTCGTCGAGGGCATTTGTCCGCATTGCGGAAGCCGGGCGCGAGGCGATCAATGTGACAGTTGCGGCTCGATTTTAGATCCGCTTGATTTGTCGGATCGTACGTGCAAGCTTTGCGGGAATGAACCGACCGTGCGGAAAACGGAGCATTTTTATTTCAAATTAAGTGCTTTCCAAAATGAACTTGAAAAATATGTCGGGAGCGCAAAGGCGGAAGGCAGATGGCGTGAAAACGCGATTCACCAATCCGAACGTTATTTACGGGAAGGACTTCGTGACCGAGCGGCTTCAAGGGATTTGGCGAACGGCGTCGGAATACCTGTAAGAGGTTATGAGGATAAGAAAGTGTATGTATGGATTGAGGCGGTGACGGGCTATTATTCCGCGAGCCAGGAATGGGCTGCTTTGAACCGTGTCGATTTCGAGGAGTATTGGAATGAAGATACGATTTCCTATTACGTGCACGGCAAAGACAATATCCCTTTCCATACGATCATTTGGCCCGCCATCCTTAAGGGGATCGGCAAGGAAGACGCATTGCCGACTCATGTCATTTCCAATGAATATTTGACATTGGAAAAGCGAAAATTGTCGACGAGCCAAAACTGGGCGGTTTGGGTGCCGGATATTTTGGAACGCTATCATCCGGATTCAGTGCGTTATTTTTTAACGGCGAACGCTCCGGAAAGCAGGGACGCCGATTTCTCATGGCGCGAGTTCATTTATAGCCATAACTCAGAGCTGTTAGGCGCTTACGGGAATTTCGTTAACCGGACGTTGAAGTTTGTCGAGAAATCGTATGATGGGGTTGTGCCGGATGCCGAGGTTAATGGGGATATTAAAAAGACTGTTGTGGACCTTTACCGTATTGTCGGCGACAAAATCGAAAACGGCCATTCCAAAGAAGCAATCGAAACGATTTTTGATTTTATCCGCCGGGCTAATAAATACTTTGATGACGAAAAGCCTTGGATTCAGATTAGAGAGGATGAAGCAGCGTGTGGGCGGACAATGGCGACGTGTGTCTACGTCATTGCAAATTTGGCGCAGCTCCTCTCCCCTTTCCTGCCGTTTTCGAGTGAGGACGTGGGGAGGATGTTAGGAGTGAGGAAATTTGAATGGAGAGAAGTTCAATTTAGCGGTAGAGCTTTGGTTGACGTCAAACCGCTGTTCGAACGGATTGATGTCGGGCAGATTGACGTGGAATTGGAACGGTTGAAGGAGCAATCTGTTAAGGTGAAATAAATTATGGCCTTCTCTTGTGAGAGGGCTTTTTCTTTTGAAAGTGGAGGGAAATTGTAGTGAGTCGGTGATAAATTTATTTCCACTTGTACACTAGGGAAAATTACCTTCCAACAGCGGGAAAACACCCAATAAATGGTCGAACGGTGATAAAGTCGTGTTGAGCGGTGATAAACTCACTCTAAGCGGTGATAAACCCCTACCGAGCGGTGATAACAATGGTGTGAGCGGTGGTAAACTCTCCTCTTCCAAATAAATGGTGCAATCTCTCCCTTCATTTGAGACAATAAACAAACAAAAGAAAAGGATGGGAGGGGGAATGACTATGAAAGAACGTTATTTCTGGGTGGCAATCGGTCTTATTTCAATTAGTTGGCTTGCGAATTCATTGTACGCCTACTCAAAACAGTTGAAAGAACCTATTTTTCTCGATCATTATATTGAAGCGGTAATTGGCCATCATAGCAATGTCACTTTTTATTACTTGGCAAATAAAAATGATCAATCCTACATCAATTACATAGTACTAGGGGATGTCGAAGGACTGCCGCAGCGTGACTTTATCTATCCTGAGGCCAGCCCTCACGCAGTGGACACTTATAAACATCAAGAGCTCAGAAGTATAACAGTAGAATTAAGACAATTAAATGATTCAGACGAGGATCGTTCTTTCAATGAGATGCAAGTATACTATTCAGACGGTAAGGCATCTACCGTATCCATCGGCGAAGTCATCATCCACCCTTCAGAATCTATTGCTTCGGACGATCCGATTCCACTCAAGCTATCATCAGGCGGGGGAAGTAATGATGGCAAGAGTTCACACACATTTTGGGCAACCGAACCGCTTTCCATCCAAAAGATTTCAATCCCATTCCGCAACGCCTTAGGAGACGAGCTCCGTCTATCCATTACAGGTAGTCATATTCAAAAAGATAAAACATTGGATGGCATTGAGCTTCCCATCCATTTAGCTGAAGCGGAACATGTCACGGTGGCAATGCAATTGGATCAAACCGCTGCCTCAATCCCCTCTTCTTTCCCTATCCATCTATCGGGAACGACAGCGGCAGGCGAGCCATTCACGAGCAACGGTGGTTACAATTGGCAGCACCCTTATTTAAAACAAGCGGATGTCAACAGGATTATACAGGAAAAGACGGGGAGGAATTCGGGTGAATAAAGCATTGCGGCAAATCTTCTGGGGGTATGTATTCATCTTTTTCCGACTCCATGTCGGCATCGATCTATTAGCAGATCCAATCGGCTATATCCTAATTTTTTCAGGATGTTCCAAAATTGTTGAGGCGTATCCAGTAGCGAAAAAAGCGAAGTTTGTCGCATTGGTCGGCGCTTTCGTTTCATTGCCTTCCGTCTTCGTGAATCTTTCGGAGATACCTCTTACATTTGGCTGGTCGACTTACTCCGGTTTTCTATTAGTCCTCAAAATGGTTATGGGTTATTACTTGTTCATTGTGTTAAAAGATGTGGTGAAAGCTTTTGGGGACCGAGCGTTGCAAAAAAGAACGGAAAACACGTTCAAATTTTACGTAGCGATCCATCTTTTCGCCTTGGCAATACAATCCTTTTTCATGAATGTACATGGAGGCGGATGGGTCGCTCTTGCATTAATTTCATTAATCGGCGTGCTCGTGATGGACATTCTGTTTTTATTGCTCGTCGGAGCCACACGGCGAGTCAGCCCCGAACAACTACGGGTGAATACGCTCATTTGAGCCTTATTTGCGGCATAGATTAGGAACTATAGGGGGTTATCATTTGTTCAAAAACGAATCAAACCAAGTTCGTGCAGGATGGCTAATTTTTTTGGCGTTCGTTGCGATGTTCATCGCCCAGCAAATTTTCGCCTTGCCCGGCGCAGTCTTGTTGGCATTCATTGATTTCCCGTTTCAAGACGGAAATTACGATATGGATATTATGGCCGCATTCGACAGGCATCCATGGATTTTCCTTTTGACGCAAGGCGGCGGGACAGTTGGCGGAATGCTCGCGACGGTTTTGTTATGGCGTTTTGTGAATAAAGGGACATTGAAAGAGCTTGGATTCAGGGGTCCGTTGAAAGATTTAGGTTTCGGCCTCCTGCTTGGAGCGGTGTCAATTGCAATCATTTTCTTTATTCTATTGGCTACCGGAAATATAACGTTACTTAATTCACTCACTAAACCCGAGTTTTCTCTGTTCTCAATATCATTTCTCGTCATGTTCATCTTTGTCGGCTTTTCTGAGGAGATTTTTTTCCGAGGGTATGTCATGTCGACGATGGAAAGTCGCGGAAATCCGAAGTGGCTTATTTATGTCGTATCAGCTGTCGTGTTCAGTTTGGCGCACGGCATGAATCCGAACGTCAGCGTGTTAGGACTGATCAACATTGCATTGGTCGGGATTTTATTCGCCTATATGTTTGACGCAACGAAAAGCTTATGGCTGCCGATCGGCTATCACATCACGTGGAATTACTTTCAAGGAAATGTCTTCGGATTTGCGGTGAGCGGAATGACTCCGCATGGAATGTATGCTGTCTCGGCGGAGAACGGGAATGCATGGCTGACGGGCGGAGCGTTCGGGTTGGAAGGCGGCTTACTAGCGACGCTCCTTATTATTCTCGGGTATTTCGCGACGAGGATGTATGTGAAGATGAAGGCGGAGTAAGACGATTATGCGCGTTTGCAGCAATTTATGCGTAATTGGAGAAGTTTTTGCGTACTTTTATTGATTTATGAGCTGATTTAGCGTTTTATGCGCTTTTGCGGCGGTTTATGCGGAAGTGGGATGTTTTATGCGTAAATACGGCAATTTATGCGGAATTTGATAGGTTTATGCGTTTGTAAGGCTGCCTATTGAACGGCAGCCTTTCCTGTTCTACCACTTAGCGTCAAAACGAGGATTCCGCCTAAGAGAAGCGCGATTCCTGCCCATGAAATCACATCCAACCTTTCTCCGACGACGAGCACGCTTAAAATCGCAGCAGTCAGCGGTTCGGCGAGCGAGAGTGTCACCGCGGATGACGAGGGGATATGCCGTAAGCCGGTGGAAAATAGGACGTATGCCACACTCGTCGTCGCGATGCCGAGATAGATCATTGTCGAGATGCCAGGAACAGTAAGCAGCCCTTCCGTTTCGAAGATGAATAGAAATGGCATTAGCATAATTGCGCTCACTGAGAAAATGACAGCGACGGATGGGATCGCCTCCGCTTTCTCCAACACCTCTTTGCTGAAAAACGTATAAAAGGCAAATAATAGTCCGGCACATAAAGATAACAAGACGCCGATTGGATTGACGACGAGCCCCTCTTTATTCGAAAACAATAATACGCAGCCGACAATGGCGAGGGATGTTGCAGTTACCCATATTTTTGTCGGGCGCTTCTTTAAGATCAACCATTCAATAATCCCTGAAAACATCGGTGCACTACCGATCGCAACTACGGTTCCGATGGCGATGCCCGTCAACCGGATTGACGTGAAAAAGCAATATTGGAAGATTGCCATCGCCAGCGCCGAAAGAAGCGTCGCTTTCCATGGCCAGTTCCGAAAGTCAATTTTTCGAAGGGCAAGCATGAGTATGAGCAAAGTGAAACCACCGACCGCAAGCCTTGAGGCTCCGACCGCCAATGGGTGCACCGTTTGCGGCATGAATGTTTGCGCGGTGCCCGTCGTTCCCCAAAGCACCGCTCCTAATAAGACAACTATAAATGCAATTCGCTGTGACAAAGAAATCCCCTCCCCCGATATTATGAATATATCATGATATCGAAGAAGGGTGTATGAATTCTCTCAATTATTCGGTTGTTGATTCGATTACATTTTTAAGTTTTGCCAAAAGTCCATTCCAGCCCTCAGACATACGCGGTCGAACGACGTCATGCGATTCACCGAACTCTGTCTGCTTACCTTCTTCCCAGCCAGCATGGATGAACATCAACTCGGTTTGACCATCGATTTCCTTCAATTGAAAATGAACATGCCAATCCTTCCCCCAGTTGAATGACAAACGGTTCGGCGGTTGAACTTGCGTCACTTTACATGGAGATTCTCCCCAGGGGCCCGCTTGCAAGGTGAACTCCTTCCCTTCGACCGGTTCCAGATCGTTCGGCATGAACCAAGCACTGATTCCTTCCGCTGTTGACACATACGGCCAAACCGTTTCAATAGTCGCCCCAATGAGTATCGTTTTCCTAATTTCATTCGCAGACATATGGTATCCTCCTGTACTGTTGCAATGTTTCCTTCAGTTTATCATACAAGCCTTAATTTCACTTGAAATTAATGGCTATTGAACGGCCAATAGCTCTATGCTACACTAATAGGCAGGCTTTTTTGCCGCGTGGTTCGTAACCATCCCACGAAAAAAAACTAAGGAGAAATGAATATGAAAGTAAAAACGATGGCAACGAGCGGAATCATCGCTGCGTTGTATGTTGCTGTGACGTTTTTGATTGCCCCGTTCGGGTTCACAAACATTCAGTTTCGCTTGTCAGAGATGTTCAATCATCTCGTTGTGTTCAATAAAAAATATATCGTCGGCGTCGTATTAGGTGTTTTTGTCGCCAATCTGCTTTTTTCGGAGTTAGGTCCGATTGATCTCGTATTTGGAGTTGGACAATCCATCCTCGCTTTATCAATTACAATCCTATCCGCAAAATTCATCAAAGGGATATACCGACGGATGTTTTTCAATACACTTGTATTTACGTTCACGATGTTCATTATTGCATGGGAATTGAACATTGTAATGGAGTGGCCTTTCTTACTGACTTGGCTATTCGTCGCTGTTGGCGAATTCGTCGTCATGGCAATCGGCATTCCTGTTATGGCTGCATTGGATAAACGACTTAATTTCAGCAAACTCATATAGGATTAAAAAACAGAGAGTGGCATTAAAAGCGCCGCTCTCTGTTTTCTTTTACTCATACATAAGTGTTGCCGTACTGTGTTTTTAATAGCCAAGAGTGAAAAAAGTATTCCCCGACAGCGAGAATAGCTCCTGCCAAAAATGCTTCTCCCATAGCTTCCGAATATCCAAGCAAATTCAAGCCACCCCATAAAACGATAAACGATAACGCCAAGTCTCCAATCGTCGCGGTCATATTGCCCACTCTTGGGAGGATCATCAAATCTCCCAGATAGGAAATTAACAGTAAAGCGATACCTAAAATAGTCGAGTGCCAAAAAGAAACGCCATTAAAAACCGTTAACACAATCCATAGAACCGGAAAAATCAATATTGCTTTAATCAGAAGCGACCTTCCGTGGTTCACGTTTGTTTCCTCATTCATCATAATTGCCTCCATTCTCTTCTTTTAACATTGCCCAAGTACGATCAAAATATGAGGAGGCTCATCGATGCATTATAATGTATAAATAACGGAAGGAGGTTTTTTTGATGTATATGACGATTGAAGAAACAGCAGAATATTTAGGTATGCCTGCCGAGCAAGTCCGAAAGTATGTATGGGAAGGACGCATCCGCGCCGTCCATGACGGCGAACAGTTTTTCATCAACCAAAATCAATTTAGTAATTATTTCACACAACTCGAAACGTTGAAAAGGCAGATTGAGGACTACTTGAATGAACCAATTCCTCCGGATCGGGATATCAAAGATGAGGATTAAAAAATCCCGTAAAGGGTAAACTGAAAACAGGGATGCGCCATAGTTAGAAAGACACAATTTTTTCATTCAATCTAATCATCACTAACAATTTAGAAGTTTTGATTTATTCCTAACAGACACCTTTAGAATGCATTTTGCACGTGTTAATGAAAAAATAAAACGAACCATCTTTGTAAGTGTTTACATTTTCACCACCTTTGCATTCCCGCTACATGATTGGTATAGTTTGTAGTCGTCTCAAAAAACCATTATTTATAGGGGGAAACATGCGAAAAATATCAAATGTATTTTATATCACAATCGGTCTAATTATATTGGCCGTTGGATATGGGGTTGCTGCGGCGGAAAGTTTTGAAGCCGTTACAACATCCATCAAATCCTTCGTTTCATCTTCATTCGGATGGTATTACATGCTTCTGCTTTCATTTCTTCTAGTGCTTAGCTTTTTCTTCATTTTCAGCCCGTTCGGCAAAGTGCGTTTAGGGCAAGATACAGACCGTCCATCATTTTCGATGATCACTTGGATTGCCATGCTCTTTTCTGCCGGAATGGGAATCGGATTAGTCTTTTACGGGGCTGCCGAACCGCTGTCCCACTATGCGATCAATCCTGCAACAGCTGAGCCCAATACGGACGCTGCTTTTAAAGAAGCGATGCGACAAACATTCTTCCATTGGGGATTGCATGTATGGGCAATGTACGGGATTGTTGGACTTGCTCTGGCATATTTCCAGTTCCGCAAAGAGGAACCCGGGTTAATTTCAGCAACATTGAAGCCGATTTTCGGTAAAAAAATGGAGGGGCCATGGGGCGTCCTCATCGATGTACTTGCCGTATTTGCAACAGCTTTTGGCGTTGCCACTTCTCTCGGCTTCGGTGCTGTTCAAATTAACGCAGGGCTGAATTATTTGTTCGGCTTTTCAATTGGGTTCACTTCACAACTGATCATTATCGCGGTCGTCACAGTGCTATTTGTCATGTCCGCTTGGTCGGGGCTCAGCAAAGGCATTAAGTATTTGTCGAATGCAAACCTAATACTTGCCCTCGCCCTATTAGGTTTTGTCCTTATCTTAGGACCGACTTTGCTTATCTTCAATGTGTTTACCGATTCAATCGGGGGCTATCTTGCCAATATCGTATCGATGAGCTTTCGCACGGCTCCATTAAACGGTGCACATCGTGAATGGCTTGAAAGCTGGACAATCTTCTATTGGGCATGGTGGATATCATGGGCACCGTTCGTCAGCATGTTTATCGCACGTGTATCGAAAGGCAGAACGATCAGGGAATTCATGGTCGTTGTCATGTTGGCGCCAACCGTCCTGAGCGCCATCTGGTTTTCAGCTTTTGGAACGACCGCCATCAATATGCAACGTGAAGGGATTGTAGATTTAGCGAAGACAGACACTGAGTTGACGATTTTTGAAATGTTCCATGCGATGCCATTGTCAATTATTATTTCAATTGTAGCTGTACTGCTCATTGCATCATTTTTCATTACGTCAGCAGACTCGGCGACATTTGTGTTAGGCATGCAGTCCACGTACGGTTCATTGACCCCGCCGAATAGCGTGAAAATCATTTGGGGTGTCATCCAGTCGGCAATCGCAATCATTTTGCTGTCTGTCAATGGATTGACTGCACTGCAAAATACAATCATCATTGCCGCCTTGCCTTTCTCTTTCATCATTTTGCTAATGATTATATCTTTACTCAAAGCGTTGAAGAGCGAACTGCCAAAAAGTGAACGGCCGAGAAGAAGGAAAGCGAAAGACAACGTTTGAACGACATAAAAAAGTGTAGACAAAGTCAATTTTCGACTTTGTCTACACTCTTTTTTAAGGAAAGCCATGATGCGCAAGAAACTCCTCAGCCTGATTGAAAACGCTTGTCAGCCTAGGCGCGACGTCAAGCGAAGACGCGAATAGAACTTAAGTTCATGCGCGGACGAGCGAGACGAGCAACAACGGATGCGAGCGTTTGTCAACAGGCTGAGTGGAGGACGGAATTAAAAATTCCCCCCTCCACTTTTTCAATTCGGTACCATGACCGCTTCGTGTTGACGAATAATATGCAACAGGTCTGCAACCATTGCACTTCCAGTCGGATACATTCCGGCACCAGGGCCAACCAAAGTTAATGAGCCAAGGTATTCGGTATCTAGAATGATTGCATTGTCGACACCGTCAATGCTGAACAGCGGATGATCGGCGCCAATCAAAACCGGCCCTACAGTCGCTTGCAACTTCCCTTCTTCATCTTTCCAAATATCCGCCACGTGACGATAACGGAGATCGCCTTTCGATGCATCGATAATATCGATCGACTCAAGATGATCGATTCCGACGACAGGGACGTCCTCCCAATCGGGCTGCTGGCCGAAAGCGAGCGAGCTCAAAATCATCAGTTTACGGAAGGCGTCCGTGCCATCCACGTCATCTGCAGGATCCGCTTCAGCGAACCCGTTTTGCTGTGCATCAGAAAGTGCCTGTTTGAATGAAGATCCTTCATCGCGCATTTTCGTCAAAATGAAATTCGACGTCCCATTTAAAATGCCTTGGATCCGTTTGATACGATCACTTGCCAGCAAATTGGACACCGTCCGGATGACCGGGACGCCGCCAGCTGTCGTCGCTTCGAACCCAACTTGCACATCCCTGAACTCGGCATGTTTCATTAACGCAGGTCCGTGTTTAGCAAACATCTTTTTGTTCGCGGTAATGATGTGGCAACCCTTCTCGATCGCATCCGACAAATACGTATACGCAGGTTCTTCCCCGACAATCGCTTCGAGAACGATATCGATTTCGGGATTCCCCAATATTTCCTGAATGTCATCTGTAAATTTTGCGCCTGTAATCGGCATACGTTCTTTTGCCTTGTCTTTTACAAGGATGGATACGACATCAACGGCGAAACCAGTGCTCCTTTTAATCTCTTCCCGCTTTTCCTGCAGGATTCTGTAAACACCTTCACCGACCGTACCGAAACCGAGTATGGCCACTTTAATTGACGGCATGAAACCACCCTCTCTATTTCTAAAGCGGAGGGCGCCTGCCTAGATGCGACAGGCATAAGGCGAAGATGCGCTTTGTTACCGCTGCTCGTAACGCTACGCTTTTACTCGCAAAAGCCGTTCTTCGTTACGACTTTAGCTTCGACTTATGACCCAAGCGTCTGGCGCCCGCAGCTAGATGTTAGTAATGATGTCCCTTAGCGGACTGCTACCGGCGCGGCTTTTTCGATCGCCTGCTGCAAGTCTGCAATGATATCTTCCGTAGACTCAAGTCCGACAGACAGACGGATCAATTCTTCCGGCGTCCCCGTCTTTTTCAAGTCTTCCGCAGACAATTGCTGATGTGTTGTTGATGCAGGATGGATGATTAGAGATTTAGCATCCCCCACATTTGCCACATGTGACCATAGCGTAATATTATCGATCACTTTGCGCCCTGCTTCACGTCCGCCTTTAATGCCAAAGACGATGATGGAGCCGAAGCCGTTTTTCAAATATTTCTTAGCATTTTCATATGTCGGATGATCTTCCAGTCCTGTGTAAGTAACCCATTCAACAGACGGATGAGCCTGTAGGAATTCAGCGACTTTCACGGCATTTTCGTTATGGCGTGTCACACGCAAATGAAGCGTCTCCAGCCCTTGTAGGAAGTTGAAAGCACTGTCCGGATCTAGGCAAGGCCCGAAGTCACGCAGCAATTGGACGCGGAGCTTCGTAGCGAATGCCGCTGCCGCAGTGTCAACGCCGTAGCGTAGGCCGTGGTACGTTTCGTCCGGCTCTGTAAAGCCTGGGAACTTGCCGCGCGTCCAGTCAAATTTCCCTGCGTCGACGACGACACCTCCAATTGTCGTTCCGTGGCCGCCAATCCATTTCGTTGCGGAATGAATGACGACGTCTGCTCCAAACTCGATTGGATTCGATCCGTATGGGGATGCGAATGTGTTATCGATGAGGAACGGAATTTCATTCTCATGAGCGATATTTGCGACTGCTTCGATATCGAGCACTTGTAAGCTCGGGTTCCCAATCGTTTCTGCGAAGATCGCTTTCGTTTTGTCCGTAATTGCCGCGCGGAAGTTTTCTGGGTCTTCTGCATCGACAAATTTCACATTGATGCCGTAGCGAGGAAGCGTGACGGCGAATAGATTATACGTACCGCCGTATAGATTGCCGGCAGCGACGATTTCGTCCCCTGCTCCCGCAATGTTCAAAATGGAGAAAGCAATAGCGGCCATCCCGGAAGAAAGAGCGACTGCAGCTGTTCCACCTTCTAGTAGTGCAACCCTTTCTTCAAAAACTGCAACGGTCGGATTTGTGATTCGTGTGTAAATATTGCCTGCTTCTTGCAAGCCGAATAAGTTTTGGGCATGTTCAGTGTCGCGGAAAACGAATGCGGTAGTACGGTGGATCGGTACAGCACGAGAACCTGTAATAGGATCCGGCTTTTGACCTCCGTGTAAGAGAAGAGTTTCTGGTTGAAGTTGTTTGTTTGTCATTTTTATTACCTCCAGTGGATTTTTTAAGATGAAAAGGCAATGCGGAGGCGTTGGGGGTTTTTGGAATAAAAAAATAACCCCTTTCGCTAAGAGAAGGGTTACGCTTTCGCTTATTCCTCCTCTTATCTTTCAGACCGTTTGCACGAATCTGTAGGAAGTAGCACCTTTGCAAGTTCGTCACTTGCCGGTTGCCGGGCATCGCAGGGCCTAGTCCCTCCGCCGCTCTTGATAAGAGTTTGGGTATTCAGTTTTTCATCTTGTTGAACAGTATAGGAGACTATTTTTTAAAAGTCAAGGGGTGAATTTATTTTTTTCTGAAACTTGCGCTTTATCTGAGGTGTTATAATGGTTTTAGAAGTCGGACTGAGCGCGGGTGCAGCCTCTTTGAGCGCGTGAGGGACTTCTTTGAGCGCGGGTGCAGCCTCTTTGAGCGCGTGAGGGACTTCTTTGAGCGTGGATGCAGCCTTTTTGAGCGCGTGAGGGACTTCTTTGAGCGTGGATGAGCGCGTGAGGGACTTCTTTGAGCGTGGATGCAGCCTTATTGAGCGCGTGAGGGACTTCTTTGAGCGCGGGTGCAGCCTCTTTGAGCGCGGGACCGGCTTCTTTGAACGCGCAACCACTCGCTTTGGACGCGATTCAACCAACATTGGACGCTGGTTCATATGAATATATTAATTTTGGGGGATCCTTATGACGTTATGGATTTTAGTTACCATAGTTTGTGGATATTTAGTCGGCTGTCTGCACGGATCGACAGTCGCGCATTGGATATCAGGGGTTAATTTGAAAGAGACTGGCGTAAAAAACGCCGGAGCATCAAACGCAATGATCGTTCTTGGGAAACGGTATGGCGCACTTGTTGCATTAATTGATATCGGCAAAGGCGTTTTCGCGGTCATTGCCGTCAGATTGCTTGCCGAACATTTCGGACTGCAAACGGAATACATCAATTTATTACTTTTCACTATTGGAGCTGCCGTTATTTTCGGTCATAATTTTCCGTTCCATATGAACTTCAATGGTGGAAAGGGAACTGCAACTGTAATCGGGGTGCTCTTTGCAATTGATTGGCGATTTGGACTTGCCGGGTTCATCCTCTTCATTCTTGTGGCCCTCATATCGGACATTCTAGTCTTTGGTGTTATCATGTTGTACATCACTCTATTGGTTATGGCCGTTTGGCTTGAGGGACATTGGCCAATATTAATTGCCATTATACTTTTCTTCATGTCGATCTGGAAGCATATTGAAAATTTCAAGCGGATTCTCAAAGGGACGGAGCCTCGTATTCGCGCATCATTCAAGAAAAAACAGAAGCACTCAGCGTGAGGCTTCTGTTTTTTTATATTCAAATCAAAAGTCCAACCAAATCTTCACGGCCGTTCCTAAGATTAATACCGCTAATATGCCTTGCAACACTTTTGTATTCATCTTCTGCCCCGCTTTTGCCCCTAATGGAGCGGCAAGGATGCTCGCTACGATCATGACAGCAGCCGGACCATAGAGCACCTGATCTGTAACAATTTTCCCTATGGTCGATCCGATCGATGAGATGAATGTGATGGCAAGTGAAGTTGCAATCGTCATACGTGTCGGGATTTTCAAGACGACGAGCATGATTGGAACTAAGATGAAGGCTCCTGCAGCTCCGACAATACCAGCAGCAATCCCTACGATGAAAGCTAACACAGCCGCAAGCCATTTATTGAAGCTCACCTGATCGGCAGGGATATCATCCAATCCTTTTTTCGGAATGAACATCATGATAGCCGCAATCGTTGCCAAAATCCCGTACACAAGGTTGATAGACCCTTCTGAAATCATATTGGAGCCATAGCCCCCGATAAAGCTACCAAGCAAAATGGCGCTGCCCATATAAATGATCAACGTCTTATTGAGATATCCGCCTTTCCGATACACCCAGACCCCGGAAATTGTTGCGAATAGCACTTGGATCGCACTGATTCCAGAAACTTCGTGTGCGGAAAATGCGGCAATTCCGAGCAATGGCGGAATGTATAATAACATCGGATATTTGATGATTGATCCGCCGATTCCAACCATACCTGAAACGAAGGACCCCACAAATCCGATGAGGAAAATTGTAATAAGAAATGCCAAATCCATAAAACACCTACCTCCTTAATCAGGAAAAGGGTATCCACACAGATACCCCCCCTACAATCAGCCTTTCTTAATCCAGAACGTGAAGACACCTGCATCTTCTTTTTGGTCGACCATTTCGTGGCCGCCGGATTTTGCCCATGCTGTCAAGTCAGCCACTGAGCCTTTGTCAGTCGTTTGGATTTCAAGGATTTCACCTGTTTCCATTTCTTTCATTGTCTTCCTTGCACGTACAACCGGCATTGGGCATGCCAACCCTTTTGCGTCCAATACTTTTGATACATTCATTTATAAATCGCTCCTTTATATTGTTGTATGATTACCGGACCGCACAGCGGTTTGGTCCGATTTCCATTTCACGTTGCGTTTCCTCGTCAGGCGTGATTTTCCCCATGTTCGTTTGTCGGATTTCTTGATATGCGTTCGGTTGAGGAGGCAGATTTCCTGTCACCAATTGACGGAATTCCTGTTCATCCTCGATGTTCAAACCGTGATTGTTCGCAAAAAGCACTCCTAACTTCTCGGAAACGCTTCCGTCTTCATTCAATTCCTCGATGATCATGAAGTGTGCTGGAAGAACGAGTAGATCTTCCGCCAACTCGCGATAGCGGCTATACAATGTTTCCCGCAGATCACCAACCCAATCTTCAGCCAAACCCGCAAGGTCTGGGCGCCCGATCGAATCGATGAATAATATGTCTCCAGACAATAAATAAGCATCATCCACAATAAACGATGTGGAGCCGATCGTATGGCCTGGCGAATAAAGCGCCTGAATATCAATTTTCGACGTACCTACTGTTATGACTCGGCCGTCTTCCAACGGTTCGAAATCAAACGTCACTTCTGTTGCATCTTTTGGCGGCAGCCAGTACGTTCCGTTCACAGCTTCGGCGATTTGACGTCCGCCGGAAATATGATCCGCATGCAGATGTGTATCGAGCACATTCGTAATGTTTACGTCCAATTTTTTTGCGAAGTCAAGGAAGACATTCGTCATTCGTGTTGCATCTACAATGGCCGCTTCTCCGTTCGAAACGATCATATAAGAGAGGCACCCTTTTCCGATTCGTACGAATTGATAAATTGCGCCGCCACCTTTCAAGTCACCGACTTTCACCGGCTCCAAATGTTCGCTCCACGCTCTCATACCGCCTTGCAAATAGGAAACTTCGCGTCCAGCCTCGGCTAGCATTTCCGCTACAAAAATCGAAGAGCCTTCCTTCGCACAGACGACAAGAACATCGTTATCTGTCGGGATTTGATCGAGGATGTCTTCGACTCCATCCAATAAATCGAAATAGGGAATATTTAAGTAATGAATATTTTCCCCTTCAATTTTCCAATCCGCGAATGCATCTTCATTCCGAACGTCCAAAATGAAAAAACTCTCTTTATTAATAACCTTTTCTGCGACCTCTGCAGCAGTCATCGGTTTAACTGCACTATCTTCCTTCATGCCCCTGAGGGTATTATTATTTGTAAAAAAACCCTCAGTCGGACCTTCCCAAGCTAACATGCCGCCCGCCATGTTCACCGCTTTGTATCCGTAACTTTCCAAGAACTTCGTCGCCTGTCCACTGCGTCCACCGGAACGGCAAACCATAGTGTACTCAACGTTTTTATCCAATTCATTCATACGGAACTCCAACAATCCAAGTGGGATATTGATGGCGCCAGGGATTTTCCCTTCAGCGACTTCATCCACTTCACGGACATCTATAAGATTAAGCGGCTGTCCCGCGGATAGTTTTGCTTCGATTTCTTTTGCTGTCACTTCATTCATCGTTATTTCCTCCTTGGTTAGATAAATAAATTCACATTGCCGTCTTGTGCATCAGCTAAATAAGCTGCTACTCCTGCATAGTCAACGCCATCCAGCAATTCGACTTGATCGAGACCTAATAAATCCATCGTCATGGTACATGCAACGAGTTTGATGTCTTGTTCCTTTGCCAAGTCAATCAATTGCGGAAGCGTCATCGCATTATGCTTTTTCATGACGTGCTTAATCATTTTAGGGCCCATTCCAGCCATATTCATTTTTGAGATGCCCATCTTATCAGCACCACGCGGCATCATTTTTCCGAACATCTTTTCAAGGAACCCTTTCTTTACAGGAACGTGTTCCTCTTTCCGTAATGCATTCAACCCCCAAAACGTATGGAAGATTGTTACTTCATGGTCATAAGCTGCAGCTCCATTCGCAATGATATACGCAGCCATTGCTTTATCGTATTCACCACTGAACAGAACAATGGTCGTCTTTTTCGTTTCTGACAATACAATCATCCTTTCCTTTTAAATTACCTCTACCCCTAGGGGTATGTTAAGACGATAAAAGAAAAGAGTCAACTGTTTAGCGACTCTTTACAAGAAGATCTACCGCTTCCTTCACGATATCCTCTGGGGACATCGAATTGTTCTCGTCAATGTTCTGCATACATGCAATGATATTTGAGCTGACAATGACACCTATCGTACGGTCAATCGCTGAACGGGAAGCTGATAATTGAGTCACGACCTCTTTGCAGTCTTTTCCTTCTTCAATCATCCTTAGAATTCCTTTGATTTGGCCTTCGATCCTTTTTAAACGGTTTACGACCTTCTCATCGTATTGCAATTACGTTCAGCTCCTTTCACGTTGATTACAATACCGATTGTATACCCCTCCAGGTATAATGTCAAGCGGTTGTTCTTCTTCGATTCAGCATTCTGCAAAGTTCGACAATTTATGGTATACTAGTTATAGACAACTTGATAGGGATCGGTTTCAACTAGTTGTTTTCCATCATGATTCGATTGCTTAGGACGTGCCTAAGCAATTTTTCATTAGAAATTATGATGAGAATAAACAGTAGGAGTGATTCGTTTGGCATTTCCACGCAGGGAGAAACCTGTTTCAGATTTTGTCGCAGCTCGTCATATCGATGAGGAGATTTCATTCGTCCGCAATGATCATGAGGTGAATGGGACGATTCATAAGATTCTTGAAAACTCGGTCATCGTTAAAATTTCAGAGGACGACGCCGACCGTATCGGCGCCGCATCCAATCTCACCGTTGTTTCTCATAAGAACTACTCTGTAGATTAATTTATACTAAAAGGGCATCTCCATCAAGGAGTGCCCTTTTTTATTTATATTATGAAATACACCAAAACAGACAAGCAGATCGATGTGATCGTCACCGCGATCAACGGACGCATCGCGCGTTCACGCAAGTCTTTCAAGCTGACGTTCAAGCCGAGTCCGACCATGGCGGCCGTCAATAGCCACGTCGTTGCGGTGCTGATTCCTGCCATTACGCTGTCAGATACCGGAATCGAGTGGCCTAGCACATAGCTTCCGAATAAGCTCATTGCAATAAACCCGACGAGGAACCAAGGAAATTCGATTTTGTTCTGCCCCTCTTCTTCCCCCTTGCTTTTGCGTTTCATGAAATAAATGAAAATGAAGCATAACGGCACTAATAAAAATACCCTGCCGAGTTTCGCAAGCAGTGCAATTGCGAGTGCATCTTCTCCTGCAGGAGCCGCTGCAATTGCAACATGCGCCAATTCGTGGAGACTCATACCCGACCAGATCCCGTACTCAGTCGGAAGCAACGGGACAATCGGTCGCAATACTGTATAGCCGATTGCAAACACGGTCCCGAGCATCGCGATGATGCCGACTCCGATTGCGGTATCTTCATCCTTCGCCTTAATGATCGGTGCAACCGCCGCGATTGCTGCAGCTCCGCATACCCCCGTTCCTACCCCAAGCAGCATGGAGATGCTTTTATCCGCCTTCAGCCATTTGGCAAGAAGGACCATAAGCCCGATGGCAAATGCAATGACGAGTACATCGCGCGCCAGCAATCCGAGCCCGTCGCGGAAAACGACATCAATGTTTAATTTCAATCCGTATAAAATAATCGCTAGCCTCAGAAGCTTTTTCGAGGAGAATGTGATTCCGCTGCGAAGTGCTTCAGGATAACCGAATAATTGTCTATATGCGACAGCTATGATAATGGCACTTGCTAATTGTCCGACATGGTTGAATCCAGGTACTTTCGCCAATAAAAAACCTAATAATGCAATAAAAAATGTAAAAGCAATCCCTACGATCCACATGCCGTTGTCCCTGGTGCTCTTCTTTTCTTTCATATATAACACCTCCTGTACAAGCGTAATATGCGGCCTTCCATAAGTAAAATAAATTATAATAATAACTATGATAAGTAAACCCTTATAATTGGTGGCAAGGAGTGATGGAGATGGACCAACAACTTAAAGTGTTCGTTACGGTAGCGGAAAAAGAGAGCTTTTCACGCGCTGCCGAAGAGCTTCATATGACCCAGCCGGCTGTGAGCCAATATATCCGCCAATTCGAAGAGCAGATTGGGGCAAGAATTTTGGAGCGCACGAATAAATACGTACGCCTCAACAAAGCCGGTGAGATCGTCTTTCATCATGCAAAGGAAATTCTTGCTTTGTATACGAAAATGCAAAGTCTTGTCGACGACCTGGCGAATAAGGCGAGCGGTCCGCTGTCGATTGGAGCGAGTTATACATTTGGAGAATACGTGCTGCCACGCATTATCGCCAATTTGCAACAGACTTATCCCGATATCCAACCGACAGTTACAATCGGCAATACATCTACCGTTGCCGATCTTGTCGCAAGCCATCAGCTCGATATCGGCATCGTGGAAGGAAAATTCAATGCGGCGAGGCTCATCGTTGAGGATTTTGCAGAAGACGCCATGGTAATTGTCAGTGCAGTCGACCATCCACTTGCAAGTAGGAAAGGACCGCTCGGAATGGCTGATTTGGAGAAAGAGACTTGGATTGTCCGTGAGCATGGTTCCGGAACTCGGGAGGCGACGGATAACTTATTCGAGCAGCATGGGATTTCACCAATGAAGCTTATGAATTTCAGCAGCACCCAACCAATTAAAGAATCGGTCGAGGCAGGTCTCGGAATAAGCCTGCTTTCCCATTGGTCTATAAAGAAAGAGCTGAAAAACGGCGATTTACGGGTGCTGGATGTTACAGGACTCCCCTATCGCCGCCAATTTTCGATTGTGACAAACACACCGTTCCAAACGAAGGCTTTGGAGGTTTTCATTGATATCCTACGGACAAAAAAGCTGTTGACGACACTAAAATAGAAGGGATTCCACCTCCTCCTATCGAAATGAAGGGTTGGAGAGGAGCTGTACATGCAGTGAGGAATATTCTATTGACAGCTATCATCATAATGGGTGCCATTTATATTTTTTTCATTCCACCGGATCCGGTCGGTTTCAAGATTTTCATGAAGCTCATCCCGATGGCACTCATTATTATGTTCGCTGCGATGACTCTGCCGCTCGTGTCACGGATATATAAAAGAATTGTTATTGCCGGATTGTTCGTCTGCATGATTGCAGATGGTGTCATCTATTGGTTCATGGCAGGGCTAATCACCTTTTTCATCGGGCATCTTTTTTACATCTCCGCATTCAAGTCTGCTAGCCGTAAACGGGTACCGATGTGGGCCGCAATCCTGCTTGTGCTTTACGGTACCGCAATGGCCATCTGGATTGCCGGATCCCAATTCGCAAATGGACAATCAATTCTAGGCGTTGCTATCCTTGCCTATATCGCAGTCATTTTGACGATGGGATGGATGGCGATTCGTACGAGAATGCCACTCGCTATTATAGGTGCATTGCTATTCATGTCCTCTGATTCCGTGCTCGCCATTGACCGATTCATCACCGACATTCCTTATCGGGATGTTTTCGTCATGGTGACATACTATGCTGCACAAGTTTTCATTGCAGCAAGCATCGGAAGTCGGGTCGTCAAGTATTCCGTGAATCGAAACAATCTGATAAGATAAGTAAAACTATGTTTTTCACTAACTGGAGGTATTTGGAATGAAAGAAAAACTGATCGAACGTCTGACACGCTATGCGAAAATCGATACACAATCGGATTCAAATAGTACATCCACACCATCCACACCAGGCCAATGGGATCTGTTGCATGTACTCGAAAAAGAGCTTGTTGACATCGGAATGGAAGAAATCACATTGGATGAGAACGGCTATTTATTTGCAACTCTTCCTGCCAATACGGATAAAGAGGTCCCGACAATCGGATTTTTGGCGCATGTCGACACTGCGACAGACTATACAGGCAAAAACGTCAATCCGCAACGAGTGGACAATTATGACGGCAACGACATCCAATTGAATGCACAGACGACAATGTCTGTCTCTACTTTCCCTGAGCTGAAGAATTATATCGGTCACACACTCATCACAACGGATGGCACGACGTTGTTAGGGGCGGACAATAAAGCCGGAATTGCTGAAATCGTGACAGCGATGGAGTATTTGATTCAGCATCCTGAAATTAAACACGGAAAACTGCGTGTTGCTTTCACGCCTGACGAAGAAATTGGACGTGGACCTCATAAATTCGATGTGGAAGCGTTCGGTGCGAAATACGCCTATACGATGGATGGCGGACCTCTTGGAGAACTGCAGTATGAAAGCTTCAATGCGGCCGGAGCGAAAGTGACTTTTCACGGCACGAATGTGCATCCTGGGTCCGCAAAGAATAAAATGGTGAACTCGATTTTGATTGCGAATCAATTCCAAGCGGCGATGCCAGCAGTTGAAATTCCGCAAGTGACGGATGGCTATGAAGGATTCGTTCACTTGATGGATGTGAAAGGCTCCGTCGAGAAGACCGAGTTGCATTATATTATCCGCTACTTCGATCGCGAAACGTTTGAAGCACGAAAACAATTGTTTGTTGATACAGTGACACAATTGAAAAAAGAGCATGGCGATAATGCTATTGAACTTGAGCTTAACGATCAATACTTCAACATGGGCGAGAAAATCGAGCCTGTCATGGAAATTGTCGATATTATTTCGGATGCATTCAAAGCGCTCGACATCAAGCCGGATATTGTGCCGGTGCGTGGGGGTACGGACGGATCGCAGCTTTCCTATATGGGCATGCCGACGCCAAACATCTTCACGGGCGGAGAGAATTACCATGGAAAATACGAATATATCTCCGTCGACAATATGGAGAAGGCGACGAATGTCATCATCGAGGCTGTGAAGCTTTTCGAAGAGCGGGCATAAGGAGGAGGCCGTCACTGTGAAAGTCATTTGGATCGGGATCCTGTCATCTTTGTTTTTCGCGGTGACGTTCGTTTTGAACAGGTCGATGGAGATTTCGGGGGGCAGCTGGTTATGGAGCGCTTCCCTCCGTTATTTTTTCATGGTTCCGTTTTTAATTGCCATTGTCGCTTATCGTAAAGGGCTTCGGGATACAGGCAAGGCAATGGCGACGAAGCCCCTTCCCTTTTTCGGGTGGAGTGTCGTGGCATTCGTCCTCTTCTACGCCCCTTTAACCTTTTCGGCAGCATATAGTCCCGGATGGTTGCTTGCTGGGACATGGCAATTGACGATTGTGGCAGGTGTTTTATTGGCCCCGTTCTTTGTTATTGTCGTAAAGGCCGAGAATGGTGAAAGGAAGATTCGACAACGGATCCCATTGATTTCATTAGCCATTTCATTGATCATTTTGGTTGGCGTCGTCCTTATTCAAATTCCGAATGCGAAAAGTGTCGATATGCGAACTTTGTCGCTCGGCATTTTTCCGGTGCTGATCGCCGCCTTTGCCTATCCTTTAGGAAATCGGAAGATGATGGATTTACTGCAAGGTAGACTTGATACATTTCAACGGGTCCTTGCGATGACGTTGATGACGATACCGGTGTGGATCGGATTTGCCATTTACGCGACGGTGACCGTCGGCTTGCCATCCGGGAATCAAGTGATCCAATCATTGATTGTTGCTGTCAGTTCAGGCGTCATTGCGACTACACTCTTCTTCATGGCTACTGACCTTGTCCAGCATGACCAAGGCAAGCTCGCTGCCGTAGAGGCGACGCAATCGACCGAGCTCATTTTCGCGATGATCGGTGAAATGCTCATTTTACATATCGCTCTACCTGGCCCGCTCTCACTTTTCGGAATCGCCGTCATCATTATCGGCATGGGACTGCACAGTTACCATACATCGATTGCAAAGAAAAAAATGCCCGTTGCATAGGTTCGGTTGATGGAGAGAAACTTTACTATCAACCAATTGGGGACACAATTCACATATGAATTGATGTCCTATTTTGTTGCCTAACAATGCCCTACTCAATTTGACATTCGATTAGCACTCACTAAGCATGCAAATTACAAAGGAAAAAGCCTTGTGGTTTTTAATTACCATAAGGCTTTTTGGATTTTAGTATAGGGTTGGAGTAGGATAACAGGCAACAGCATCTATAAATCTGGGGTCAATACCGTAGAATTGCCAGAAGGCACCGTTCCACCTATATCCAGACACTTCTCCGAATTCCACACGAGTAGGATAAAACCAAAATTGGTTGCCATTTATAAGCCATACATAAGTGTTTTGATATAGACAGTCGACGATATAGGACACAGAAGGTTTTGGTGGTATGAATGTTGGAGGAGGAGATTGTGGACTCGGTGTACCCTCGAGCGGGAAATATCCCATGGAATTTCACTCCTTTAGTTAAATTCTCAACATTGAAGGGCATATTTCCCTGTCACTCATATGTCCCGATTATTTCCACTGCCTCTTCGGCTAATGATGTATCTACAGCTTTATCAAAATCAATATCACCCAAGATTGCGCCGTTCGCTTTATACGTTTCGTATTGCTTCTTAATATCATCCACGAACATCTTTCCGTCCGGATCAAGACCAGTGACATTCACTTTATCCCACAGCTCCGGATCTTTCAAAGCAGTATGCTTCACCATGATATCGACGATTTCTTCCTTGCCTTCCCCTTTAAAGAACGCGTCGTTGTAATCCCGGACACCTTTCAAATAAGCGGCCATGAAGCGTAGCGAAATTTCTTCATCACCCATGAATTTTGGCGAAGCGAGAACCATCGCAATCTGCGATTCAGGTGCATAATCGGTTGCATCTTTGAATCGGACGTGGAAGCCGTTTGCGACCCCTTGCGCTATGAGCGGCTCGATATTCAACGCTGCGTCGATTGTTCCAGCGTTAATCGCACCAAGCATCGAACCGAAATCCGCGATATGGACATACTCTACGTCATCCTCTGTCAATCCCGCATGTTTCAACATTTCCTCGTAAATATATCCATCAATCGAGTTTCTGGAAGACACGGCAATCTTCTTCCCGCGGAAATCAGGATAATCCTTAATTTCATCTACCATATGGTTGCCGATTACGAAAGTGAAATACGATTTTCCTGGCATATTATGCCCTTTATCCGCAATGATCCGAACGTCGATGCCTTGCGCGATAGCGTTGAAGAAAGATGCGGTCGAAACTCCTCCAGCTATATCGACTTCCCCAGCGGCAAGTGCCGGCAGCATGTCATCACTATTGGCGAAATCGGCAAATTCCACTTCAATATTATAGTCCTCAAAATACCCTTTTTCCTTCGCAATATAGAACCCCGCTCCGGAAGCCGCACCGTCTTCGGCAATCAACACCTTCACCCTTTTATCTAGCGGCGCCAAATCCCCGGATGGCGGCTCAACGACTGAATCGCCAGGAGGTGTTTCCACTTTCGTCTGCGGAGCGGGCTCTTTTTTGGCGCATGCTCCGGCAAGTAAAAGCATTGCAGCCAAAATCATCATCCAACCATATTTGAACCCTTTCACCTTTTCTCCCCATTTCATCTATTCTCTTTCCTAGACCGCTGCACTTCATCTTGCAAATGCTTCCAAATGTCGACAAATTGCTCCGCGAGCTTCGGATCTTTCCGGATATCTTCTATCGTCCGAGGCCGCGGTGTGTCGATTTTAATTTGTTGTATGATTTGACCGGGCTGTGCACTCATGAGCAGAATCCGATCGCTCAGCAATAGCGCTTCATCGATGCTATGCGTAATGAAAATGACTGTTTTTCTCGTTTCTGACCATATGGAAAGCAATTCTTCTTGTAGGATGAATTTATTCTGTTCATCGAGTGCTGCGAACGGTTCATCCATCAGCAAGATTTCCGGGTCATTTGCGAACGCACGGGCAATGCTCACCCGCTGTTTCATCCCCCCGGAAAGTTCTTTCGGGAAAAGATGTGCAAACCGATCAAGACCCGTCTTTTTTAAATAATAGTCCGTCCTCTCCTGAATGACATTCTTCGGCATTTTGCGCATTTTCAACCCAAATGCGACATTCTCCTTCACAGTCAGCCAGGGAATGACTCCCCTTTCTTGGAATACCATTGATTGGAGAGGACGCCCTTCTTGTTCCGAACGGATTTCGAATTCACCGACACTTGGCTGTTCGAGACCCGCCAGTATACGTAGTAATGTTGTTTTGCCACAGCCGCTCGGTCCGACAATACAGACAAATTCCCCTTCTCCGATTGAAAGGGAAATATCGTCGAGCGCTGTCACACTCGATTGTTTTTTGTAAAATGCTTTCGTCAGATTCCTAATTTCGATTTTCGCATTCTTTCTCATCCAATCACCTCCAAGGTAACAACTTTTTCTGAAGACCGCGAAGCATCAAGGAGAAGAGATAGCCGAAAAATGAAATGAGGATGAGGCCGACATACATTTCCTTCAACAGAAAGGCCTTATACGACGTCCAGATCAAATAGCCAATACCCGAAGTTGCCCCCATCATTTCCGCAGCAACAATCGTCAACAAGGCGATTGCCTGCCCCATTTGAATCCCTTCCAGCATGACCGGCAATGAGCCAGGCAATGCAATTTTGAAGAAGAACTGCAGTTTACCTGCTCCATAATTATTTGCAACGTCCAAATAAATTCGATCGATGTTCAAGACGCCAGCCGCCGTATTAATGACAACCGGGAAAAACACGCTTCCCGCAATCGTGACAACTTTCGACAGATCACCAATTCCAAATAGGATGATGATAATCGGTAGCAACGCAAGCGTCGGAATCGGCATAAGCGCCATGACGATTGGTTGAACAAAATGCCGGATCGGCGAATAAAGCCCCATCAGTAAACCGATGACTACCCCGGGTATGACTCCTGCGAGGAACCCTGCAAAAATCCGGTACAACGATACCCCAATATGATCCGCCATCGCCCCGCTCGCAATCATTTTTCCAAATGTGCCTAAAATGGCGGAGGGCGGAGGGAAAAACCGGATATCCATTATTCCCGTCCTTGACATCACTTCCCACAACAGTAAAAGGAAGATTGGCGAAGCGATCGTCAATAGCTGCTTATATCGTTCCTTCGATTGTCTCTGCTTCCATTCACGCTGTTCAACCTCATACGGATCGCGTCCAATAGTCGCCTTATCTTTTTTCAACGTTCACCACCTCTTCATAACAATAATATGTGTATGCCTATGGGTTTGGTTGGGCAAATGGCGCGGTTTTTAGCGAATGGGCGAGGTTTGGCACGTGGGATGGGTGGGTTTGGACGCGGGACGGACTGCTTTGGACGCGGGATGGCTCGCTTTGGACGCAAAAAAACACCTGCCGCGATTTCAACAGCAGATGCTTTCGTGTTTTATTACCTTATCCGCGCCAGGCGCTCATGCCGCCCCTGACGTTCGTGACATTTGTGAATCCCGATTTTTTCAGGATATTTGCGGCTTGAGAACTCCGCATGCCGCTCTGGCAAATGACGACAATCTCTTTATTCTTATCGAGTTTATCCAACTTGGATTTCAACAAGTTCAAAGGGATATTGTTAAATTCATTAATATGGCGCCCTTTGTATTCTGCCGGCGTACGGACATCGATGAATTGCTTCGACTTATCTTTCAACACCGTCTTCAATTCGTCGGTCGATACCGATTTCACGCCTTTTGACGGCATCATACGCCATGCAAAGAATGCGACAATTGCTATGATGATGATCCATTCCATCGGTTGTCACTCCTTCTTTTTTCAGGGACATTGATAATCAATAAATACCCACTGAGGTATTCTTCCTGTAAATTACTATACCTCCGAGGGTATGTAGAGGGCAACAATTTTGTTTATTACCGATTTAAGTGAATTGATCACCGTTCGACGACAATTCGTCTTGAACTCAGCCCAAAGGAAGCGACTAGATCGGTTTCAATAAAAAAAGAGAAGCCCCAATCGGCTCCTCCTCTTACTCTATCAATCCAAACTCTGTTGCTTCATGCCATAATTCTTCCCTGAATTTCGGATGCGCGATGTTGATTAGTGCTTTCGCCCGCTCAGATAGCGACTTCCCGTGCAATCTGGCAATCCCATACTCCGTCACGATATTATCCACGTCGTTCTTCGAAGTCGTTACAACAGAACCCGGCGCCAAATGGAGTTTAATTCTTGAAATCGTATCGTCCTTCGCCGTTGAATGCATGCATACATACCCTTTGCCGTATTTCGACAATCGTACACCTCTCGCAAAGTCCGCCTGGCCGCCACTTGAGGAGTAATATTTGCCCGCCACCGTTTCCGAAGCACATTGCCCATACAAGTCGACTTCCGTCGTCGCATTAATCGACACCATATGATCTTCTTTAGCAATTTCATATGCGGCATTGACGACACTTACAGGCAAAAACTCTACCGAAGGATTGTTATCAAGAAAATCATATAAACGTTGGGAACCAAAAGCGAACGTGGCAATAATCTTCCCTTTATTTGAGGACTTTTTCATCCCATCCACCGCACCAGCTTCAACAAGATCCACTACTCCATCCGTCAGCATTTCCGTATGAATGCCTAAATGCCTGCGCTCCTTCAGCATCTTCATGACTGCATTCGGGATCGCGCCGATGCCGATTTGCAGCGTATCGCCATCTTGGATGTCCTCCGTAATATACTCCGCGATTTTCTGATCCTTCTCTGTAATCACCGGCGATACCTCTTCAGTCAACGGCAAATCATTTTCAATAAAGCCGGCAATTTGACTAATATGGATTTGATTCGCTCCAAAAGTGCGTGGCATATGCTTATTCACTTCCAAAACGAACGGAACTTCACCGATGAATTCTGCCGCGTAATCCGCGTTCGTACCAAGCGAAAAGTAGCCATACTTGTCCATCGGCGAAGCGACTGCCATGACAATCGGCTTCTTCGTCGTTTTCCTTAGCAACCTATACACTTCTTGGAACGCATTAGGAATTAATTCAACATGGCCTTCCCAATAGGCCTTCCTTGTTGCGCCGCTTAGAAAATATGAAATATGTGAGAGATGACCTTTCATCTTACCATTTATATAATCACGATTTCGCAAAGCTAACATTTGGTGCACCTTAACATTGTCCAGCTTCTCATGATGCGCCTCAAGTAGATCCAACAAACCGTGTGGCTCGCCATTCGCCAGAGGAATAATAATGTCCATATTTTTATCAACTAAACCGATGAACTCCAACGGACTCAAACGCTTTGTCATATGTCACACTTCCCTGCTGTTGTTTTATTCAGTATATTACAGACCGAGCGCTCGCTCAACTTGTTGAATAGTGGGACAATACGTATAATAAAAACATGACAAAATTAACAAGCGATCAAATTATACAATTGAATAGTTATAGTGTTTACATTGATATACCCAAACATCCCTTGTTTACTCTTCAGGATTTGTTAGATGAGCAGAAGACAGAGGCTTGTTTGATAGCCATACAAACTGTGAGCAGTAGCCCGAACAAAACTGTCGCAGCATCTTTTTTCATGCGAAGGTTAGGGATGTTTATTAACACACAACTTTACAATTTGGCGGTTTACGATGCAATTTGGGACGGAAATGATGAGAGTCTTTCATTCGGAGCAGTTGAGGAATACGGAAATAGGACCGTCAGTACATTTGCTAATGTAACGGACTGGCGCCCCGTTGATGATAGCGAACGCCTGGGAGTCATCCGAAACTTGCTCATGTTCGCAGACAAAGTCATCCGCCAATTACGAACCGTTGCATCTATCTCACCTTTGACGCTATGGGAAAATGTATTTGGTTTCTTATTATGGCAATACCATGTTCTGCTTTCAAACCCTGGAACGAGCGAGGAAGCACAGTGCGATTTCAACATTTTACACGATGACCATACATGGCAAGGTATTGCACCACGCTCACTATTCTCGACATTTCTAAAAGGAAGAAAGCCGTCCGATCTTTTGAACACGACAGTCCGGACGACATGTTGCTTATCCAAGGATGTGCCTGGTTTAATGCAATGCGGATTTTGTCCGTTGAAATAATCAACTTTCACGAATCGCCAAAAAGCTCTGCTTTACGGAATATAAGACGCCAATTGCTGCTCCGGAATAAAAAAAGCCCATGAAAATTCCTGCTGGTAAATTGCCGCGGTGGCTGATGAAAATGGATAAGAGCAATGCAGACACCGTCGCAACCGTCGACAGCCAGCTTGAACGCACATGAAATAACCATTTGGCCGCCAGTACAATTAACAAAACAACCGGCACTGCCCAAACTGCATCCCATATATTTGTGTGGATAATTGGATATTCATTCAGCATAAAATCAGTCCTTTTTTAGATAAGGATGTGCATTCTGTGCTAAATATACACGACTACAGGAGGAATAAATGAAAGCGATTAAAGTTATGGGGAACATTATCGACCAAGAAACAAGGTGTACACATTACCATTCAGAACTCGATATTATAGCGATAAAGTTTTATTGCTGCCAAACTTATTATCCTTGCTTTTCTTGCCATGAGGAATCAGGATGTGGGGACCATAAGGTATGGCCAAAAGAGACGTTCGGTGAGAAGGCTGTGCTTTGTGGAAAATGTAAATATGAGTTGACGGTTGATCAATACAAGAATAGCGGATATCGCTGTCCTTCTTGCGAAGCGAAATTCAATCCGGGATGTGGGTTGCATTGGGGATTGTATTTCGAAAATAAAAACGAAGTGAAAACTCAATAAATGGGTTTTCATTTTTTTATTTACAAAGAGTACGATATCTCTTAAGCTCCGAATACGTTTTGCCGTCTTGTACCCCAATTAGTTGAATAGTATACTCGTAATGTATTAAAAATTTTAATAATTACATAAAGGGGGAATTCGACATGTTTTCATCGACATGGAATCGATTGTGGCATATGCATGATCAGGTGAAAGACCTGTTTCGTTTCTTTTTCCGTCCGGATTCGTCAGAGATGGCGTCCGGCGGCGGAGGCGGACAGAAGGTCGGTGTTGGGAATGCAGGGGGCGGGCGGGATCCGCGGAGTTATTCACCTGCACAATTAGTCGGGTTAGCGTTAGGACCGCTATTATTCTTTCTTACTTTATTATTTTTCAAGCCGGAAGGACTTTCGCCTGCGGGTGTCGCCATTTTAGCGAGCACGATGTGGATAGCAACGTGGTGGATTACGGAAGCGATTCCGATTCCGGTCACTTCGTTATTGCCGCTCGTGCTGTTTCCTTTGTCGGGCGGAATGGAAGTGAAATTGACCGCATCTGCATACGGAGATGAAACGATCTTTTTATTCATGGGTGGCTTTATGATTGCACTTGCCATGGAAAAATGGAACTTGCATCGCCGGATCGCATTGACGATCATTTCGGCTATTGGAACGAATATGGACCGCATCATTTTAGGTTTCATGGTTGCGACCGGATTCCTTTCCATGTGGATTTCCAATACGGCGACGGCAATGATGATGGTACCGATCGGGCTAGCTATCATCTATCAAATCTCGGATGCGCTGAAGGACGACCCTTCAGTCGACACGTCGAAAGAGAACTTCGGATTCGGTAAGGCGCTAATGTTGGGAATTGCTTATTCGGCTTCACTGGGCGGCATCGCAACATTAATCGGGACACCGCCGAATACATTGCTGGCTGGGGCAATCGATAAAATGTATGGCATCGAGCTATCTTTCGCGAAGTGGATGATGTTCGGTGTACCACTTGCTTGGAGTTTCATATTAATCACTTGGGTCTATCTAGTGAAATTCGCTTATCCGTCAAAAATTAAGACATTGCCTGGCGGACGAGGCATCATTGATAGCGAAAAGCAGAAACTGGGCAAAGCTTCTACGGAAGAAAAAATTGTCTTGACCGTTTTTGTGTTGGCCGCCTTCTCTTGGATTACTCGTACGTTCCTGCTTTCCAAGTTCATTGATGGGTTAAGTGATGGTGTCATTGCAATGGTATTTGCGATTATTTTATTCATCATCCCTTCGGTCAACAAGAAAGGCGACCATCTTTTGGATTGGAACACAGCCGTCAAATTGCCGTGGGGTATTCTATTGCTATTCGGGGGCGGTCTTGCAATCGCGGCTGGATTCGTCAGCTCGGAACTTTCCGTTTGGATCGGATCGCAATTGTCAGGTTTGAGTGGCGTACATGTACTCGTCGTCATTATTATCGTTGCGACACTCGTTATCTTCTTGACGGAAATTACATCTAACACGGCAACAGCATCCATGATGTATCCAATCATGGCTTCACTTGCCGTCGCATTAGGATTCCATCCGTTTGCACTCATGATTGCTGCAGGTGTTGCTGCTTCTTGTGCATTCATGCTGCCGGTCGCCACTCCGCCGAACGCCGTCGTATTCGGTTCCGGCTATTTACGGATTCCCGATATGGCGAAGGCAGGATTTGCACTCAATATTATTGGTATTGTCCTCGTGACAGCATCCATTTACTTCTTGCTTCCGCTGCTATGGGGAATCGATCTTACAACTATTCCGGAATCGTTTAAATGAATGAATTGAAAACAGGGCTAGCCATATTCTACGGCAGCCCTGTTTTTTATTCCCTACGCCTTCTTCGCTCGTTGATACCGGATCATCCCTACATAAGCTACCGGCAAAATCGCCGCGAGTGCAATGAGGCCGGCCCAGCCGAACGTCTCATACAGCGGGCTAAGCAACGTGCTCCCCATCGCCACGCCGATATAATAAGAAACTAAATAGAGGCTTGACGCACTGCCCTTATGATGGGTCGCTTCCTTGCTGACAGATGCCGCCGTCAAGGAATGGGCGGTGAAAAATCCTAAGCAGACAATACAGAGACCGATAATGATAAGGATGAGCGGTGAAAGTGCTGTCAGACCAATCCCCAAGGCTAGTAAAACAACCCCTGCAAACCTGACGTTGCGCAGACCGAACTTTCCCGCAAGCCACCCTGCGAGTGGAGCACCGATGACTCCGAACCCATACGCCAAATATAAGTATGAAATTGTTTCGAGTGAAAGGAAATACGGTGGATCAATTAGATGGAACGGTAAATACGTCCACACTCCTGTAAAAGATAATTGAAGGACGATTCCTAAACCGAATACGATGAGCAAAGCGGGATTCTTCAGATGAAAAACGATCCCTTCAATATCTTTCGCGAAGGTCGTATCGGTCGGCACGAAATTCCTTGATTTTGGCAGTGTCAATAGCAGGATGATGAATAGAACCGTCCCGAAAATCGACAGTATGTATAAAGACATTTGCCACGAAGCCTGTTCGGCAATGAACCCCGTCATGAAACGGCCGATCATGCCTCCAAGTCCATTAAAAGATATGTAGAGCGCTGTTGCGACACTTGTAAACTGCCTATGTATTTCCTCACTAATATACGCGAGCGCGGCAGCCGGCACGCCAGCGAGCGCAAACCCTTGCACGAAGCGGAGAATGACGATAAGCAGGAATGAATCCGTATTTGCGATAATGATAAATGGAATGACCGATCCGATCAAGGAAAGGTAGATGTATACATTCCGCCCGTTCCGATCCGAAAAGAAACCGAGGACAATGAGCCCGACAATGAGGCCGATCGTCGTCATCGACATTGCCATACTTGCATATGAAACCGATATGCCGAATTCTGTCGTGAATAAAGGCAGGAGCGGTTGCATCGCGTACATCGAGGCGAAAATGAAAATAGAAGCGAATCCCAAACCGATTACGATTTTCCAAAATTGAAGATCTTTTAACGTATAGCCGTCATGCTGCATCATCCCACGTCCAGTCGTCACCCTATTTGCTTTTATTATATCATTTGAAATTTCTAATGCTGCAGGAAATGAAAAAGCCGGTATTGGCTTATTCCAATACCGGCAATTATTATCGTTATCCCGACACGTTTTTCGTAGCGGCATGTTTGATTTTTCTTCGTTGTTCATAAATATTCCGTACAATCACTTTTCCGACCGCATACACTGGCACGCCGACGATGATGCCTACGAATCCAGCAATGTTGCCCGCTGCCAAGATGATTGTAATGACTGTGAGCGGGTGGATGTCGAGAGATTTGCCCATGACGTTCGGTGTGATAAGGTTGCTGTCGATCTGCTGGGCGACAAGCGTGACGATCGCGACGCCAATGACAAGTTTAGGGCTGTCCATATAGGCGATGATGAGTGCCGGTGCGACAGCAATCCATGGCCCGATAAATGGCACTAAGTTCATGAAAAGCGCGAAAATCGCTAGCAACAATGCGTATTGCAGACCGAGGATCAAATATCCGATAAAAATGAGAGCTGCCAATATTGCACTGATCAGAAATTGGCCCTGAATATAAGAGCGCAACACGTTGTCGATGTCACTCAAAGTCTTCTTCACCCAATCACGACGTTCGCCGCTGAAGAAGTTATAAATGAGGGGGGCGAATTTCTCATGATCCTTCAACATGAAGATGAAGAAGAACGGCACCAATACGAGCAGGAATATCGCTTGGAAAAAGGATTGCAGAAATTGGACGATCCATTTACTAAAATTCACGGCAATCGTCTGTAGCGAATCGGCAGCACTGTCAATCGATTTCTGCAGATTTTCTGGCAAATCTTCCTTCTGTCGCAACAACTTATCCTTTATGACGTCAAAGTCCCTCGCCAACGTCGGCGCATTATCAACGAGATTATTCACCTGTTTCGTCACTTGGGGTCCTATGATGGAGATAAATATCCCAAGTACGACGACAAGGCCCACCAAGATGAACAAAATGCTCCCCCAGCGTGGTATGTTTCGATCTTCCAGGAAGCGCTGAATCGGTTCAGTCATGTAATAGAGCACGCCGCCGAGCAGCAGCGGTAAAATGATCGCTTTAATAATAATGATGACCGGCGCAAATATGAAACTGATCTCCATGAAATATTTAATGATTAATATGGCTAGCAAAATGCCGACGCCAACTTGGAACCAGAGCTTCTTCGTCAATTTCCCACGTCCTTTACCGTTCGATAACTAGTAAGTACAAGTATACGGTTTTTTACGTATCGTGTCGAAAGAAGTTTCAATTTTATTGGTTAAACTATCTTTTATTATTTTTATCCGTGGATTCGAAGAATGATTCCATTTCCTGCCGGATCTTCCGTCACGAATTGTCCTGCTTTTGATGCCACCGTTGCACCAAGCCCTTCAATTCTTTCAATTGCAGCAGCCAATGTCTCTTCGTCAGGATAAACAAGCGTGTATGCTTTGAGTCCGGCACTTTCTATGGATGGACGAGGTGCGCCCGCTCCATTCCACGTATTCAGTCCAAGGTGATGGTGATAATTTCCCGTCGACATGAACAAAGCTTGCGGATAATGAGTGACGACTCGGAATCCTAAAGCTTCATAGAAAGCTTGCGTTTCGGGAAGGCTTGCGACGTGGAGATGGACGTGCCCCATGATCGTTCCTGAAGGCAAGCCGTTCCATTCCTCATTACCGCTTTCTTCAACAATCGCCCTTGCGTCGAGCGGGTCGGTGCTCATCGCGACAAAATCATTTTGCCATTTCCAAGATTCCGGTTCCCGATCACGATAGATTTCGATGCCATTTCCATCAGGGTCCGACAGGTACAACGCTTCGCTCACGAGGTGATCTGACGCCCCGAGAGGTATTTGGTTCTTTGAAAAATGTTTAATCGCTTTTCCAAGATCCGCTCGCGTCGGCAATAGAAGTGCTAAATGATAAAGCCCCGTTCGTCTCGGCTCCTTCGGAATTATATGTTCTGGTTGTTCCAATACGAGCAACGGATTTTTGCCATCCGCTGTTAACACAATGCGGTTATCTTCCTTTTTTAACACGCGAAATCCGATGATCTCCGTATAGAAGCTAGTCAATTTGTCGAGGTCAGTCACTTTCAAAACGACTTCCCCTGTATATATTTGTGGTGGTTGATGAAAATTCATATTCTATCCCTCCTGGTAAGTTACTCACTTTATGTAACTAACTTTATATGCTATACTATGATTTGTCAACAAACAATGATTTTACGTGAAAGGATTTTGGCATATGAATGAATTTGAACTTTGCCCGCGCTTCGAAAAGGCTGTTTCCATCTTGAGCCAAAGATGGACTGCATTGATTTTATATCAGCTCTTGTCTGGTCCACAGCGCTTCTGTACAATGACCGATAAATTGGGAGTTAGCGGTAAAACATTAACGGAGCGGTTAAAGGATTTGGAGCAGCGCGGATTCGTCGTCCGTGAAGTATACCCAGAAACACCGGTGCGTATCGAGTATTCATTGACGGAGAAAGGAAAATCTTTGACACCGATAATGAAAGAGATTGAAGATTGGTCGAGGAAATGGATAACAGTGGAAGAATAGAGGGCGTGGATCCCGTTTTGAGGCACGGGATACCTCGCTTTGGACGCGGGACCACTCGCTTTGGCGCGGAATCACTCGCTTTGAGCGCGGAATCACTCGCTTTGGGCGCGGAATCACTCACTTTGAGCGCGGAATCACTCACTTTGAGCGCGGAATCACTCACTTTGAGCGCGGAATCACTCACTTTGAGCGCGGAATCACTC